>CAXUDN010000001.1:0-63307 GCA_964249715.1 uncultured Acidobacteriaceae bacterium
TGGTCACAAGCGTGTCCACAATGATCAGAAGCACGGACGATGTAACCACAGCCTGAGTTGTCGCCTTGCCTACGCCGCGTGTTCCGCCTGTCGTCGCAAGCCCGTAATAGCAGCCGATCGTAGCGATCAAAAAACCCGAAAAGATCGGCTTCGTCAGCCCTTCCACAACATCACCCACCACCAGCGCAGAAATCGCATTGTGAAAGAAAGCCGCGCCACTCTGCCGCAAAAGCGTTACCGCTACCAGCGCACCGCCGGCGATGCCCATTGTGTCGGAGATCATGGTCAGAAAGAACAGCATGCTCACGGTGGCAATAATCCGCGGTGTGACAAGCTTTCGAATGGGATCAGTCCCCAGTGCCCGCATCGCATCGATCTGCTCGGAAACCTTCATGGACCCAAGCTCGGAGGCCATGCCGGAAGCGTTGCGTCCGGAAACCATGAGCCCGGTCAGCACGGGCCCGAGCTCCTTCACCATGGAAAGCGCCACCAGCCGCCCGGTAAGATCCACTGCGCCAAACTGCTTCAGCGTCGTCGTCGACTGCAGCGTGAGTACCGCGCCCGTAAAGAACCCTGCGAGAATCACAATGGGCACCGAACCCACGCCGATCGAGTCAAGTTGAATAAAGGTGTCGGCGTAGTAGCGGGGCTTGGAGAACAGCGCCGCCAAAGCTTTCCCCGTAAGGAGGGAGTATCCCTGCACCGAAGCGACGATGCTTTTGGCGTAGGCTCCTGGCGAGACAAGGTTCATGCAGTCGGCTGAAAGCTCAGGGTATCAGATGCCCGGGCCCCTCACGCGACGCATGGCATTCCGGCAGCCTCGGGTGCGAGAATAGAGTCTGTGAGTGAGACCATGCTCGGTGCGGTGTTGCACGGCAGGGAAGACCTGCGGCTGGAGCGCGTAGGGAAACCCACGGCTGCCGCGGGCGAACTCGTCCTGCGCGTCGAAGCGGCCCTGACCTGCGGCACAGACCTCAAAGTATTCCGCCGCGGTTATCACGCCAAAATGCTCACTGCGGACCGCCTTTTCGGGCACGAACTTGCCGGCATTGTCGTCGAAGTCGGCCAGGGTGTCACGGCCTTTGCTCCCGGCGACCGCGTAGTGCCGCTCAACTCAGCCCCCTGCGACGCCTGTTTCTTCTGTCGCAACGGCCAGGAAAATCTCTGCGAAGACCTGCTCTTCAACAATGGTGCGTACGCCGAGTTCCTCCGCGTCCCCGCCCGTATCGTCGCCAAGAACACGCTGCTTGTTCCCGACGAAATGGCACTCGCCCATGCAGCTCTCACAGAACCCCTCGCTTGTGTCCTACGCGGCATGGAAGAAGCCGGCGCCGGCCCCGGCCAGACTGCCATCGTCCTTGGCGCCGGCCCCATCGGCCTCCTCTTTATCCATGCGGCCTCGCTGGCCGGCCTTCATGTCATCGCCGTAGTCAAGCGCCTCGACCAGGTAGCCACCGCCCACGCCCTCGGAGCCGCCCAGGTCCTCCGCATCACCGACGCAGACGGTGTCATTGCCGCCGCCCGCGCTCTCACGCCCGGCCAGCGCGGGGCCGACATCGTCTTCGAAGCCGTAGCCACCCCGGAAGCCTGGCAATGGGCCGTGCAAATGGCGCGCAAAGGTGGCACGGTCAATCTTTTCGGCGGCCCACCCGCAGGCACCACGGTATCCTTTGACACCAACCTCCTCCACTACTCCGATCTCACCCTCAAAGCCAGTTTCCACCACACACCCGCGACAGCGCGCAAAGCCTTCGCCATGCTGCAATCCGGCCAGTTCGCCTGCGATGCCTTTCTCACCAGCACCGCGACCCTCGAAGATGTTCCCGCCCTCTTTGAACGCATGTTGACGCGTCCCGCCGAAGGCACACGCCCCGAGATCAAGACCGTCGTTTACCCGCACGGCCCTCACGAGCCCTTACTCACCGCCGAAGCCCTCCTCGCCGCCTCAGGAGTCCTGGCATGAACGCCACCGTGACTCTGCAGGGCACCCTCGAGGGTGCACCGGCTGGATACCGCACGCCGGAAACCCGCCCCACGCTCGCGCAAGCGCAAGCCTGGTGCAAGCGTCTTGTTGAGACCCACTACGAAAACTTCCACGTAGCCACCTTCTTCCTCCCCAAAGCCCTGCGTTCCCACTTCAACAGCATCTACGGCTTCTGCCGCACCTCCGACGACCTCGTCGACGAGGTCGGTGACACCGCCCTCGCCACACGCCTCCTCGCCGAGTGGCGCACCATGCTCCACGAGTGCTTCACCGACCCCGGGAAGTCCCGTCACCCCGTCTTTGTCGCCCTGCAGCCGACCATCGCCTCCTGCAACCTGCCCATCGCCCCCTTCGACGACCTCATCACCGCCTTCGAGCAGGACCAGCGCTATACCCACCACGCCTCGCTCGCGACCCTCAAAGAGTATTCGCGCTTCTCCGCCAACCCCGTCGGCCGCCTCGTTCTGCTCGTCTCCGGCTACCACGACGAAGAGCTCTTCGACCTCTCCGACGAGATCTGCACTGCCCTGCAAGTCGCCAACTTCTACCAGGATGTCGTCACCGACTGGTTCGACCGCAAGCGTCGCTATCTCCCCGCCGACATCATGCAACGCTTCGGCGTCACCGACGACCAGGTCGCCACTCGCCGCTTCGACCCGAACTTCCGCGCCATGATGCACTTCCTCGTCGAGGACGCACGCGCCCGGCTGCTCCATGGCCGCCGCCTCACCACACTCGTCAAGCCCGACCTCGCAGCCACGCTCTCCCTCTTCATCAAAGGCGGCCTTGCCATTCTCGATGCCATCGCGGCCCAGGATTACAACACGCTCTCCTCCCGTCCCGTAGTAACCAAAACCGTCAAGCTTCGTCTGCTCGGTGAGGCTCTGCTCGGCAAAGCCGGCTCGGTGCTGCGCTCGACGCCGCGACGGAAAGAGCACCCAGGCCCCGCATGATGGAAAATCCCACACCCGCGATCGCAGCCGCCTACGCCTTTTGCCGCGGCATCGCCAAGCGCGAAGCCAAAAACTTCTACTGGGCCTTCCGTGTCCTCCCGCAAGCCAAGTCCGACGCCATGTGCGCCGTCTACGCCTTCATGCGCAAAGCCGATGACCTCTCGGACGACGAGTCCCTCACCCTCGAAGAGCGCCGTGCCGCCATGGCCGCCTGGACGCACTCTTGGCAGGCATCGCGCCACGAAGCCAGGGCAACAGATCCGATCTTTCTAGCCTTGAACGACACGCAGCAACGCTTCGCGATTCCTGACACTCTCCTTGGGGAACTCATTGCAGGCACCACCATGGATCTCGACACGCAAACCAGCGGCGTCTCCGTGTTGAGCCTCACAACGCCAGGCCAAGCGCAGCCGCGCGACTATCAGGTTTACCAAAACTTCGACGCCCTGTATCGATACTGCTATCTCGTCGCCTCCGTCGTCGGCCTGGTCTGCATCCGCATCTTCGGCTACGCCGACTCCTACGCCGAGAACCTCGCCGAACGCACCGGCCTCGCCTTTCAACTCACCAACATCCTCCGCGACATTCGTGAAGACGCCGACCGTGGCCGCATCTACCTGCCCCTCGGAGACATGGCCGCCTGCAACATCACTCCGGAGCAGTTCCTCGCAGAAACCCAAGCCGGCACCTGTTCCCCCGAGATGCGCCGCCTGCTCCTCAAGGAAATTCGCCGCGCCAACGAGTTCTACAAGGCCGCCGACGACCTCATCCCCCTGCTCGACGCCGACGCCCGGCCCGCCATGGAAGTTCTGTCGACCATCTACCGCAGGCTCCTCGCCCGCGTAGCCCGCGACCCCGAAGCCGTCCTCCGCGAACGTGTTTCCGTACATATCTCGGAAAAACTCGGCATCCTCGGCCGCGGCCTCATCGCCTCCCGCATGCCGAGGCTCAACGCGTGAGCCCCTCGGCGCAGCCAACGCCGGACGTCATCGTCGTGGGTGCAGGGTTAGCAGGTCTCGCAGCCACAGTCGCGCTTTCCCGCACCGGCGCCAACGTCCTCCAACTCGAACGCAAACCCTACATCGGCGGCCGCGCCTACTCCTACGCTCACCCCGCGCTGGGCGAAGAAATCGACTCGCAGCACGTCCTCCTAGGCTGCTGCACAAACCTGATCGACCTATGCCGACAGGCAGGCGCCGACCGCTACATTCGCTGGTACGACGAGATCACCTTCCTGGAACCTGCCACGGCCGAGCGCCCATCGCGCGCCAGCGTCATCGGCAGTCAAGGCCTCCCGGCTCCCACCCATTCCACCCTCAGCTTTCTACGCGCCCCCATGCTTGGCGTCCGCGACAAGCTCTGCATTGCCCGCGGGCTGCTGCATTTTCTGCGCGGCTATCCCGCCTCCGACGCGGAGCCCTTCAGCGCCTGGCTGCAGCGCACGGGCCAAACCGAACAATCGGTTCGTCACTTCTGGGAACCCGTCATCGTCGGCACCCTGAACGACAGCTTCGAACGCTGCTCCACCCGCTACGCAGGCCAGGTCTTCCATGAGGCCTTTCTAGCCAGCGCAGAAGGCGGTCGCCTGGGCATCCCAACCCAACCCTTGTCCGTCTTCTACGCCGCTCTCGCCCGCCTCGCGGAGCAGGGAGGAGCGCATATACAACTGCGCGCTAGCGTGGAGACCATCGAGCGCACCGGAAGCGAACTTTGGCGACTCACCCTGGCTGACGGCACAGCTGTAGAAGCCCCGAAAGTAGTCCTGGCCGGTCCATTCGAACAGACATCTCGTCTCATCGAGTCCCTGCAGGACATCTTGCCCAGCGCGGCCACTCTTCAGCACGCTCTCACCCACTTCGTCCATGCCCCCATCACCACAGTCCATCTATGGTTCGACAGGGAAGTCGCCGAACTCGACCACGCCGCCCTTCTCGACACCCGCATCCAGTGGATGTTCAACAAGACCCGTATCCGCCGCAACGCTCCGGAAACCCCCGGCACCGGCCAGTACCTCGAACTCACCATCAGCGGCTCCTTCGAAGAACTGAAGCACTCCAGGGACGTCATCCTCGCCGACGCCCTCCGCGAACTCAACCTCTTTTTTCCCAACATCCGTCAGGCCAGGCTGCTGAAGTCCGGCGTCCTCAAAGAAGCCCGCGCCACCTTCTCCGTCCTCCCCGGCCTGGATCGCTTCCGCCCCACCGCGGACGCTTTGGGCGAAGGCCTCTACCTCGCAGGCGACTGGACCCGCACCGGCTGGCCCTCCACCATGGAGGGTGCGGTACGCAGCGGACGGCTGGCAGCTGACGCCGTAAACCGCGACGCAGACTCCGCAACGCCGCTCTCCCTCGCTGCCAATCTCGCCCCCAAAGACCTGATGCGCTTGCTCACGCTCCAGCGCTGAGCTTCACTCCACACCCAGCGTCCACACCGTTGTGCTCCGAAATGTCTCCCCCGGCCGCAATATAGTGCTCGGAAACGCTGGTTGATTTGGCGAATCCGGAAAGTGCTGCGTCTCCAGACACAACGAGCTTCGCCAATGGTACGGCCGTCCGGAACGCCCCACCAAACTCCCATCCAGGTAGTTTCCTGAATAGAACTGCACCCCGGGCTCCGTCGTCTCCACCAGCAACCGCCGTCCACTCTCCCGATGCACCACCGTCGCCGCCGGCCGCAAACTTCCAGCCTCTCCGCGCAGGACAAAATTGTGGTCATACCCCCGTCCGTTCAGCAGTTGCGGATGCGTCTCATGGATCCGCTCCCCGATCGTCTGCGGCGAAGTGAAATCAAACGGTGTACCCGCAACCGGCTCACTGTTCCCAAGCGGAATCGCGTTCTCATCGATTGCCGTAAAAGCATCCGCCTCAATCTGCAACGCATGATCCAGAATCGTCGCGCTGCCCTCGCCGGCGAGATTGAAGTAAGCATGGTTCGTCAGATTGATCACCGTCGTCTCATCCGTCATCGCCTCATACTCCAGCACCACCCTGGGCCCATCCAGCCGGTACCGTGCCATCACCTTCAGGTTCCCCGGAAAACCCTGGTCCCCATCGGGGCTCTCGATCCGGAACTCCACTCCATCCGGCAACGCGCGCCCTTCCCAATTTTTGTGCCAAAGCCCGTCTGCCCCGCCGTGCAGCGTATTCTCGCCGTCATTCGCGCTGAGTTGGTAAGTCCTTCCCTCCAGCGAGAAGCGCCCCTTCCCAATCCGGTTCGAGTACCGCCCCACAGTACATCCCAGAAAGGCCGTGTGTTCGACATACGGCTCCAGCGCAGCGAAACCCAGAACAACGTCGCCCACGTTGCCTGCACGGTCCGGTGCCAGCAGGGAAGTCACCCGCGCCCCGAAGCTAAGGACCTCCAGCGCCAGCACATCGTTGGCAAGGCTAAAACTCTGGGCAGCCGAACCATCCGGGGCGATACCCCAGGCACGGCTTGTCACGGTAACAGCAGAAGTGGGCATAAAGGGGATCCGATCAGTTAGAGGTTTCGCGCCAAACAACGAAAGGCCCTGCCTATTGCAGAGCCTTCCGAGAATATGCTGAGTCAGCCTACTTCAGTTCGTACCCGGCGAAGAAATATCCGATCTCAAATGTCGCCGTGTCTTCCCCATCCGAGCCGTGTATCGCGTTTTCCTCAATGGAATCCGCAAACATCTTCCGAATCGTCCCCTCCTCGGCCTTTGCAGGGTCGGTCGCGCCCATTAGCTTGCGCAGATCCGCAATCGCATTCTCTTTCTCAAGAACCATCGGGAACATCGGCCCCGAGGTCATAAACTGGGTCAACGACGCAAAAAACGGCCGTTCCTGGTGCACATAATAGAAGCCTTTGGCCTGCTCCTGGGTAAGCGAGATCTTCTTGATCGATACGACCTTGAACCCAGCCTTCTCAATCTGGGCAAGAATGGCGCCGGCAAGTCCCTTACGGACGGCATCCGGCTTGATGATGCTGAAAGTACGCTGTGACACAGATCTCTCCTGATTCGGCGCTGGACGCTCGACTCCTTCCAAGTCTACCGGAGTCCCCGAAACACTCACTCCCAGCCAGCGTCATGCTGCCCGATCCAGCCTGACCTCCCGGTCCTCCTGCTCCAGACCCCACAACGTTGCTTTCGGCTGCACGTAGCTCTCACCTTCCCGCAAGTAAAAAGCCACGGCAGTCTCCACGGCGAAAACAACAGCCGCACAGACAGCAATGCCCGCACAGCAAAAGAGCAACACTCCACCAAAAGTCATACCAGTCTCAGACGCAAACATGGTGCCCGGGGATGAACTTACGTTACGTTACTAAAGTAGTGTGTACCTGGCTTGGGTCTATCCCGCGTGCTTGGCGTCCAACACCGTATGCGGAAAACCGCCTGGATCTGGCTCGTCGGTTGTATTGCCTGGACCGTTGACGGCGTAGTAAACGTTGGGCTCCATGCCGTGCAGCATGCCGAACTCGCCTTCCTCATGGCCCTCCTTTTCGGGATCGCCTGGCTCTTCTATCGCAATCAGCTCCGCTAGCCTCCTGCGCCGGACCATGGCCGGCATCTCGTTACCCAAAGGTGTCAGTTACCACGGCAACACTGCTCCGTCCAAGCTTCAGGCTGCGCAGACGCATTGCCCACGATAAGCTAGAAACACTGAATGAACCTGCTCCCAAAAGCTTCTGGCAACCGCCCCCGCCTCGCGTGCGAGATCCTCACAGGCGGAGTCGTCGCCGGACGCTCACCCGAGCCCGGACTTCCGCTCGCCGCCGTGGCAAAAGCGACCCTGGCCGAGAATGCCGTCATGCCCGGCCTCAAGCCCGGCAATCTCGTTGACCGCGTAGCCGTCCTCGCCGCCCTCCGCCGGGTTCTCGAGCAGGTCGCCGGCCGCGCCCCGGGCCGCAACGCCGACCTCACCCTCATCATCCCCGATGCTGCCGTCCGCGTCCTCCTCCTCGACTTTGACACCCTCCCCACCAAGTTCTCGGAAGCCCTTCCGATTGTCCGCTTCCGCCTCAAAAAGCTTGTCCCCTTCGACGCCGACGAGGCCATGGTCAGCTTTCAAATCATGAGCACCAGCCGCTCCATGGTCCGCGTCCTCGCCATCGCCATCCCCCGTGACGTCCTCGCCGAATACGAATCCCTGGCTCGCGAGGCCGGCTACGAGCCCGGCGCCGTCCTCCCCAGCACCCTTGCCGCCCTCGCCGCCCTCGAAGAGGGGGAAGGCGCTTCCCTGGTCGTCAACGCCCACCCGCTAGGCGTCACCCTCGCCATTGTCCGCGCCGGCATTGTTCTTCTGCACCGCGGCATCGAGCTCGCGGAGTACGTCGCGCCCACGCCCGCCGGCCTGCCCGCCACTCTCTTCGAAACCTCCGCCGCCGCCCCAGAGCAGGACGGCTTCCTGCCCTTGGTCGACCGCGACGATACCCAGGCGGAGTGGGCCGCCCAGCAGCCCCTCCCCGAACACGGCCGCACGCCGTACACCGACCTTCTCGACGCGGAAGCCGCCACCCAGAACGCGGACGGCATCACCGCTCTTCCCGAGCCCGTCGCCGTCCGCCTGGGCAGCGAAGCCGAAACGCAAACCTTCACCCCGCGCACCCCCCCAACCTTCGACATGTACGCCGCTGAAGCCGCTCCCGTAAGCCGGTCCCCTTACGCATCACCCCTGCTCCAGGACGAACTCAATGCCCAGTTCGACAACGGTATCCTTACCCCCCCGCCCACTTTCGACACCCCTGACGTAGCCGCCTTCAACGCCGATGCGGATCGCCCTCGATCCTATTCAGCCGAGCCCCGCATCCATTCGCTCGCGCCCGACGTCCAGGCCGAAGAGATCTCCCGCGCCGTCTCCGTCGCCGTCTCCTATTTTGAGGATTCCCTCGCCGTCGCTCCCGAAGTTCTGCTCAGCGCCGGACCCCTGGGAGCCGACGCCCTCAACCGCATCCTGGCCGAGCAGGGCATCGCCATGGAAAACAACCTGCGCGTCCGCGAACTCATCGACGCCTCCCATCTCGCGCCCGGCGCCGCGTCCGCCTCGGTCCCGCGCGGCTGGATTGCCGGCATCACAGGAGCCCTCAAAACCTAGCCCATGCGCGTCCAGGTCAATCTCGCATCCCGCCCCTTCGTTGAGCTCAGGCCCTTCTTTCTGCGCCTTCGCCTCATCATGGCCGCCCTCGCCCTCGCCGCCCTTGCGCTCGCCCTCGGCGCCCACATTCTGAGCGCTCGCGCCGGTAAGCAGCAGCTTGAGCTTGACCGTCTCCGCGATCAGACCATCGCCGCCCAGCAAAGCAAGCTCCGCACGGAGCAGCGTCTCCGCCAGGGCCCCAATGCCCAGGTCCTCAGCCGCGCCCATTTCCTCAACGCCACCTTTCTGCGCAAGAGCTTCTCCTGGACCGCCGTCATGATGGACCTCGAAAACGTCCTTCCCAACGGCGTCCAGGTCACCTCCATCGAGCCCCAGGTTGCCGCCAACGGCAACGTCATCATCCGCCTCCGCGTCGCCGGCGAGCGCGCCAATGCCGTAAGCCTCGTCCGTAATCTCGAGCGTTCCCGCCGCTTCCTCCAGCCCCGTCTCGTCGGCGAGACCTCACAGCTCAAGGAAACCAACGGCAACGCCGCCCGTCCCGCTGCCATCCTTCCCCCGGCGCCCCCCGCCCCCGCCGGCGTGGAGTTCGACATTCTCGCCGACTACAACCCCCTTCCCCCAGGCGAGGCCTACACCGTCCCCCATAGCCGCCCGCCTGTCTCCCGCAGTGCACCCGCCGCCGGGGCTCGACCGACATGGGCAGGCACCGTCACCAGAAACCTCCAGCACGGCTACCCCGCCGACGGCGTCCACCTCCAGCCTTACCCCGGTCCGTCCCGGCCCACCACCTCTCAAGGAGCCCCACGATGAGCACGGCCGTCGTCCTCCCGCCGCCGAACAGCTCCTCTATGCTGCGCCGCGTCCCCCGCCTCACCGCGCGCGGCCGCCAGCTCCTCACCGCGGTGAACCTCCATTTCGCCGGCGTCGCCGCGCTGGTCATCCTCAGCGTTTTTCTCCTTGCTCACCTCCTCCTCGCCTGGGGAGCCGTCAGCGCCAGTGATGCCGACGCCATCGCGCAGCAGCGCACCATGCTCACCGCCGCCGGCATCGCCGCTCGCCCCCTACAGGGCATCGACGACAAGCTTATCGAGTCCACCACTCAGGCCGACGCCTTCTACCAAAAGCGCCTCCCCTACGTCTTTTCCCAGGTCCTTACCGAACTCGGCGCCCTCAGCACCCGCGAAGGAGTTCGCTTCAGCCGCGGTCAATACAGCTACGTTCCCGTCCTGCCCAACGGTCCCTACGAGCTCACCGAGATCCGCATCGACGCCTCCATCTCCGGCGAATACCGCTCCGTCGTCGGCTTCATCAACGCCATGGAGCGTGACAAGCTGTTCTTCGTCATCGGCAGCGTCACCCTCACCGGCCAGCAGACCGGCCAGGTGAACCTTCGTCTTCACGTCACCACCTGGCTGCGTCCACCCAGCGCCGAAGAAGGCGCCGCCATCCAGGCTCCTCCACCTTCCAGCATCGAAGTCACCCCGGCCGGGTCTGAGGGAGGCCCACAATGAAGGGCGGCGCGGAAAATCGCAAGAAGACCATCACCCTGGGCGTCCTCGGCGCTGTAGGCGTCTGCGGTCTGCTCTATAACCTCAACGCCCTCTTCGGCGGCCCCAGCACACCACCCGCAGCGATTGCCCCGGTTACCAACACCCCCACGCCGGTCCGCGCTGTCCCCGGTGGGCCCCCCACCTCCGCCGCTTCCGCCGCTCCGGGCGGTTCAGGAGCCATCCCCGGCGTAGCCGCCCAAAGAATCGCCACCAGTGCTGCCAGCCTCGACCCCACCCTCGATCAGGCCGCCATGCTGCGCACCGAAAGTCTCGTCTATTCCGGCTCCGGTCGCAACATCTTCTCCGCCACGTATGTCGCCCCCGCCGTCGTTCTACCCAAAAACGTCCCTCCACCCCGCCCGGTTGCGACCACCAAACCCGGCCCTTACGTCCCACCTGGCCCCCCGCCCCCTCCGCCCATCCCCCTGAAATTTTTCGGCACCGTCCAACACGGAAACGGCCCCAAGCAGGCCTTTCTCCTCTCTGGCGATGACGTCTACCTCGCCTCCCCCGGCGATATCGTCGCCAAGCGCTTCAAGGTAGGCCAGATCCTCACCTTCGGCATCTCCGTCACCGATCTCGGCAACAACAACACCCAAACCCTGCCGCTCCAGCAGCAATAGACCTTGCCAACTCCTCGCCATCTCGCAACGTCTGACCCGCCCGTCCCCGAGAACGCATCGGAAGACGGTTACCTGCTCTTGGCCGTAGTCGTCATGGCCGCGATCATCCTCATCGCCCTCTCCGTCGCAGCGCCAATCATTGCCAAGGACCTCCGCCGCCAGAAGGAACTCGAAAGTCAGCACCGCGCCGAGCAATACGTCCGCGCCATCCGCCTTTTCTACCGCAAAACCCACAACTACCCGGCCAACATAGACGCCCTCAAAAATACCAGTAACATCCGCTTTCTTCGTCAGGAATACGTTGACCCCCTCACCGGCAAATCAGACTGGAAGCTCATCCACCTCGGGGAGCAAAAAACCACGGTGAAAGGCTTCTTCGGCCAGGAACTCGGCGGCATCGGATCCCCCGGCAGTCTCGGCTCCGCAGCCGGCCTAAGCTCCGGCATAGGCGCTCCCATAGGCAGCAGCGGTTCCACCAGCACCTCCACCGTAGGTGCCACTTCAGCCCTTGCCAGCGGCTTCCAGGGCGCAAGCACCACCTTCTCAACCTCTGGCACAGCAGGAAACTCCGGCGCAACAGGGAGCACAGGCGCTTTCGGCAGCACAGGATCCAGCGGCGCCCTTGGCGGGGGTGGCGTCATCATCGGCGTAGGCAGCGCTAAAACCGGTGACTCCATCATTCAACCCAACCAGCAGACCACCTACGAGACCTGGGAATTTTGGTACGACCCCCGCATCGAGCAGCTTTACCAAAAGGGTCAAACCAACGCAGGCGTCAGCAGCGGCTCTCTCGGCTCCGCCTCCAGCTTAGGCAGCGGCATCACCGGCGCCAGCGGGTCAACCGGTTCCAGCTCGTCCTTCTCCAATTCCTTCTCAAACCCCTCCACCTCATCGCCAACCACCACAACGTCCCCCACCACAACCCCGCAGCCCTGAACCAACGCAGAGCCCTGGCGAACAAACCCTAGTGCTTGATAACGAGAAACAACCAGCTCGCCGCAATCACCCCACCGGCAAACAATGCAAAACAAACCACCCCAAACCGCACCATCATCCGCGGCTCCGCCCGTTGCGTGATCCCAAACACCACAGATGTACAGAGAGCAAATAACAACGCCGCACTAAATTGGGTAAGCACCGTTACTTTGCCTTTCGTCCATTCGCCAGCGAGTGCGCATCTACCGCCGCAATAACATTCAACAACCCGCAAGCCACAAGATACTTGGTCCCATAGTCATTCAGCGTAGTCGCTGCCGCCGCGCTGCCCCACCCCGCAACCCGCGCCAGGGGATACAGTAATCCCATGCCAAGCTGCCCGGCAAACCCCAGCATCTCCAGCATATCGCCCGTATTCGGCTGATACACCTTCCCCGCCAGCCCCAGCCCGATCGCATACATCCCGACGATTGCCGCAAACAGCAACAGCCCCCGCTTCCACTTGCCCACCAAAAAGTGTCCCGCTCCCGGGATCAACCACCCAGCCAGTAACACCAAAGCGGGCAGGGAAGACCTCTCCCCAGGAATCGGCCGCGCAATCTCGCGTTCCGTATCAGTACCAATCGCAGCAGCCATCGCTCTAAATTCTAGCAGCCGCTAGTTGTCACTCCCGCAAGGAATCCGCGTTTTGCGTCCCAGTCACGAATTCCTCACAACCGCAACAACTCCCCCTGCCGCGGCCCACTCACCACCGCCTTGCCCAGCCGCGTAATCATATTCACCTCACTCCGCACCCCAAACTCCCCCGGAAAATACACCCCAGGCTCCACCGAAAAACATGTATTCGGCAGCAATAACCGCTCATCATGCGTCTCCAGGTTGTCCAGGTGCGCCCCGTTGCCGTGCAGCTCCGTGGCGATGTTATGCCCCGTTCGGTGCGTGAAGAATTTACCAAACCCCCCTCCCCGAATCACCTCCCGCGCCGCATCATCCGCCTCCCATCCGGCAATTGGCCGCTCCTCTGCATACGCCGTCTGTACCCGCGCAATGGCCGCATCTCGCGCATCCCGCACCAACCCGAAAATCTCCTCTTCGCGCGGCGTGGGCGCCCGTCCCACCACCCCCGTCCACGTAATGTCGTACCAGACCGCCCCCGGCTCATTGGCCAGCTTTGCCCAGCAATCAATCAACAAAAAATCCCCCACCTCGATTCGCCGCGACCTCTCCGCCGCCGGCTCATAATGGCTATCCGCCGAGTTGGGCCCCGCACTTACATTCGGCCCATGATCCGTCCACAAACCCTCCCTCCGCATACCCTCCAGCATGTGCTGCACCACTGCAGACTCATCCGTTCCTTCTCCTCCCTCGCGCACACTGTCCTTGATAAACCGCCACGCCTCATTCAGTACCCGGTCCAGCCGCTCCTGCGCTGCAAAGTGCGTCTCGATTTGCGCCTCCGTCAGCACCGCTTCAAACTGGCTCACCAGATCCGCCGAGCTCACCACCTCCTTGCCCAGCCCCCGCACCAGCTCCACCGTCCCCGCATCCACCATCGAGACGTACATAATGGCGTTCCGCGGCGAGTACTGCATCGCCACCGTGTTTGCCCCGCCCAGCATCGCCGCGAGCCCCGCCTCCAGCTCCTGCCACGACGAATACTCCCGCTTGGTCCCAGGCACCGCATCCAGTTTCCCGGCCTCGATCCGGTGCACCAGCTTCCGCGGCTCTCCGTGAGCCGGAACAAAACAAAACCACCGCCGCGAAACAAAACTTTCTGCATCCAGCCCAAGCACCCGGTACGCAATCGGGTCCCGATGGTGATGGTCATAAAACAGCCAGCCGTCGATACCGGCCTTTCGTAGCGCTTCCTGAATCCGCTCTACTTGCATGCGCCCATACTACGGGAATGCCGCTCGGACCCGACCTCCAGGCCACGCATCCAAGCGTGCAGCTTTCCGCACATGGTGGTAGCTCTGAGTTGTTTCCTCGGAGTCTTTCTATGGATTCTTTATGGACCTACGCGTTCAAATAGTTGCCGAACGCCGGCCTTTGCCCACCTCGATCATGCTCTTCGTCCCGTGCCCGCTGGTGACTTCTTTGTCTCTCTCACCCAGAAACAACAATCTTGCCCACGCCCTAGCATTCATATGGCATTGACACGCCTTCGCTCCCGCAGCAAGGACTACTCCGGAGTTCTCCGTATGAAATCTTCCCTGCTCCTCGGCCTGATCCTGCTCTTCCCCCCCGCCGCCCTGGCCCAATCCAACGCGCAGCCCCCCTCGCCGCCGTCTCCGGAACCCGCCACATCCCGCAGCGAAGAAATCCAACAACTCCGCGCTGAACTAGCCCGCATCGCAGCCCGCCTCGATGCTTTGGAATCGAAAGACAGCGCCGCACCGGCAAACCCTCCCGCCGCTACCGCATCTGCTCCCACCCCCAATCAGCCTGCAGCCCCCGCGCCAGAACCTTCTGTCGCCGTCGCCGACCAACCCCCCGCGCCACCCTCCGCCGCGCCGCCTATTCCACCCACAAATCCAACTTCCCAAACACCCCCAACCAACGCTCTGACCAACCTACCCGGCGGCGCCACCCTCAACTTCGCCTTCGACGGCTACTACGAATTCAACTTTAACCAACCCCCCGGCCGCGTCAACGACCTCCGCGCCTACGACGTCCTCTCGAACACTATCAGCATCAACCAGGCCAACCTCGTCCTCGAACTCGCCCCCGATCTCGAACAACACCGCCGTTACGGCGCCCGCCTCGACCTCCAGTACGGCCAGGCCACCGACACCCTCCAGGGCAATCCCGCCAACGAACCCCGCCCGACCATCTACCAGAACATCTTCCAGGCCTACGGTACCTACGTCGCCCCTATCGGCAAAGGCCTCACCCTCGACGTCGGCAAATGGTCCAGCTCCCTCGGCGTGGAGGGCAACTACACCAAGGACCAGACCGACTACACCCGCTCCTTCTATTTCTATTTCCTGCCCTTCTATCACGAGGGCGTCCGCGCCGGGTACCAGGTCAACGACAAGCTCAAACTCAACTACTGGCTCGTCAACGGCACCAACCAATCCGAGCCCACCAACGGCTTCAAAGACGAGCTCTTCGGCTTCACCCTCACCCCAACCAAGAAGATCACCTGGACCAGCAATTACTACCTAGGCCAGGAGCACCCCGACAACACCCAGGCCACCGGCTGCACCATTCCCGAACAGCCCGGCCTCTGCGTCAATCCCATCCTTTCCGCCCCCAACGGCAAGACCCACATCATCGACAACTACATCACCTGGCAGGCCACCTCCAAACTCGCCCTCACCGGAGAAGGCGACTACTTTATCCAGCGCCTCTGGGCCAATGCCGCCCCCGGCGAGTCTTCCGCTCCCTCGCACCTCGATGGCGGTGCCGCCTACGCTCAGTACCAGCTCGACCCGAGAACCTCCCTGGCCGCCCGCGGCGAATACATGTCCGACCGCAACGGTCTTTTCACCAATCAAAGCCAGGCTCTCAAAGAAGCCACCGCCACCTACAAGCGCAACGTAGGCGATATGTTCGACGTCTTCTTCGAATACCGCCGCGACTGGACGAACATCAACTACTTCCGCACCCAGAACCCCAACGTCCTCGCCAATCACCAGGACACCGCCACGATCGGCCTCGTCTGGTGGTACGGCGGCAAACAAGGCGCTTGGTAAACCACCGACCGCCGAACACAGCAGTGGGATCAGGAACTCCTGCAAACGACGGCAGAGGGAACGTAGAACGACTATTTCGCGGTTGGCTCGTTTGTTCCGCCGGGAAGCAAGGGTGATTTTGTAATCTCGCCGGAGATCGCGAAGGAAGCTTTGCCGCTGGTGCGACGGACGCTGGCGCATTTGCAGGCGATATATGCGATTGGGTCGGGGAGGGTGGAGAGTTCCCGAGAGGTGTTGAAGTAGCCGGTCGACCGGTGGTGCGGAGCCATCAGCCTGTATTTCTCAGACCGGCGCTGATGCCGTTAATGGTTGCGGTGATGGCACGGTCGAGCGCTTCGGGATCGGCATCGGCGCCTTCGCGTTTGCGCCGGAGGAGCTCGAGTTGGAGCAGGCTCATGGGGTCGACGTAGGGGTTGCGCAGGCGGATGGAGTTGGCGAGG
Source organism: uncultured Acidobacteriaceae bacterium (assembly GCA_964249715.1). Lineage (GTDB taxonomy): Bacteria > Acidobacteriota > Terriglobia > Terriglobales > Acidobacteriaceae > Granulicella. The sequence goes on from CAXUDN010000001.1 coordinate 16,241, forward strand.
ACGGTATTGCGTTCTAGGAGTTCGGTCTGGCCGGTGATGCGGAGGAGCATCCGAGTGGTGCGATCGAATTCCTCACAGAGTATGGTGAAGACGCGGTCGCGGAGCGGGGCGTCAGTGACGAGGGAGCTATAGAGGGCGGCGATGCCGAAATCGGCCTTCGCCAAGGCCATTTCGACGTTGCGGATGATGTCGAGAAAGAGCGGAAAGCTGCGCGCCATCCGTTGCAGGAGTTCGAGGCCACCGGGGTGGGTATCGGTGTAGGTTTCGAGGGCGTGGCCGACGCCGAAATATGCGGGAACAACGATGCGGGATTGCATCCAGCCGAAGACCCAGGGAATGGCGCGAAGGTCGGCCATGGTGCGTTGTTTTGTGGCGCTGGCGTCGGCGCGCTTGGCCGGACGGGAGCCGATGCGGGCGTGTTCGAGTTCGGCTACGGGGGTGGCTTGCTCGAAGAAGGCAAAGACTTCGGGGTCGCCGACGATGTGCTGTTGGTAGAAGGCGAGCGAGGTGACGGAGAGGGAGTCCATGGCGGCTTCCCAGGTGGGGTCGATGGCGCCGGTGAGATGGGTTTGCGCTGCCGAAAACGCAGGTCTCTCCACGGCGCTGCGCTCCGGTCGAGATGACAAATCGGGGGAAGCAGCCTGGAAGTCGGGGCGGGCCAGGGCGTCGAGGGAGGCGGCGATCATAAGCTCGAGATTGCGCTCGGCGAGGATCACGTCGGAGTATTTCCAGTTGAGAACTTCGCCCTGTTCGGTGAGGCGGAGTTCCCCGGTGAAGCTGTCGAGGGGCTGGGCGAAAAGGGCGCGGTGGGTGGGGCCGCCGCCGCGGCCTACAGTGCCACCACGTCCGTGGAAGAGGCGGAGGTGGATGCCGCAGTCCCGGGCGACCTGATGGAGAGCGCGGTGGGCTTTCCAGATCTCCCAGGTGGAGGCGATCATGCCGCCGTCCTTGTTGGAGTCGGAGTAACCGAGCATGACTTCCTGACGGTTGCCCCAGCTTTCCAGCAGGGGCTTGTAGACCGGGCTGCTCCAGAGGGCGCGGCAGATGGTGGGGGCGTGCTGGAGGTCTTCGATGGATTCGAAAAGAGGGACGGGTTGCAGGCCGGGATCTTGTGTCTCATGGCCTTCCACGGAGACGTTGCTGAGGCGGGCGAGCCAGAGGACGCGGAGGGCGTCTTCCGCGGAACTGGCGCCGGAGATGACGTATTGCGCGATGACGGTTGGGTCGCTGGCTTTCAGGGCGGCGACCTCTCGGAGGGTGGCTAGCACTTCTTCCGTTTGGGGCGAGGGTGCGGGTGGCAGCTGGAGATCGGTGGTACCCGTTTGCCAGGCGGAGATCTCGTCGACGGCGGCAGCGTGGACACGGGCGTGCTGGCGAACGTCGAGCGTGTGCAGGTGGAGGCCAAAGGTGCGGACGGCGAGCAGGAGGGGGTCGACGTAGAGCTCTGCGAGGCGGTGGCCGTGGTTCTCGGCGAGGGATTGGCGGAGAAGAGTGAGGTCCCCCTGAAGTTGGGTTGCGTCCTCGTAGGGAGGGAGGGTGGCTGCGTCAGAAAGCGCAAGATTGCGGTGCATGCTGACCGGCGGGGTGCCGCCGAGGCGGAGGGTGATGCAGGCGATGGCGAGGCGGACGGCTTCGTGGGGGAAGCGGTCGGCGAAAGCGGTGTGGCCGGAGGCGCGGAGGTGTTCGAGGTACTCCGCGAGACGAGCCTGGAGCGGTTCGGAGATGGGGGCTTGTTGGGTAGAGCTGGCTAGCCCGTCGAAAATATCAGCGAGCTGGGCGAGGTAATAGCGGCGAAGCAGGTCGCGGGCCATGCTGATGGCTTCGGCGGTGGTCTCGGCGGTGACGAACGGATTGCCGTCGCGGTCGCCGCCGATCCAGGAGCCGAAGCGGAGGACGATGGGGAGATCGGCGAGGGTGGTTTGTGTACCGCGTTCGGGGAATTCGGAGTCAAGGGCGGCGGCGATCTCCGTATAGAGGACAGGGACTGTGCTGAAGAGCGAGGCTTCGTAGTAGTCGAGGCCCATGCGGATCTCGTCGCGCACGGTGGGGCGGGCAATACGGACGTCGTCTGTTTGCCAGAGGGCGGTGATTTCGGCGAGGAGCTCGCTTTGAAGGCGGTCGAGTTCGGTGGGCGGCTGGCCGAGGCTGTCGAGCTGCTCGAGAAGCTCGGAGATGCGGCGGCGCTTGAACATCACGCTGCGGCGGGCGACCTCGGTGGGGTGCGCAGTGAAAACAGGGATGACGCAGATTTGCCGGAGCAGGTTGAGAACGGTTTCGCGGGTGTGGCCGGTTTGGCGCAGGCGGCGAAAGGTGCCGCGAAGACTGCCGCGCTGGGGTGGGGCCTGGGTGTCGGACTGGACGGCGCGGCGGCGGCGCTTGCGATGGTTGGTTTCGGCGAGGTTGATGAGTTCGAAATAGAAGGCGAAGGCGCGGGCGAGCTCGTAGGCGCGCTGTGGGTCGGCGGCGATTTCGCGGGTGAGGGCCTGGGCTTGATCCAGTTGCTGCTGAGCTTTGGCGAGGTCGCCGGCGGCTTCGGCTTCGCGGCGGGCGATGGCGATTCTGCGGAGGTTTTCTACGGTGGCAAAAACAGCGTCGCCGGCCTGTTCGCGAAGAACCTGGCCGAGGAGAGCGCCCAGGGAGCGAATGTCGCGACGAAGGGGGGCCTGCTTGAGCTCGGGGGTTTGGGCTTCGAGTTCGGCGAGGCGGTCGGACCAGCGCTCGGGCTGCCAAAGGGAGGGCATAGGGTGATGATGCCATGCAACGGAAGAAGTTCCGCGCTCAGATGGATGAGCGGCCGGCTTCGTACACTTTGAGCTGGACGTAGGCTGCGGTGAGGAGAGGCGCAGGGACGCCTTTGGCGCGGTCGAGAAGATCACCGAGGATGTGATCGGCCTCGACGGGTGCGCCTCCGGTCATGTCGCGGTAGAGGGAGGAGGTCAGGATAGAGCCGCGTTCGGTATAGCGCGCGATGTGCTGCTCGTACATGGCCAAGTTTGGGGGGTAACCGTTGGCCGTGGCGATGTCAGTGGACTCTTTCAAGATGGCGAGCGCGAGTTCGCGGCCGTGCGGAACAGCGGCGGCCTGGCCGATGGTGCCCCGCGCCAGAATGCAGATGGCGCCCATGCTGGCGAGAATCCACCACTTCTGCCAGAGGGTGGCGAGGATGTCGGGCTGGAGGATGGCGGTGAAACCCGCGTCCTGCATGACCTGATCGACGGCCCGGATGCGGGCTGTTTGCGCACGTGAGGTTTCGCCGTAGTTCATTTCATCGAGGGGCGTCATCTGGACAACCCGGCCCTGATCGTCGAGGTAGGACACGATACGGACAGAGCCCCCGAGGACCCGGGTTTCGCCAAAGCGGTCACTCAGGATCGCGAGCTGATGCATGCCGTTGAGGATAGGGAGCAGCATGGTGTCGGGTCCGACGGCAGGGGCAATGTCGTCCATGGCGGCTTCCAGCTGGTAGGCCTTCGTGCTGAGAACGATGAGGTCGAAGCTTTGGGAGTGGGTGCGGAGGTCTGAGGCGGTGAGGATCTTGGGATGAAGGGTGAGGGGATCGCTGTGGTGAGCCACAATTTGTAGACCGTAGTCGCGGATCTGGCGTGCGCGGCGGTCGCGGAGGAGAAAGGTAATGTCGCGGCCGGCCTGCGCGAGTTTGCCGCCGTAGAAGCCGCCGGTGGCACCGGCGCCGACGATGAGAGTACGCATGGCTCTAGTTTCTCAGGAATTGTTCCTGGGGGTGAGTGCGGTGAGCAGAGGTAATGCTGCTGTTGGGGAAGGGCGAAAGCCGCCCACCTTTTCTATGCTGGCGGAAGCGCTTTGATCGGGGCTTCACAGGTGCGCCATTGACATGCAGGGGAGATACAACGGAGTTGCCAAAAGCAACACGGCCCTGCGGGAACAGGGCCGTCACTTCCTGATGAAAGGAGGTTTGAAGCCTGCGACTTCGATTGCACTTCAGCCTCGCTATCCATCTGCCCTTGCGGTGGACGGCAGCGCTGCTCTACCTCTTGCGGTAGAGCGGTTCAACAACTCTCGGTGGTTTGAAGCCCACCGGGAGCAAAGAACAGAATACGCCGATCGCCGGGTGGCGCAACGTTACTTTGTATTAACCAAAAGCGTCAGGCGGTGGTCTGTTCTTCTAATTGAGTGGCTAGCTCTTCCCACTCGGTGGTGAGCAGGGCCTGGCGGTCGCGCAGGGCATCGAGTTCGGCGGCGAGGGCGCGGGCGGCTTCGGCGTTGGTAAAGACGCTCTGCTGTTGCTCAGCCTGCGTGATGCGGCCCTCCAATTCGGGGAGTTCGGTTTCGATAGCTTCGACGCGGTCTTCGATCTGTTTCATCTTCAGAGGATTGACGCGCTTGGCTTGCGCTTTGGGGGTAGAGGTGACAGGAGCGAGAGAGCCGTTGCGTTCGTGGGTGGAGGACGAGCCGTTGAGGCTGGTCTCCAGCGCAGGTCTCTCCACATCGCTGCGTTCCGGTCGAGATGACAAGTCGTTGGACGCTTCGGGGCGTGACGACCCATCTTGCGATGGGGAGGCTTCAGTGGCTTTGCCTACCTGCTTGACGGGCTTGAGCATGCCGGTGGCGGCGTCGATATGGGCGCCGGTGCTGGCATCCGTTTTCATGCGGGCGGCAGCTTCGGCGGTGTTCGAGGGGATGCTGCCGGTTTTGCGGAGAGTGTAGTCCTCATAATTGCCGGGGTAGATGTGCACGCGGCGCTCTTCGACCTCAAAGACCCGGGTGGCGAGGCCGTCGATGAAGTAACGATCATGAGAGACAAAGAGGACGGTGCCGGTGAAGTTGTGGACGGCTTCAAGCAGCACGTCTTTGGCGCGCATGTCGAGGTGGTTGGTGGGCTCGTCGAGCAGCAGAAAATTAGCGGGGGAGACAAGCATTTTGGCGAGGGCGTAGCGGTTGCGTTCACCGCCGGAGAGGACGCCGAGTTTTTTGAAGACGTCGTCGCCGGTGAAGATGAAGCAGCCTAGCAGCGAGCGCAGCGTGACGACGTCGACGCGCGGGTTGGAGCCGGTGATGTCGTCGAGCATCTGCGCCTCGGGGTTGAGGACCTTGTATTGATCCTGCGCAAAGTAGTCGGCGACCACGTTATGGCCGAGGCGGACCTCACCGCCCGTGGGTTTGTCGAGGCCGGCGAGAAGACGCAGCATGGTGGATTTGCCGGCGCCGTTGATACCGACGAGGGCAATGCGGTCTCCGCGCTCGATGGTGAAATTGATGTTCTCGAGCACGCGCTTCACGCCGCCGTTGGGAGAGGGATAGTGCTTGCTAAGACCTTTCACTTCGAGCACGGTACGGCCGCTGGACTGCGGCTGCGGAAAGGTGAAATGAATGGTGGCTTCTTCTTCGGGAATCTGGATCCGCTCGATCTTGTCGAGCTCCTTGATGCGCGACTGCACCTGCTTGGCCTTGGTGGCCTGGGCGCGGAAGCGATTAATGAAGGCTTCTAGGTCCTCGATGCGCTCGCGCTGGTTCTTATAGGCGCTGATGAGCTGGCTGCGACGCTCGTCTTTCAAGGTCAGGTACTTCGAATAGTTGCCGTGGTAGACGTGCATGCGCTTATTCCAGACTTCGACGGTTTTCGAGACGGTCTGGTCGAGGAAGTAGCGGTCGTGCGAGATGAGAATGAAGGCGTTCTCGTAGGTTTGCAGGTACTCTTCAAGCCAATTACGCGATTCGAGATCGAGATGATTGGTGGGCTCGTCGAGGAGGAGGAGCGAAGGCTTCTGCAGGAGAAGCTTGGCGAGCGCGATGCGCATCTGCCAGCCGCCGGAGAACTCCTCCGTGCGACGCTCCCAGTCTTCCTTGCTGAACCCAAGGCCGCCGAGCACGGCGCCAACCTGCGCGTCGAGAGTGTAGATGTCGTGCACGTGAAGAAGTTCGGCGATCTCGGAGTAACGATTGGCGGCCTGGTTGTACTCGGGCGACTTAGGGTCGGCATCGCTCATGGTGTGGGTGAGCTGCTCGTATTCGACTTCAAGGGCGAGCAACTCGTCAAAGACCGACAGGCACTCGGCAAAGACGGTGCGGCCGGAGAGCGCGAGGCCGTCCTGCGGCAGGTAACCGAGGGTCATTCCGCGAATGTGGGTGCGCTGGCCGTAGTCGAGGCCTTCGATGCCGGCCAGAATTTTCAGGAGCGTGGATTTGCCGGTGCCGTTGCCGCCGACGAGGCCGGTGCGCTCGTTGGGGGTGATCAGCCAGCTGATTTCTTCGAAAAGGAGCTTGTGGCCATAGCGCTTGCCCGCGCCGGAAAGTTGCAGCATTGCTCCTCTATTGTCGCAGAGGGAATTTCGTCGTAAGAGAGGGGCTTGCGACTCTGTAGGATGGCAGGGCATCGAACCTCGTGTTGGAGCCCGGCGTGGAAAGCAAGCTAGAGGTCGGTGCACAGCAATCGCGGCCGGTGCGCCGGCGTCTTCCGCAGCGGCGTTGGTTTCAGGTTGTGGGAACGCTGGCGCTCCTTGTCTGCCTGGCGTTCATCGGCATTGCGGAATACGTGCTGCACAATGCCGAGCCGATACTGCGGGAGCGCATCGTCGAGACGTTATCTGCGCGATTTAATCTGCCGGTCGAGCTGGACCACGTCGAGATCTCGCTGTTCAAGGGCATTGAAGTTGAGGGATATGGGCTGCGGATTCCGTTGGGCGCCGCGGCTGCGAACCCGCCGTCGTACCCGCTCCTGACGGTGCGGCATTTTGCCTTCCGCACTTCGCTGCGGAGCTTGCTGCGCCAGCCCATGCACGTGGCCGGCGTGCAGGTGGACGGTACCGAAATCCACATTCCGCCTACAAGCCGGCGTGCGCAGCTGTTTGGGATACGGGCAAACCCCGGAGATCCGCGGCTGAGGCCGAAGGTTGCGATCCTGGTGGAAGAGCTGAACTGTCGCGATGTGAATCTGTTTATCGAATCGGACAGACCGAACAAGGATCCTCTCCTTTTCCGCATAGCGGCGATCGATATGAGGGATGTGGGGGCTGGCCAGGCGATGCTCTACGATGCCCGGCTGACAAACCCGAAGCCCCGGGGAGAGATCCACGCCGCAGGTCACTTTGGCCCCTGGGGAGGGTCGTCCGCCGCCGTGGGGCAAGTTGCCGATCCGGGGCAGACGCCTTTGGATGGCGACTACAGTTTCGACCACGCGGATATGAGCAGCATTCGAGGGCTGGCAGGCACTTTGTCCTCGACCGGACATTTCAACGGTGCCCTGGACCATCTTGTGGTGGATGGGCAGACGGACATCCCGGATTTCTCACTGGACATCAGCAATCATCCGGTGCCGCTGCACACGGATTTTCACGCCGTTGTGGACGGCACAACGGGAGACACCTATCTGCAGCCGGTGCACGCGCGCCTTGCCGGCTCAGAGTTCACGACCACGGGCAAGATCGTGAAGGTAAAAGGGCAGGGGCACGATATTCAACTCGATGTCGATATTCCGCACGGGCGAATGCAGGATTTTCTTCGCGTGGCGGTGAAAACGAGCCTGCCGCTGCTGAATGGCGTGCTGTCCATGAGGGCGAAGCTGCACATACCACCCGGGCGTGAGCGCGTGCCGGTAAAGATGACCATGATCGGGGCGTTCCACCTGGGTGGTGCGGTCTTTAACAACAAGCGCCTGCAGGATCGCCTGGATGGGCTCAGCGCGCGGGCACAGGGGCATCCTGAGCAGGTGAGACAGGTAAGCGGCGACGGGCACGCGGAAGCCGGCTCGCAACTCGGGGCGAAGTTCACGCTGGGACATGGCTTGTTGACAGTGACGGACGTGCAGTACGCCATGCCGGGCGCGACGGTGTTGCTCAACGGGATTTACTCGATGGATGGTCGGCTTTTCGAGTTCAAAGGCCACGTCCGCACGCAGGCAACTGCCTCAGAGATGGTGGGCGGATGGAAGGGTATGCTGCTGAAGCCCTTGGTCCGGCTGTTCCAGAAGAATGGCGCTGGGGTGGAATTGCCGATCCAGATCAGCGGAACCGAGGGTGACATGCAGGTTGGCTTAGCCCTGAACGGGACTGACGCGACACCCGGGCAGATGCTCGCGGAGGTGCGCGGCAAGGAGCATGGAAAGCGCGAGCTGCAGGCCGCACGGGACGAGGCCGCGCAAGCCGACCGGGAGGATGCCGCAGCGGCCAAGGCTCCCACGCTCGCCTCGGCGGAACAGGCGCACAATGCGGCGGTGCGTCATCGGGCGGAGGCGCAGAGCCGGGCTCTGGCGGCGCAGCACGGGGGCGGGAGCCCGCATCCTTAGCGGCGAGCCTGTACGGGATCGAACTGCGGGTAGGCGCGGCTGAGACGCGGACGGTGGCCCCCTGATAACGTGGAGTGGTGCCGTCCCAGACCCAAGGCGAGCTTTTTCCAGAGCAACCCGCTGCGCCCGCCGTCCCCAACTCGCGTGCCGACGTTGCGCCCGTATGGCTGCAGCGGCTGAGTCTGGTGATTTTGGTCATCTTTTGCTTCTACATCGGCGGCCTGATGACGCTGCTGCCCTGGTCACCGCGCTACTGGAGCGGCAATGCCTGGATCATGAGCCACCCGGCGGCGGCAAACTGGCTGTTTCGCGGCTGGGTGCGCGGGCTGATTAGCGGAATTGGTTTGATGGACCTGTGGATTGGCGTTAGCGAGATGCTGCACTATCGTGATCTGCGCCGCTAGCCCTTAGCGCGCAAATCCATGAGCTGGTGCCCTGCTGCAACGCGCGCGCGGTATGCTCTTGCGATGGCAGTTTCGAACACAGAAGGTTCCGGCGTGGCAGGTAGCGGCGCCGACGGTACGGAGCGGGATGCGTCGCTTGCGAACCATGACCCTGACCCTCTCGGACAGGCGGCGCTGGCATACGAAAATGCCGACTTCCTAAGCTCTCCGGACGGCCGTATGTTGAGGATCCTTGCAGAGTATTCCGAACCCATGGCGCGCTTTCGGCGCGAACGGATCCAGGACACCGTCGTCTTCTTTGGCTCGGCACGTTTTCGCGCGCTGGATGAGGCGCATCAGGAGCTTCGCCTGCTTGCCAATGAGGGGTCCGAGGAGCTTGCGCCGGCGGAGGAGCAGCCTGCGCGATCGGAAGACCTGAGCGACGCCGGTACGCCCGCGTTGCGCCGCAAGCGCGCCGAGGCGGCCGTGGAGATGGCGCAATTCTACGAGGATGCGCGCACGCTGGCACGCACGATGGCGACTTGGGCAAAGAAGCTGCCTGGCAGGCGCCATCGCTTCGTGGTGACTTCGGGCGGTGGCCCCGGCATCATGGAGGCGGCCAACCGGGGGGCGTGGGAAGCCGGTGCGAAGACCATCGGTTTGAATATCGTGCTGCCTTTCGAGCAGATCCCGAACCGCTACATCACGCCCGCGCTGAACTTCAACTTTCACTACTTCTTCATGCGCAAATACTGGTTCGCCTACCTGGCCAAGGCTCTCATCGTCTTCCCAGGCGGCTTCGGCACGCTGGATGAGATGTTCGAGCTCTTGACCCTGGACCAAACAGGCAAGCTGGCCAAGAAAATTACGATTGTGCTGTATGGCTCGGCGTATTGGAAGAGCATTCTCAACATGGATGCCCTTGTCGACAAAGGCACGATCTCGGTGAGGGACAAGGACCTTTTCCAATTTGCCGATACGCCGGAGCAGGCGTTTTCCATGCTGACGGACGGCCTGACGAAGAATCACCTGGACGCGAAGACAGAACAGGAGCCGGCCGGGGTTCCCAGTGAACCGGCCCCGAGCGCCCAGGAACAACTGGGGCCGGATATTGCCAGGACGCGACCCTGAGCTGCGCGGCTCTTCCCGTAAGCTGTTTTGTGTGCGGAGAGCGGAGCTTTTTCTTCCCCTGGCAGCGTTCCTGGCGATTGCACCGCTGCTGGTGGGCGGGTGGGGCTGCGGGGTCGATCTGCCGTTTCATTTGCAGTCATGGATTGACGCCTCCCACCAGTTTCAGCATGGCGCGGTGTATCCGCGTTGGACGTTCGAGGCGGCCTACAACGCCGGCGAGCCTCGCTTCACGTTCTACCCGCCCCTGTCGTGGATGCTGGGCGGCCTGCTTACCCTGGTTCTTCCCATAGCAGCCGTCCCTGCTGCCTTTGCATGGACCGCTCTGACGCTTGCCGGATGGACGATACACCGGCTGGTTGTCCCGTGGACCTCGCCCGCGGTCGCCCTGGCAGCAGGCTGCGTTTATCTCGCCAACCCTTTCATGCTCTACACGGTGGCCATGCGCGGCGCCTGCGGCGAACTGCTTGCGGCGGCATGGTGCCCGCTGTTACTGGCTGCGATGCTGGCGGAGCAGCCGAGTGCCTGGCGCATCGGCGTGCCGCTGGGATTGTTTTGGCTGAGTAACGTGCCCGGCGCTGTCATCGGCATGTACCTGTTCGCTCTGCTTGCGGTGATGCGGCTTGTGCGTGGGTGGAGTGAGGCGCGCAAGAAGCTGGCCCCTGCGCCTTTGCGGCGGCTTGTGGCCATGGCAAAGACGTTTGCCGGAGGAGCCGCCTACGGTCTTGCACTGCCTGCAGTTTTTCTTATCCCTGCGCTGTGGGAGCGGCACTTTATCCAGATGGATGCCGCCTATCCGCCCGGCATGCGCCCGTTCGACAGCCTTCTGCTGCAACGCCGCCTCGATCCCGTGCGCGATGCCTTCCTTCTGCATATCGAGCACATTGCACTGGCACTGGTAGGTGCGACGTTGCTGGCCGTTGCGCTTGCGTGGATGCTGAGCCGCAACGACACAGGGCGCCTGCGGACACTGGTGCTGCGGCCTGTGCTGGTGATTACCGCGGTCGTTTCTTTCATGCTGCTCGCGCCCTCTGCGGTGCTTTGGAAGGCGCTGCCGGCCCTTTGGGTTACGCAGCTGCCGTGGCGCATTCTTTTCGTGCAGGGGTGTTGTCTGGCCATGGCAGCCGGCTGTGCCTTTTGGGCGATGCGGCCTGCTATAGGGGCTGCCGTGGTGCTGTCGTTCGTTTTGGTGCTGAGCATGGGGGTATCGGCGCGATCCTTCCGGCGAGTCAGGGATGCGTCGGATCGTCCCCAGGCGATCCTCGCCTCCATGCAGCGGCATCACACGCCCGAACCGACCGACGAGTACGTTCTCGCCGACGCGGACGCAGAGTTTATGCGCCCCGATAGCCCGCCCTTTTGGTTAACTTCCGACGCCGGCGCCTATGCTCCTGGAACCACACCGAACACGACAAGCTATGACCCTGCCGCACTGATGCCGGCGGTTCCACAGAAGGCTCAGCTCTTCGCTACGCCGCTGCATTTTCACGTGATGTCGCCATCACCTGCCTTTGTCATTGTCAACCTGCAGAACTACCCGAAATGGCGTGTGGCGTTGAACGGCGTAGCGGTGCCCGCGCTGCGGCAAAGGCCCGACGGTCTGATCGCCTTCGCCGTCCCGGCCGGGGAGTCGCAGATCGACATCGTGTGGCGGCACGCGGCGGATGAGTGGATGGGCTGGCTGGTGAGCGCAGGCGCTCTTCTGGCAGGTCTGTTTTCCACGCGAGTACGCAGCACTCCTGCTGCCTTAAACTCGGCCGCGACACCAGACGCAGCAGCATAGAAACCCTCTCCATAGCAGCCCAACGCTACAGCCCGGGGGCTGGGCGTACCGTATCCGTTCCCGTGCAGAATGAGCGACGTGACCTCCCCGCTGCTATCCGGGATGGACTCCACCTGTGCGTCGACGATCGTTCGAACGCGTGCTAACGGCGCATCCGGCGGCGTGAGTGTGGGGGTGCGGGTTCGGACAGGGCGCCCGCATGAAAGATCTCGCCCAGAAACACGGCATGCGGCGGCAGCGTAAGGTGAGCGCTATTTTCGCCCGTCAGAGGTTCAGCCGAAGACGTAAACAACGGACGAAGTGGACCGGGACGCATGCCCAGGGACTCGATGTCTGCGTCCAGCGCCAAAGTCAACGGCCTGTCCGAGAGATTGGCGGCGACCACAACATTGGCCACGGTGCGAGAACCTGCCGGGGCCCGCCGGATCCAGACCAGAGCCTCCTCCGCATCGCGATTCAGCACGTATTGCGTGCCATTGCGCAGCGTGGCATTGTCCTGGTGAAGTCCGATCAGCTGGCGGTAGGCGTTGAGCAGCGACTTGGGGTCGCGGTCCTCGATGATGACATTGAGCTTGGCGCCATTCACGGGAGGGCTGGGCAGCGTGCCCGCGGTGAAGCCGGGGAGACTGTCTGGATTCGGAGGCGCCACCGGGATGTTCGCATCCGGAGCCACGTGCGCCGTGGGCGTGGTCGCGCCGCGCAAATCACGCGGCGGAGGCCGGTAAGGGTGGTAGGCGCCAAACTCGGTCTCTGAGCCGGGCCCCGGCGCGGTATCCGCCTTCTCCGCCGGTGCAGGCGTATGGTTCGAGGGCGTCCACTGCATCACGGGCAGCGGGTTGGACGCCTTCGGTGCAGTCGTTTCCGGGAAGAGATCCAGGCCGATTTCGTCGCCGAAGTTGAACAGAGCTGCGCCGCGCGAGGCCAGCAGGATAGCTGCATCGACCGTCGCATTGGGTGAATGTGTCGCAGGGTCTTGCGCGAACTGCAGCAGATTGTACGTCTCAGGCGTGGCCGACAGGGTGGCCTGGCTCAGGGCGGACCGTAAAGCCGCGAGGTTCGCTGACCTGACGGGAAGTGGAGCCGCAGCAAATAACTGGCCGTTGCGCGAGCGGGTAGGGGCCGCCGTGCCGCTCCCGCGTCTTCGCCGGCGAACGAAGTCCTCCGGGGCTGGGGTGACTTCCGGAACGGAGTCGCTGATCAGCACGCGATCTCCTGGGAAGCTCGCCAGAACGGACCGAAGCGCCGCAACCAGCGCCGGGTAACTGGCCGCCTGGCTTCCGGCTGCGCCAGTGGATCTCGGCACCCAGATCCCGGCAGCCCCGGCACTCAACCAGTCATGCACGCTGTGGAGCAGAGTCTCGCGCGGCACTGTTGAATCCACCGTAAGCAGCAGCCGGAGGTGGTGCTGACTGGCCTCGCGAACCAGATTCTCCAGGCCGTTCGGGTCGACGCTGCCATCGAGCACCAGCGCGTCCACGCCGACGGACTGCAGGTAGTCCAGCCGCTGGGCAATGCCTTCCAGATTGCCGGTTCCATCACCGTGTGCATCCTGAAATCGCGCTGGGTCGATGCGGTAAAAGACAGCGCGGTGCCACCAACTTTCGGGCGCAACGCCGGAGCCGGCCCAACCCGGACGCGCAAGCACCTGGGCTGATGCCGGTACGGGCAAGCCGGCAAACAGACCCAAAAGAATCAGGATCGAAGTTGCGAGTCGAGAAGGCAGGTCTTTCGCTCCGCTCAGAAGGAAAATTTAATGGCTTCAGCTCGAAAAGAAGCCCAGGAAAATAGCTACATACCGAGGAAGGCGCGGTAGCGCGATTCCAGCACGCCCGTGCTGCGGGCCAGGCCCACCTTGGCTACGTTGAACTGATACAGGGCGCTGACAAGTTGCGCCTGGGCCCCGGTGACGGTCGCTTCGGCGTCGACCACCTCGAGATTGTCGGAGACGCCGGCGCTGAAGCGCTCGCGGGAATCCGCCAACTCCTGGTGTGCAAGGTCGACGTTGCTCTGGGCGACCCTGACCAGCTGCGAGGCGGTGTCGATGTCCAGCATACTGGTGCGGATCTGGGCCTCGATGGTGCCGCGGAGATTGTCCTCCTGGTCACGCAGTTGTTGCAGCTGCGCATCGACGGTCTGCTGCTCGCCACGCTGAGCGGCTTCATTGAAAACAGGGAACTTCAGGCTGCCTTCCGCGGTGAAGACGCCGTGGTACAAACCGGTGGTCTCCCCCAGGATGCCGTAAAAACCATTTACCGCCACGGTGGGCAAACGCTGATACTTCACGGCCTTGGATTCATGGCTTGCTACAACGATGCTCTGCTGGAGGCCGAGCAGATCGCTGCGGTGCGAAAGAGCCGTATCGCGGGCCTGGTCGAGCGTCAGCGCCCCCAGTTCGGTGTAGGGCGCGTCATCGGAAAGATCGAGTTCCTGGCCGGCCGGCAGTCCCATAACGCGGTTCAGCTGGATGCCGTCCTTGTCGAGTTGAGCGTCGGCGGAGACGTGCTGCTGCTGCTCCTGCTGGTACTGCACCTGCGCCCGAAGCACATCCAGGCGAATGCCGATGCCGGCCTGATCCCGTTGCGTAGCCTGGTCAAGCAGCACGCGCCCTGACTCTTCCTGCGCGATGGCATTGTCCAGGTTCGCCTGGTCGGCAAGCACCTTCAGGTACGCCGTCGTGACCGCTTGCACAAGCTGCTCGTTCGAGTCCTGAACATTCAGGTCCACGGACCTGAACTCGGGCTTGATCGCGCGGTACAACTCGAAGTCCGGCAGGTTGATGATCTGCTGATCCAGGCTGATCTGGGCGGAGGTTGTCTGGATTTTGACAATGGTCTGGAGCTGGCTCGGATCGATCCCGAACAGGGTAAGAAGCGGGCCGACCTTGGAAGGATTGAAGCCGAGGGCCTCCAGGTTGAGTTCCTGCGCGCTCGAAGATGCCTTGAACTGGAGGTCCGGCAGAATGGCATTGGCAATCTGGCCGCGATAGCCACGCACCGTGCGCTGGTTGGCGCGCTCGAACTTCAGGCGAAGATTGCGCTGCAGGCCGATGGAAACGGCGTCATCCAGCGTCAGGGGCAGCGGGCCGTCCACGGGCTTCTCCACAGGGAAGCCACCCGGCCCGGGCGTCGTGGAAGGCGCGACAAAGCGATAACCGGAGCCGGCGGGGCGAACCAGGCCGGTATCCTGCCCGGCAAGGAGGGAACTGGGCGCCAGGGGGAGCGGTGACGCTTGAGGCGGGGCCACTGACAACTGCCCGGCGACGGCCGGGGTTGGCGTGTAAGTTCTGCTCTGCGCACCGACCACCACGCAAGGCATAAAGATGACCGCGGCTGCCGCCGGGAAGAACTTGGAGCGAATCTGCACGCCTCTTTAGAGTGCCATGCGCCGCTACGGGATGCGAACTTCCGTTGTAGATCTTTGCGTTTTGGGTGCCGGTACCGGTTAGCGCTGGATTTGCTGGAGGGCTGCCTGCAGATCCGGTGCCGTCGAGAGGTGCCAGTCGGTTTTCACCTCGTCCTCCTGCTGGCCGATGGTCTTGAAGAGCAGAGCGTGGCCGCCAATATGGACGTGAGTTTCGACAATCTGCCACTTCCCTGGAGAAAGTTCTCGGCGCTCCACGTTGAAGGTGCCGCCACGGTCGATTTTGCCGAAAATGCCGAAGCCAAACTTTACGTCGTCGGTCAACGTTCCGCGCAGGGACACGACGCGGCTTCCATCGCGGGCGACGGTCATCTGCCCGGCCATGACGCCCAGCACGCGTGACTGCGAGTCCGGAGGGCTGAAATCCGCATTGGGGTGGAACTTTAAGACGACGCTTTGCGCATTTTCGCTCACAATAGTCCAAACAAAAGCGGTGGGCAGCATGCGCAGGAACTCGCGTGCTTGCGCGCCATCCGATTCGCCAATCTTGCGCCTGTGCTCCTGTTCCTCCACACTACTGACAAACTCTCGCAGCCTCTCGAGCTCCTTTGCCGCCGCATCGCCGGTCAGCGGTTTCCCGTTCAGCTCGATCATCCGGTGCAGGTCGCCCTTCGGCGTCTCGATCACGTGATAGACGGCATCCTTGCCTGGCTCGATGTCGTGATCGCGATAATCCCAGGGGGTCAGGTCATGCACTGCCGCGTCGAGTTCAGCGGCAGACGCGAGCTTTACGATAGCCAGGGCGGCCGGATCAGAGTTCTCCGCCACCGCCAGGGGAGCCCCAAGGCTAAAGACGCAGAGCGTAAGACCGAGTCGACGGGGGATGCGTCCGGCCTTTTCTGAACCCCAACGTAAGACGGAACCGGGCTTCATCTATCGTTCACTTATTCCGGCACGATCTTGACGAAGGCGCCTTCCGGGAGAGGTTTGCCGCCCAGCACATGAACCACGCCATCCCGGACAAACCCGCGGAGCATCGTTCCGGACGAAACCGATGGCCTGGACGGCGAATCGAAGCTGGCGGGTGCAGGGGGCGCAGAAGCGCGCGACGGATAGGGCGTGGCGCTCAGGGGCGAGGCTGCCGGGCCGCCGGGCTCTTTGCCCATGCCGCGGTCCATCGCTTCGTTGGCTAGATTGTCGGCCACCTTGTTTTTATGCCGCAACGCATGGTGGATTTCAAATCCCTCTAATTGTGCAATCCGGCGACGAGCCTCTTCGTGGAGGGGCTTCAGATCGGGGGAGTTCACCTTGTACTTGCCCTGGATCTGCTTCACCATGAGCTCGGAGTCGGAGATCACGCGCACTTTGGAGTACCTGTGCTCTAACGCCCAGGCGAGCACGGCGAGCAGACCGGAGTATTCGGCGAAGTTGTTCGTGCGGAAGCCTAAAAACTCACTGAGTTCCGCGAGCGGCGTACCGGCAGCGTCGACAACCACGGCTCCGAAGCCGGCCGGGCCAGGATTGCCGCGCGCCCCACCATCACAGTGGGCCAGCACCCAGCCTTCGGAGAGAGGAGGAAGTTCGGCACCGACGGCTTTGGGCCGGGCGGGATACTTGCGGAAGGGCGGGCGGTCACTTGGGGGGCGGTCATTCGGAAACAATGAAGCCATCGTCCCTAGTGTAGCTGGCCTAGTGTAGCTTGCGCCCCCGTCCGGATCACCGAACCGGAATCGCAACGGCGTCGGTCCGAGGCGGGCGAACGATGAAGGGCAGGATCGCCGAGACCAGGAGCACAATCGACAAAATGTGCAGACTGGCGGTGTAGTGCCCGCTTACCTGGTGGATGTGCGCGATCAGGGGCGGCCCAAAGGCGCTTGCGAAGCCCCACGCCGTCAACATGAGCCCATAAATTGTCCCGGCATTTTTTGGACCGAAATAGTCGGCCGTGAAGGCAGGCATCGTTCCGAAACCACCCCCGTAGCAAAGAAGAATGACAAAAGCGACGACAGTCAGAGGCGTCTGGGTAGTCACGCTGGGCAGAACCCAGAACAGGACAGCCTGCAGAAGAAACATGATCAGAAAGACGAACCGCCGTGGGATCAGGTCAGACACCCAGGCCCAGAAGATACGGCCGGCGCCATTGCCGAAGGCCGCAATTCCGACCATTCCTGCCGCCGCGGCCGCAGTGACGCCTGCGACTTCCTGGAAAATGGGAGACTCCTGCGAAATGACCCCGATGCCTGCGGAGGTATTTAGAAACAGCAGCAGCCAAAGCGCCCACCATTGCCAACTGCGCAGTGCCTCACGCAGCGTGAAGTCCCGGGCTCCCTCACGCTTCTGCAGGGCCGGGGAGGGTTCCCAGCCTTCGGGCCGAAAACCTGCCGGCGGATTCTCCATGAAGTATCCCGCCACCACGCAGACAAGCAGAAAGGCGATCCCGAGATACAGGAAAGTCGTCAGAACGCCATTTTTGGCGATCAAACTCCGTGCGATCGGCGCCGTTACCAGCGCTCCAGCGCCGAAGCCGCCCACGGCTACGCCGGTCATGAGGCCCCTCTTGTCTGGAAACCACTTCACCAGGGTGGCAATGGGGATAATGTAGGCGAAGCCTAGGCCTATACCGCCAACCACGCCATAGCTTAAATAGAGAAGCCACAAGCCTTTGTCGGCCTGGCTGGAAAGCGCGACCCCCACACCATACAGTAGACCACCGGTCATCGCGACGACGCGTGGACCGCTCTTGTTACTCCAGAGCCCTCCGGTGAAGGCCGCAAAGCCGACCAGGAAGATGGCAATGGTAAACGTGAGCGCAACCTGCTCACCGGTCCAATGAAATTTGGAAGCGAGCGGTTTACTGAAGACGCTCCAGGCATACTCAGCGCCAAGAGCGATTTGCAAAACCACAGCCGCCAGCGCAATTCCCCAACGTTTTCCTGCCATTCTTCCTTGACCCTCTCCTGTTGGTCCAAGTACGGCCAACGCGCGTTGTCTGAGATGCCCGAAACGCTTCCAGGGGAACGGAGCCGGCAACCGTGACTTACTCTGCCCGTACGCGAAGACCTCTGGCAAGGGTACGGCGGTAACTTCCAGCAGAACTTTCGTCCGTTTGCGTGCTCACCACCGCCCCTTCCGCCCGTCCATTGGGGTGTAGCACCACCTGACTCCGGAGTCAGCCCCAGGCATGAGCACTTCCCCCGCGATCGTCCTCCCCGGCGAGAATAGCCGCCGCCGTGTAAGCCCCTTCGCCCTCGGTTTGGGGGAAACTCTCACATCCCCGGCCCCGGCCCCCCAGGTAGAATCAGCGGCAGCCAACACGGCTACGATGCCCCGCACTGCCGCCCAAACCGGACACACCCGCCTCCGCCTGTCGCCGGGGGAGATGGAGGCACGCGCCCAGCAGCGTGCCGAAGACGACGAACTGATCCGCGCCGCGCAAAAGGGCGACCGCTCGGCGTTCGATACCCTGGTCCGCCGTTATGACCGCAGCGTCCTTCGGCTGGCGCTGCACATGCTCGGCAGCGAGGAAGACGCGCAGGATATTCACCAGGAAGCCTTCATCAAGGCCTACCGCCACCTTTCAAATTTTCGCTTTGAGTGCTCGTTCTACACCTGGCTCTACCGGATTGTGACCAACCTCTGCCTGGACCAGCTTCGCCGCCGCAAGAGCCGCCGCGAAGACCCCGGGACGGTGCTGGACTCCTCCGGCGAAGAGATGGATCTGATGGCGAATGTGCAGGACGACCGCTCCACGGCCGACCCGGATCGTGAGCTCGAACGCAAGCACCAGCATGCGGCTATCCAGATCGCCCTGGGCGAGCTTACCCCGCGGGAACGTACCGTTTTTGAGTTGAAGCACTACCAGGGTCTGAAGCTGCGCACCATCGGCGAGATGCTCTCCACCACCGAGGAAACAGCCAAAAATACCCTGTTCCGGGCCACACGCAAGCTGCGGGCACGGTTGGCAGAGGTTCGCTAGACCAGAATTTACGTTTTAAACGTCGTCGAGAAGCAACAGACAGTACCCAAGCGGGCAGAGCATACGACCCGCACCAGCAACACCTTTCAGGACGCCACACGAGGGACGCACCCATGCACTGCCAGGACGCACAGGAACGGATCGTTTTAGCCCAATACGGGGAGCTCCCTGACGAGCTTCTTCTGCCGCTCGAACAGCACCTGAACACCTGCGAAAACTGCCGACGCGAATGGAATGCCTACCAGGCCCTGGGCGAGACGCTGTCGCTCGATCCTGTCGTCGATCCCTCGCCAAACCTGCTGGCCGCCTCGCGGATGCGTTTGGATGAGGCGCTTGACGCCTTTCCGCCACGCTCTCTCTCGCAGCGGCTCACGGCCAATGCCTTTCGCTGGCTGGGCTTTGTCAGCGGCTCGCCGGCACTCGCAACACTGCTGCTGGGAGCCGGTTTCCTGGGCGGCAATCTGCTCACGCGCTACCAGGTGGTGCATACCCCGCAGAAGCAGGGCATTGTCGTGGTGTCGCGCCCCGGGCAGGGGGACATCGCAAGCGTCTCCGGCATTCACCAGACACCGGACACCGACCGCGTCGAGGTGGAATAC
Organism: uncultured Acidobacteriaceae bacterium; assembly: GCA_964249715.1. GTDB lineage: Bacteria > Acidobacteriota > Terriglobia > Terriglobales > Acidobacteriaceae > Granulicella. The sequence goes on from CAXUDN010000001.1 coordinate 35,727, forward strand.
AACCGCGTTGTGCCGGAAAGCGTGCAGGGCTCGATGAGCGACCCGGAGATCCAGAATCTGCTGCTGCTCGGCACCAAACTGGCCGCCAACAGTCAGGCGCATGAGACCGCTGTCTCCATGGTTGCGCACGAGTGCCGTGACGGGCATGCCTGTGGCGACGCGGCCCAGGGCTCTGCGGACGCGGTCAGTGAATCGCGCGCTGCCCTGGTGAATGCGCTGCGCTTCGACCGGAGTCCCGGGGTGCGGCTATCCGCGCTCACCGGTCTGGAACCGTATGTCGCGGAGGACGTCCATGTGCGCGATGCTGTGCTGGAAGCCCTCATGCACGACAAGAGTGAGGCTGTCCGCACCCATGCCATCTCTATGCTTTCGCCCGTCGGAGCGGATTCCAGCGTACGGCAGGCGCTCCGTACGGTTTCTGCTGAGGATGCCAACCCCGCCGTACGCAATGCTTCGTTCCAGGTGCTGCAAAGCGCCTCGGATGTCCAGTAGGTGGCCATGCTTCGGTTTGCCGACTTACACATAGGCATAACCCGCGTTCGGTTCCCGCGATCCAGTCTGGTCCTGGCCGGAGTCATGCTGGCGGGGGTGCAAGCTGCCTGGGCACTGCCCCGCGCGGCGCCGGCACGGTCCGCGGGCTTGCGCGGTGGCGTGAACGGCCGCGCGCCCGGTTACCTGGGCATTGAATTCCACGACATGACCGACGACCAGATCAAACCGCTTCGCCTGCCGATCGGGCGTGGGGTCGAGGTGATCATGGTCGATCACGACGGCCCGGCGGGAAAGGCCGGCTTGCGCCCGCATGACATTATCGTCAGCCTGAACGGCCAGGCGTTGGCCGGTGCTGAAGCGCTGCGCCGCTTGATCCATGACGCCGGCGCCGGCATGCAGATTGCCCTTACCGTCATTCGCGGAGGTCATCCCGTCACCCTGAATGCGCAACTGGCGGATCGGGTCGACGTGGACCGTGCTGCCGCTGCCCGGTTGGCCCTGGCAGACGCCCCGGAAGCCCCGCGCACGCCAACGCCGCCCGCGGCCGCCTTCGGCTTCGCGGATCCATCCCCGGCGGAAGCCACTGCACCCCAGCCTGACACCACGCCCCTCGTTCCGCCCGCTCCGGCTACCCCGGCGCCCGGCTCCAGCTTTATCGGCCATATCGTGCACGGCAGCATCTACACCGGCGCCGTTCTGGACACGATGGAGCCGCAGTTGGCCAGCTACTTCGGCGCGCCTCTCGGAACCGGGTTACTGGTGCACTCCGTAAGTCCCGGGAGCCCCGCCGCGGTGGCCGGACTCCACGCCGGCGACATCGTTCTGCGGGCCGATTTCTATACCTTGCGCAATACAGCCGACTGGACAAAGCGCCTGCACGCCGCCAAGGGCCGCCCGATTTCGCTGTCCATCATCCGTGAAAAACGCGAAATCACGCTCTCCCTCCAGCAGGACCTGAAGCACCGCTCCATGGTGGACTGGCCGACGCTTTTCTAGATAGGACCGGACAGCTTACTTTGCAACCGGCTTGCCTTCCTGAACGTAGTTCTTGTTCCAGCCAGGAATCTCCACGACATACGTCCCCGGTTTTTCAATTACAGACTGGCATCCCAGCCGCGAATTCAGCTGCAGCCCCGGCGCGAGGTCCATGCGGTCGAGTTCCTTCTCTTCCGGCTCGGTAAGGTTCTTGCTGCCTTCCAGCACAAACAGGTGGCATGTGGTGCAGGCGCAGACGCCGCCGCAGGCGTGATCCAGAAAGATGTCGTAGTTCTCTGCGACGTCCAGAAAGCTCATTGGTTCGCCATGCCCCTCGTAGGGCAGCGAGCCGAATGGGAATTCCACGGTCCTGTTCTCGGGCTTAAACGTCACGCGCACCATGTTGGGCGCGGGGGGCATCGATAGGTCGATCTCGGGCAACGGCTTCTTTTCGTGTTCGGACATGACCTCTCCAGTGTAGTTCGACGGAGGGCGCAGCCGCCCTTTCCGGCTGTCGCCCGCATCGCATCCATAGATGGGGGCCTTCTGCTTGCCCTCTAGTCTTGTAGAAACAGGCGAAACTAGTCTTCCGTGGAGTCACCCGGTATTTCGGGGTTCTGCTCGGCCTGCGCAATCTCACCGCCGCTCTCGTCGATCTGCGCAGCCGCAAACGGATGCGGCGCCGTCGGTCCCTCGCCGAGGCTTTCACCCGCAGCCTGCATGGTTTTGCCGCCGAGAGCGCCGCTCACCGCGGAGTCCATCATCAACTCCGCCAGCCGCCTCGTCTTTTTATCCAGCTGCTCAATCGCCTTCCGAATCACACGGTGATCATCACCCGCCATGGATGCTTTCAACTCCAGGGAAGCGGCCTTGATCTCCTCATGCTCCACCGAGGTCAACTTCTGCCATACCGGCTGCGTCGCCGCTTTCTCTACAGCTTCGTGGATTGTCTGGCCTTCGTTCTTCGCCTCGATCACCTGCCGCTCACGCAGATCCTCTTCTGCCATATCGAAGCTCTCCAGAATCATCGATTCCACCTGTTCGTCGGTAAGGCCATAGGTCGGTTTTACTTCGACCTGCGCCTCCTGCCCGCTGCGCTGCTCGCGCGCCGTGACCTGCAGGATGCCGTTGGCATCAATGAGAAACTTGACTTCAACACGAGGCATACCGGCGGACATCGGTGGAATGCCTTTCAGATCGAAGCGCGCCAGCGAGCGGCAATCTTTCGCCAACTCACGCTCGCCCTGCAGCACGTGGATGGCCACCGCGATCTGCCCATCAACAGCCGTCGTGTAATGCTCCGTTGCCGACGCCGGAATGGTCGAGTTGCGCTGGATGACCTTCGACATCACGCCGCCATACGCCTCAATGCCCAGGCTCAACGGCGTCACATCCAGCAGCAACAGCTCATCCGTCGCTGCATTCTCCCCCCCGGACAGGATCTGCGCCTGCACCGCTGCCCCCAGCGCCACCACCTCATCCGGATTCAACTCCGTATGCAGCTTCTTTCCGCGCGTCTCCAGGTTGAACAGCTTCGAAACCAGCGCACGCACGGCAGGAATGCGCGTCGAGCCACCCACCATTACGACTTCTTCGACTCCTCCGGGCGTCAGCTGCGCATCTTTCAACGCCTGCCGCACCGGCCCTGCCGTCCGCTCGATCACGCCTGCGATCAAGCCCTCAAACTGCTCCCGCGTGATCTCCCGCAGATACTGCTGGCCATCCGGAAGCGTGAGTTGCAGCCGTGCGCTGGGCTCCGCAGACAAGGCGATCTTGGCGTCGATCACCGCCATACGCAAAGCCTGGATCACTTCGGGCTGGCGGCTGACATCCAGGCCCAGATCACCCTTGATGTCATCGAGCGCCACAGCCATCAGAAGGTTGTCGATATCATCCCCGCCCAGATGCGTATCGCCGCCTGTAGAGATCACCTCAAAGATCCCCTCATGCAGCTTCAGGATGGAAACATCAAAGGTTCCGCCGCCAAAGTCATAGACCGCGATGACACCATCTTTGCCGCCGTGCAGCTTGTCCAAACCATACGCAAGCGCCGCGGCCGTGGGCTCGTTCACCAGCCGCAAGACCTCAAGCCCTGCAATGCGCCCGGCATCCTTGGTAGCCTGCCGCTGCGCATCGTTGAAATATGCCGGGACCGTGATGACCGCCTTCGTCACTGGCGCGCCGAAAAACCTTTCGGCATTGCGCTTCAACTGCAGCAGCACATAAGCGGAGATCTCCGGGGGCGTCAGTGTAAGCCCGCCCACATGCAGCCGCAGAACCTCGCCTGGCTTTAAGCCCTCGGCCAGCTTGAACGGAAACAGCTTCAACTCCGGCTCCACGTCGGTCAGGTCGCGGCCCATCAGCCGCTTTACGCTGTAGACCGCGTTCTCCGGATGCTTCAGCAGGCTCTCGCGTGCTGCATTCCCCACAGCCCAGCCATGATCATTCCCCTCGGCCACGTCATAGCTGAACGCAACGACACTCGGCACGATCGGCGATCCATCCTCGCCCGGGATGACCGCGGGCCGGTCGCCCTGCATAAATGCCACCAACGAATTCGTCGTCCCTAGATCAATCCCCACCACACGCTCAAGTTCTGCCACTGCCGCTCCCTCGCGCGGTGCACCCACGCGCTCTCCCCTATTGTCGCCCGTCTACCGAATCCTCTGTACAGATGCCGTGCGCCGCGACGATGATGCTGAACGGAGGCCTATTCGCATGGCAGACACCGCCGAGCACCCCTCGCCGTCTGGTTCCACACTCATTCCCAGCCTGCGCTACCGCGATGCCCACGCCGCCATTGACTTTCTCGAGCGAGCGTTCGGCTTCATTCGCCACGCCGTCTATTCCGGCGAGAACAATACGGTCGCCCACGCCGAACTGCGCCACGGCAGCGGCATGATCATGCTCGGCTCGGCGACCAACCCCAGTCCAAACGACCGCTGGTACACCACCCCGGGCGAAACAGACGGCCGTGTCACCTCACCGCTCTACCTCATTGTTCCCGATTGCAAGCCTGTCTGGGAAAGCGCCAACGCTGCAGGCGCCGCGGTCGTCATGGATCTGCAAACCATGAGCTATGGCGGGCAGTCCTTCACCGTTCGCGACCCCGAAGGCTATCTCTGGTCGGTCGGCGAATACAGTCCCTGGACGGCCCTCGAGCCAGCAACCTCGGCCGGAACCGCATCCAATGGCGCATGAGTGAAGAGAAGGCCCGTCCCTATGTTCATCTGCTCGAGGGCCGCGACCCAGCCGAGGTGCTGCGCGCGACCCCTTCGCGCCTGATCAAAGTTCTTACCGCCCTGTCGCCCGAAGCCATCGAGCACAAACCTGCACCGCACAAGTGGAGCATCCGCGAAATCCTTTGCCATATGACCGATTGCGAAGTCGCCTGGGCATGGAGGCTGCGCGCCGTCTACGGCGCCGACAACCCCACCCTGCAGCCATTTGAGCAGGACGCCTGGGCGCGTGCCTACGATGGCGTCGAATACACCACCGAAGCCGCCCGCTCCACCTGGATCCCTTTGCGCCGTTGGAACATGGCTCTGATCGACGGCCTCTCCGAAGCCGACAAGCAACGCCCCGCCACCCACCCCGAACTTGGCAGCATAACGCTCTGGAGCATCGTTGAAATTGCCGCGGGACACGATCTGCACCACATCAACTCGCTCGAAAAGCTGCTCGCTCAGGCCGGCTGAGCGGTTAGCGCCTGCTTATAGCGCAGGGTCCAGGCGCGCTTCGAGATCAACCCTTGCCGCGGTGCGCTGCGTGAGACGTCCGCGATCACGCAGCCACAAAAACGGTCGTTCCACGCTGACATACAAAAGTCCTCCCACCGTGATGCAAGCGCCGAAGAGCACCGGCAGCATGAGATAGCTTTGGTCCGGCAGGGAAGGGAAGAAGTGCAACAACAGGTGCACGGCTTCCTTGTGCGTCAGGTACAAACTGTATGCCAGTGTCGCCAGGAATTTTGCTCCGGGCACGCGCACCCGCCCCAGCCATCCGTTTTCGCTCACCGCGGAAGCCGTGATCAAGGCAAAGCCACACGCCAGCAGCGGATAGCCGGCAACATCCCACACAGCAGCCTTGCCTGTTACCGAAGCAAAACGCGTCGCCGAGCACCAGATGGCCAAGGCCACGATTGCCAGGCCGCCCGCGCCCAGGGTATGACCCTGTTTGCGTAGACTCGCCCACCACCCGGGCCGGAACGTCTGCACAAGCGCAAGCGCCACACCCGCAATCAAACCATCCAGTCGCACATAGGTTGGGTAATACATTTTTTCGATATACGTTACGCCAAAGTCATCGCTATCCGGGCCAAGCGGCCTGAGAGTATGCAGTAAGAGATAGCTCCGCGCCACAACCCCCGCAAGCACCAGCGCGGCCAACACAAGGTAGGTCTTCCACGCGGCCGGGCGACGCATGAGCCACAACGTCAGGATGGGTAGCGCAAGGTAGAAATGCTCCTCGACGCAGAGCGACCATGCGTGCGAGAACGCCTGATTCTTTGCGTAATCAATCAGAAGGTTTTCCGTAAACGTGGCAAATTGCCATGGAGCCTGAAGGCCCGGCGCCTCGCGCCATAAAGGGACGAAAACATACAACGCCAGCACCACCGCAAACGCCGGAAGGATGCGGTACGCGCGCTTGCGATAGAACTCCGTTATCTGGACTCTACCGCCCTGCAGGTACGGCCGAAACAACTGCGACCCGATCAGATAGCCGCTCAGCACGAAGAACAGATCTACACCGATCCATCCGAAATGAGCAGGCGCATGGAGCGCTTCGGGGAAGTGATCGTTCAGGTGATACGGCATCACCAGCAAGATGGCCAGCGCCCGGAGCGTGTCCAACCCGTGCAGCCGCTCCCGCGGACTACGCAAGTCCGGCCTAACGGTCTCTGCGCCCGATGTCACCCTAAGCCGCCTTTCCCTGCGCAGCCGCGGCGGACTGCTTTTGGCACGCATGCTCAAACGCAAGCCGCGCCTGCGTCACCGCCGCCTTGTATCCCTCCGGATCGATCCAGACCCGGTCTCCTTCGGACGGCATGCGCTGCAGCTTGGCAAGCATGTTGAACGTGCTGCCATGGGAGGCAAGAAAGATGTCGCAAGGCAGGCTACCGAGCACAGCAAAGGTATGCGTGTAGTCAGCCGCAATCCCCGGGTACGATGGCGGCCGGTTGCGCTCGCCAAGCAGCCGGTACTCCGAAAGCACGCTCCAGCTACCGACGATCACGGCATCACGCAGCGTGCTTGCCGGTTCGCCCGGCACATGCACCCGCAGCGTGAAGCTTGTGCAGCCCTTCGTGTGCCCCGCTGTTTTGTGAGCCACCACCTTCACCCCACCCAGGGTGACCACGTCTCCGTCACGCAGCACGCGGTCAACGTGCGCGGCGGGGAAGAGCATTTTGCCTTGGTGCCCAAAGGCGAAGTCGGTCTTGCCGCCGCTCTCCATCACCTCCGCATCCCCGTCCATCACCTCAAATTTCGCGCCGGTCTCGCGCAGGATCTGCGCCGCCCCGCCCGCGTGATCGACGTGCGCATGACTGATTACCAGCACCTTGATATCCCGCCAGCCAAAGCCCAGGTGTTCCACACTGCGCCGGATTTGCGCAGGGGAACTGGTGTAGTTGGCGTTGATCAGGATGTCACCCGCCGGCGTGGTGATCAGGTACGCCGCCAGGTCACGGCTGCCGACGTAATAAAGATTATCCGCAATGCGGAACGGCGGGATCGGCGTTGTCCAATCGGCACTCACGGCCAGGCACGCCGGTGCAGCCAGGAGCAGAAGGAAGCCGACCAAAACGAAAATGACGCGAGACCCGCCGCGCGAGAGCATATTTACCTTGCTACCAGACTTCGCCCCGCAAACCGTAAAGCGTGCACCGTTCTGGTAACCCCTGCCTGGTTAAACCAGGCGAAAGCGCTCACGCATCAGGCGCTGAAAACGTGGACGCCAGATGAGGTCGTACGCCAGTTCCTTGCCGGGAAACATTGCCAAAGCCGCCGTGCGCGCGTCGGCGACCATGGCCGCGGCATCGTCATAGCCCAGGGTGTTGTCCTGCGCAATCACACCCATCACCATGTTCATCATCATCTGCAGGCGTCGCAGCAGCTTGGCTTCCTCGAGGGAAGCGGAAGAGCTTTCCTTCGAATGCGCGGAAGGGGCCACGGACTGGTTCAACGCATCACCGAGCGGTTTCACTTCCTTCTGCGTCTCGTCCAACCCTGCCTCCTGCGCCGTGAAACGGGCGTCAATTATTTATACGCCGCCCCCGCTGTCACCGTTCCCTCCGGCCCCAGAAGAAGGGTTTCCGCCCCTTCGCGGTCTGTGCGGAACGTACGAACATGCGCGGCTTCCAGACGCTCCAGAACCTCCCAGCGAGGATGCCCGAACGTATTGTGCTGTCCGACGCTGATCACCGCGACTTTCGGCGCCACAGCGGCCAGAAACTCCGGGTTCGTTGACGTCCGGCTGCCATGGTGGCCCACCTTGAGCAGCGTCACCGGCGACAACCGGCCATGCGCAACCATGGCTGCCTCGCTCGGGGCCTCGGCATCGCCCTCCAGCAGCACGCTCGCCTTCTGCCAATCCAGGCGCATGACGAGCGAGTCGTCATTTCGGGCCTCGCCATAGTTGGCATAACTCCGTTCGGGCGACAACACCTTCGCGCGCATGCCACCCCACGCGAAAGCATCGCCCGCCGCCAGCCAGCGCACCTCAATGCCGAGCCCTTTGGCCTGCGCCAGCAACGCCCGCAGGGCTGCAGATCCACCCGGTTCGAGACTCAGCCACAGCTCTCGCGGATGAAGATCGCGCAACACCGCGGGCATACCGCCAATGTGATCGCTATGCCCGTGCGTGATCACAATGACATCGAGCCGGCGTATCTGCCGAGACCACAGATACGGCGCCACTACTTGCTCGCCCACGTCCCATTTCGTCGCGATCCTGCCAACCGGCCCGCCCGCATCCACCAGCATCGTGCGGCCCTCGGGCGAGACCACCAGAAGGGAGTCTCCCTGGCCGACATCGATGGCGGTAAGCTCAACAGTGCCCGCATGGAGCAACGGGGGCGCTGGCCACAGCACCACCAACGGCAAGGCAAGCGCGGCAACGGCTCCGCTCCAGGCCAAAACGGGTCGCCGCCCGCGAAGAGCGCCTATCGCAAACAGCGCCAGCAAGCCAAACAGGACCGTAGCCATCCACGGTGGAGACGGCACCCGTAGATCCCCCATCCGGGCGCGTCCTAAAAGATCCACAACAGCCCGAACCAGATGCAGCAGCCCTGCCGTGACAACCGCGGGGAGAACCGCAAGCCATGGACTCAGTAACCCCAGCGCAAACGTCGTCACCGCGGATCCGGCAAGAGCAACGGCCAGAGGCGCCACAAACAAGTTTCCCGGCAGCGCCAGCGGAACCATGCGATGGAAGTACACCGCCATCGGCAGCGCCATGCAAAGCTCAATCGCAGCCGACAAGAGAAGCGCTTCAGCGGCCATCACGCCGGCGCGCACCGCCCACACGGGCAGCCTCCCGGCCCACCGGCCAAAAAGGTCGCTGCAAACCCGTCCCCAACAGCGCAGCCAGACCCGCCGGGCAGCAATGGCAGGGTGCAAGGAGACATCCACCTCAAGCACCTCGATCTGGCGGCTCGCGGATCGCCAGCCCTCCAGGGAGCGCGTTCCCGCTGGAACTGCCAGGCCCGCGACAGCCACAATCACCAGCGCCGTCATCTGGAAGCTGGCTTCATACAGCGCCCTGGGATCGGCGACCAGGATCAGGAGCGCCGCCGTGCCGAGAGCATTGAGCCCCGATCGTTGCCGGTCCAGGGCCTGGGCAAGTAAATAAAGCGAACTCATCGCCAGAGCCCGCTGCGCGGGAACACCGAATCCAGTTAGCAAGGCATACGCCAGCGCCAAGACGATCGTAAGGCCGACAGCAGGGAACTCCGGCACACGGAACCGTCGCAACAGCCAGAAAACCGCGCCTGTGACCATGGCTACATGCAGCCCTGACACGACAAACAGATGAAACGTCCCTGTGCGCTCGAACCCGGCACGCTGCTCCGCGCTCAGCTGCGTTCGATCACCGAAAAGCATGGCCGCCAACATGCCTGTATCGGCGGCCGTGAGACGAAGCGGGGCCGGCAAACCTCGGATTGGCGCAGCCGCAGGTAAAGCTTCCAGCCGCGAGGCCGCCCAGTGCTGCATCTCTGCCAAATGGCAGCGCATTCCGGGGGCATCCTGGCGCACAACCCTGACTTTGCCCAACTTCGCGGTCCCCAATGCGCCAACGCCCTGGCCCAAAAGCCATTCCGAGTAAGAAAATGCTCCTGGATCCCGGTAAATCTCCGGTTCCTTCAGCCGGACCGGTGCCTCAACAACGTCCCCGCAGCGCAAGGGCACCATCCCGCCAATCACCGTGAGCCGCAGCCCGCCGGTAACCGGCTTCATGGTGGAGAGGTCCGGCGTCACCTGCTCGACGGCTTCCAGCGCCAGATCCACGCTCTGAATCTCCGGCCCGGCTTCTGCCTCCCATCCGCCAGGCTCAACCTGCCAGGGCTCCCTGCCAAGAACCGGCGCACCCTGCAGGGGCTTCTCTTCCCGTAACGACCGGACAGAAACAACGCGACCCCGCACGGTTCGGCTCAGCCCATCGGCAAAGGCATGCACCTCAGGTTGCCGATCCACCGGCGTCTGCACCTGTGCGCACCAGCATCCTACTGCGACCCATAGTGCAAGCACGGCAACCCACGCCACGCGCGGGTGAGCCCAGCGCAAACCTGCCAGCGCCAGACCCGCCAGAAGGAACGCCGAGATTGCCAGCGTCAACGGCGGATGCCACTGCCGGGCACATAGAATTCCGCCTGCAAAAGCCAATGCGGCGGACAACATAGGAAGCCCGCGCGCTCGCAACGGTTCTACGGGCGCACGGCCGTCCATCCAGAATTTGGCAGCACCAGAGCTCAGCATAAGGGAGCGCTACCCGCCCCGAAGACCAGGGACGAAAACTCGACTTCCCTAGCCTCCCATAGCCCTCTGGTGCAGCGATATAACCGTTTCGAGGTGGTAGGTCTGTGGAAAAAAGTCGACCATGTACAGTTCTGCAACGCCGTACCCCGCCGCCGTCAAAATAGCCAGATCACGCGCCAGCGTCGTCGGATCGCAGGAGACATACACGATCTCCCTCGGCCCCAAACGCGCCAGCAACCCGCAGGCTTCTTCGCCCGCTCCCGCCCGCGGCGGGTCCAGCACAATCACCTCCGGCCGCTCCCTTTGCACGACGGCCTTGCGGAGAAAGCCAAGTGTCGTCTCCTCGATTGCCTGATCCCCGGCGCGCCGCAGCCCCCGCCGCAATTCCTCTACCGCAACCGGGTTCGCCTCCACGGCGGTCACCTGCTCGAATCGCTCCGCCAGCGCGCGCGCAAACAGCCCCACCCCGGCATACAGGTCCCAGGCCAGACTACCGCGGCGGTCCCCACAAACCGTTGCCACCATTCCCGGCACAAGGAAGCGATTCACCTGAAAAAAGCTGCCGGGTTTGAGAAAAAAGCTCTGCGCACCTACCCGGTAGGCAAGTCCTTCCGCACCCCACCAAGCCAACAACTCGGTAGCTCGCCCGGACGCCACGTGCAGTCGTGAGGCAGCTACCGAGGCGACCGGCAAACCGGTATTCCCGAGCCACTTTGCAAGGCGCTCCAGACCGCCCTTGCGCGGCGGCGTAGCGCCCGTGCAGAGCAGATGTACCCCCACGCGGCGGCCCTCCTCGTCGCAGGCAAGCTCCACTTCGGCCGCGGACTCGAGCCACTCCTGCGCGTCCCGCTGTCCACGCGCGGCGTTGCCCAAGGCCTCTGCTATAGCCCACAGTACCGGCGCTGCGATGGGACACATGCGCACAGCCAAGAACTCCTTAGAACCGCGCACGCTGTACCCGAGCCGCATGACCCCATCGAGAGAGCGGATACGCAAGCGAATCCGGTTGCGGTACCCCCAAGGCTCCGGCGACGCCAGGACCTGCACCTCGGGCAGTTCACTCACCCCGCCACGCGCCAAAGTTTCACGCAGTATGTCTGCCTTCATGCGCAGTTGTTCCGGGTACGCAGCCATCTGGTACTGGCACCCGCCGCAGATTCCGAAATGAATGCAATGCGCCGGCACGCGCTCCGGCGAGGCCTGGATCACCCGGAAACCGGCCGTCTCGTCGCCTTCAACGAACTCGCCCGGTAACACGAACGGCAGCATCACGACCTCCCCCTGCGTCGTGCGCGCCAGTCCATCTCCTCCGTACACCGCCTTCTCAAGGCGAAGCGGCCCCTCTACATTCATTCCGCCTCCGGTCCTGCGGCAGGCTGCGCGCCATCTTCCTGCACCGGCATGTAAAAGAGACTTAGCCGGGGTAATTTCCGCGCCTGAAACAGCCGCTTGTGCACAAACTGCTCTCGTATCTGCCGCATCTGCACCGCACCCAGACGGGCGCGATATGGTGCAAGCTCCCGCTCCGCAGCCTCGCGCGCGGCCAGCAGCTCCGCTTCCGGCAAGCTCGCGAGCAACGCCGCTTGCAGCCGCTCTTCCAGCACCGTCAGCGTCCGGTCCAACTCGTCGAATGCTGGATGCGTCCCGCTCTTGAACTCCGCGGCTAATTCCCGCAACCGCGCTGCCGCCGTACGCACGGCTTCCTGAAAAGTGCCGCCATTTCCTCCTGCCTCCAGCATCTGCTTCTCCAAAAAAGCCGCGTTGCCGGCAAGAAACCCTGCAACGCGCTCTGCTTCGAAGCCAGTCGCAACTTCTGCCTGCGGCTCCACTCGGCTTCCGAGGGAAGCCTCCGCCAACGCCGCAGCCGCTTCCATCACCGCCTGGGCGCACCAGGCCAGTCCATTCACCTTCGCGAGCCGCCCCCTCGATCGCGCCTTCCGCGCCTCATACTTATCGAAAGCCGCATCGATTCCCCGCAACACCGCAGCCAGCGGAACCTCCGCCTCACGCCAGGTCTCAATCAAGGCCCAGTCCAGCGTAGACAACAGCAGCAGCGATCCCCGCCTAGCCGTAAACCGCTCCTCGATCTCACTGAAATATTCGAAATAGTTCATAGCAGGCACGCTACTGGCCGCCTATTTCTTTCCCCGTACTCGATCCTGATTCCGCTCCCAGATCAGCCGCAAACCGTTCAGCGTCAGCATGGGTTCCACGCGCTGTATGTGCTTGCAGTCGGGCGCGATCAGGTTCGCCAGGCCGCCGGTTGCGATTGTCTTCGTCTCCGGCCCCAGTTCATGGATCATCCGCTCCAGAATGCCGTCTACCAGCCCGATATACCCGTAATACAAGCCAATCTGGATGTTATCGGTCGTGTTTGTGCCAATGATTTTGGCCGGCTTTTTGACCTCCACGCGCGTCAGCCGTGCCGCCCGGGAGAACAGCGCCTCCGCCGAAATCCCCAGCCCCGGCGCGATGGCGCCCCCGAGAAATTCACCCTTGCGCGATACCACATCGAATGTCGTCGCCGTCCCAAGGTCCACAACGATGGCCGGCCCACCCAGCAACTCGAACGCACCCACGCAGTTCACAATTCTGTCCGCGCCTGCTTCGTTAGGATTGTCAGTCAGCACCGGCACACCGGTCTTCACGCCCGGTTCCACAAACAAAGGCCGCACGTTGAAGATGCTTTCGCATAGCCGCCGCAACGTGCTGTCGAGCGGCGGCACCACGGACGAGATTGCCACGCCTGTCACGTCGCTCGTCTTCAGCCCGCGCATCGCAAACAGCGCGCCAAGCAGCACCGCGACCTCGTCGCCGGTTTGCCGGATCGGCGTGGTGATGCGCCAATCGGCAATTACCCTGGCCGGCTCAGCGGATTCCGGGCCTGCAAATAAACCCAGTACCGTATTTGTATTGCCGACGTCCACTGCTAAAAGCATCGCTATCCAGATCCCATTTGAATCGCCGCCCGGGAGTCGCGCCTAGGCTTCTCGCACCCCGCCGGAACGTACCGTTCGCCGCACGCCATCGTCGCTGTCCACCAGCAAAAAGCCGTTTGCGTCCAGCCCGGCAGTCAGGCCAGTATAGCCGCCCTCCTCGGGCACATGAACCCGCTTGCCGCGCAGCCAGGTCGAGGCTGTTTGCAGTCGACTCAAGGATCCGGGGCCACGCAGTGTGCCGGCGTAACCGTCCTCCTCCTGGCGCAAAAACCCATCAAGCTTGTCCAGCAAGGAAATCAAAAGCGGCTGCCGATCCGGCATCTGCCAGCCCTCCAGAAACAACGAAGACGCCAGCCTTCCCAACTCCGGCGGAAAGCTTCGATGCGCCACATTGATCCCAATGCCAATCACCGCATACCGCAGCATGCTTCGTTCTGGCGGCTGCTCCGGCGCTCCAAACGCCGCTTCCACCAGAACACCGCCCAGCTTGCGGCTGCGTTCCAGCGCGGCAGGCCGCGTTACCAGATCGTTCGGCCACCGGATGTCTGCGGTGATTCCCGTGACCTCCCGTATCGCCTCCCACGCAGCCAGTCCAGCCGTCAGGGAAAGGCTTGAGGGCAAAGACGCCGAGGCCGGCAAACGCGGCGTAAACAGCGCGCTCACGTACAACCCATCGCCCGGAGCCGAATGCCATCCATGCCCTCCGCGACCGCGCCCCGCCGTCTGCGCGTCGGCCACCCACACACCCAGTCGAGCGCCCCCCTGCGCTGCTTCCAGCGCAAGATCATTCGTGGATTCCACCTCAGGAATATGCAGCACATATCCGCCCAAGCGCGTGTGTGCGAGAGCCGCATTTACCTCGGCAGCGTCGATCGTGTTCCCCTGGCGCAGACTCGCAGGCATCCGTCGCTTATCCTAACGTGGGCACCGCGCATCCAATCTGCCACAGCGCCTGTCCTACGTGTCAACCGCCTATGCCCGCAGAACTTGCCTCGCCCCTCACGCACCAGGTCGCCATGCTGTTGATCCTCGGGCTCCCGGTTGCCTGCGCCGCCTGGACCGTCACGCACGAGGAGGTGTTTCGCGAACCCCGTGATTTCTGCAAAGTGAAAAGCCAGACCAGCAAAGTCTTGCCCGAGCGCAAGTTCTTCTATCTCTTTACCTGCGAATACTGTTTCTCACACTACGTCTCGGCCTTCGCCCTGTTTCTGTTTCGCTTCCAACTTCTCTTCGAAGGTTGGCGGGGCTATGTGATTGCCTGGTTTGCTCTTGTCTGGGTCGCCAACTTTTACATGAGCATGTATAACCGTCTGCGCCTCGACATCAAGCACGAAAATGTCACCATCGCGGTGGAGCAGGAAGCGCTCCCCTCCGAATCTCCCCTGGCCGCAGGCAAATAGATCGTGGCGCCGCTGGGCTAACGCCCCAACGCTGTGTGCCATCTCACTGGAGGAGAGGAAACTCCATGGCAACAGACGAGACCACGCCGCAGCAACCCCCGCAGGAACCCCGCGGCTTTGGCGAACGCACTCGCGGGCTCGCAGGCGAGTATGCTCACGAACAGGGCTGGGGCCTCGATGTAGAAGAGCGCACCACACAGCCTGCCACCGCGCAGGACACCGACGGCGGAACCGATTACGAATACGGCGCACGAGACTTCGGCGATGACCCTGTAAACACCGCCATCGAACACACGGAAATTGCAGGGAACGACCCAGCACCAGCCAAAGCTACAACAGGCAAGGAGTAAGTATGTCGAACGAACACACCCAGCACGCCGGCAAGGACACGATTGAGGCAATGCACGAGAACGACGCGCATAACGTAGGTACGAATGATGCTGTACCCGGCGGCGCTCACGCCCATTCTCCCGCGGCGCATGAGAACGGCCCCAAAGCTCACACAAAACCGGTAGGCGATCAGCGAGCCATCGCGGACAAGGAAGAGACCACCCGCGAGAACGGCCGCGCTACCGAAAGTTACCGCAACGCTTAACGATGCTTGACAATTTCGATGAACAGAGAAGGGGCGCCTCGTACGAGACGCCCCTTCGTCTGCAACAAGTTAGCTATTGATGACCTTCTCTTGCTCGGCCCGTTCGGCATTGCCCGAATGGCTGGAGATTCCGGTGCCTTCACCGGAAGGCAACGTAGGCGACTGCGGGCCCGTCATTCCCGTGCCTTCGTCGATTGACTTCGGCTGATTGTCCCTGCCAGCGGTCGAGTGAAACGAACGATTCCCTGCGGTCTGCGCGCCATCACTGTTCTCATATAGCTTCGGGTCAGCCCGCAAGGAGTCCTGCGGGTTCATATTCGGCTCCAGATCCATCTCGGCCGAGTTCACATCCTGCTCTGTGTTCGTATGCGGTGTCGTCTGTATCGCCATCGTGTTTCTCCTCGTCCCCATAAGACGCCGCGAAAGACCCTGCAGGGTGTCCACCCCGCCGCACCCTACACCGGAGGTAATTCCCGCAACGCTACTTCGGCTTTGGTCCGCAACGCCCCAGTTTCCGCGGCCTGCTTGCGCAAGCCTTCCACGATGTGGGCCGGTGCCTTGGCCAGGAAGCTCTGGCTCGCCAACTGCTTCTCCGCGCTCTGCAGGCCTTTGTCGAGCCGCGCAAGCTCCTTCGTCAATCGCTCACGTTCTGCCGCCACATCCACCTGTCGCTCATACACAATGGCTATATCGAAAGCTGCGGTGGACCGGGCGTTGCCACCGCTGAGCGTCGCGCTCACTAACTCAACATCGCTGACACGCGCCAGCCGCGCCAGCAGATCCTGATGCGCATCCACGAGCGCCGCAATCCTGTTCGACGCATGCACCTGGATCGGCGTAGTTTCCTTCTCCGGCACACCAAGCTCCTTGCGCAGCGCCCGCACCGTCACCACGAACTCCTGCAGTATCTCCATGGCTTGCACACTCGCCGCGTCGGCAGGGAAGTCCCCCGGCTGCGGAAAGCGTGTAAGCGCAATGCTCTTTGCCGGTGCCGCCACGCCCACCTGCATGTGCAAGGCATGCCAAAGCTCTTCGGTCAGGAAGGGCATGAAGGGCGATAGTAAACGAAGGGCTGCTTCGAACACACTCACCAGAGCACCTAGCGTGAGCGCTGCTTCCGGCGTCTTCTCGCCTTCGAAGTTCAATCGAAGCTTCACCAGCTCCAGATACCAGTCACAGAACTCACCCCAGAAGAACTGATACACCGCCTGCGCCGCTTCATCGAAGCGATAATCCGCAAGCGAGCGCTGCAGACTCGCGGCCACCGCATGCAGCCGCGCAAAGATCCACCGCGTCTCCAGCGGCGTTGCATCCGGCAATGCCGCTGCTGTACTCTCCGCGCCGGCCAACGGCGAGTGCAAGCTCACGCGATACCCCGCATCGCGACCCCGCTCCACCTGCATCGCGAGAAACCGCGCCGCATTCCAGATCTTGTTGGCAAACGCGCGATATCCCTCCGTCCGCGCCTCATTGAACGCAATATCGGTCCCCGGCGACGCCTGCGACGCCAGCGTAAACCGCACCGCATCCGTTCCGTACCGCGAGATGATCTCGATCGGATCGATCACATTGCCCTTGGTCTTCGACATCTTCTCGCGGTTCGCATCCCGTATCAGCCCATGGATGTACACCTCACGAAACGGCACCGTGTTCGCCAGCGTACGCCGCGCTCCATCAGGCATCGGTACATCGGTCATCAAGTGGCAGCCCAGCATGATCATCCGCGCCACCCAGAAGAACAAAATATCGAAGCCCGTCACCAGCAGATCGGTCGGATAGAACGCAGCCAGATCCGGCGTCAGCGTATCGGTCCCATCCCACCCAAAAGCAGTGAAAGGCAGCAGCCCCGAGCTGAACCACGTGTCCAGCACGTCGGTCTCCTGCTTGATATCCGTAATCCCACACCCGGAGCACGAGGTCGGCGTGTCCACTGCAACATCGATCTTCCCGCAAGCGCCGCAATGCCACGCCGGAATGCGATGTCCCCACCACAATTGCCGCGACAGGCACCAGTCATGCAGGTTATTCATCCACTCGAAATACGTCTTCGCATAGTTCTCCGGCGTAAACCGCACATGCCCATCGCGCACCGCCGCAATCGCCTTCGCCGCAATACTTTCCCCACCACCGGCAGGCGCTTTATTGACCGCCAAAAACCACTGCATCGACAACCGCGGCTCAATCGTCGCGCCCGTACGCTGACTCGTGGCCACAGCCATCGCATGCTCCTTCACCGCAACCAGCGCCCCCGCAGTTTCCAGATCCGCAAGCACCTTCTCCCGCGCCTCATAGCGGTCCAGCCCGTCATACGGCGAGCCCGGCAGCTTGATCCGCGCCTGTTCGTCCATAATGTTCAACTGCGGCAACCCATGCCTTTGCCCAATGGCAAAATCATTCGGATCATGCGCCGGCGTCACCTTCACCGCACCGGTGCCGAACTCCGGATTTGCCCATTCATCGGCAATCAGCGGGATCTCCCTCCCAAGCAAGGGAAGCACCAGCATCTTGCCGATCATCCCCGCATACCGCTCGTCCGCCGCGTTCACCGCGACCGCGGCATCCCCCAACATCGTCTCCGGCCGCGTAGTCGCTATGGTGATCGATCCCGACCCATCCGCAAGCGCGTAGCGTATCTCATACAACTTACCCGCGCGCTCCTCATGCACCACCTCAAGATCGCTCACCGCGCTCTGCAACTGCGGATCCCAGTTCACGATGTACGCCCCGCGGTACACCAACCCCTGATCCCATAGCCGCACAAAAGCCTCACGCACCGCCAGGCTCAGCCGGTCATCCATCGTGAAGTACTCGCGCGTCCAGTCCACGCTCGCACCCAAGCGCCGCATCTGCTCCGCGATCGCCCCGCCGTACTGCTGCTTCCAGCACCAGACGCGTTCCGTAAATGCCTCGCGCCCAAGCTCCTTCCGCGTCGGCCCACCCTCAGCCTTCAGCTGCCGCTCCACCATCATCTGCGTCGCAATGCCCGCATGATCCGTGCCCGGCACCCACACACTCTCCTCGCCCAGCATGCGATGCCAGCGCGCCAGAATGTCCATCTCCGTCTGGTTGAGCATGTGCCCCATGTGCAGGCGCCCCGTGACATTCGGCGGCGGCAACATCTGCACAAACGCCTTCACCGCAGCCGCATCGGCAGGCGTGCCTACCGCAAACAGCTTCTCCTCAACCCAATACCGCGCCCACTTCTCTTCGATCGCCTGCGGATCGTACGCCTTTGGCAGCTCAAAACTCATATCCCTTCAAGCCTAGCAGGGCGCATGGGCCACGGAGCCTTAAAAGGTGTAGCGCAGCCCGGCCTCCACGCGCCGGCCATTATCGGCCGCATACGGCACCCCAAACAGGGGCGACCCCAGCACCCCGCCCACAGCAGTGACGTTGGTGTGGTTCAGCACGTTGACTGACCGTAGATTGATGCTCAACGTCTGCTGGTGCTCCGCTTTGGCATTGCGGGTCAGCGTGAAGGCGCGCTGAAGGTTCGTATCCAGGTAAAACTGCCAGGGCATCACGCCCAGGTTACGCTCCAGCACGCCGGTTCCGCCCGTGGCTGTCAGCAGGCCATAGCGTGTCTGGATCGCGCCTGCGGTGCCGGGCGAGGCATACTGCGGCCGGTCGTTGAAGTCCCCGTCACCGTTGTTATCGAAGCCGGTGGTGAGGTTGTAATGCGCATCGCCGGTGCCATGAAAGTTACCGCTCAGCACGATCTTTCTAGGCAAGGTCAGGCTGGCATTTCCGAAAAGCTGCCAAATGCCCTGGTTGCTGCGATGGCCGAACTCGCCGGCATCCGTGTACGCGCTCTGCGGCTGAAAGAACTCACTGTCGTCACTGTCATCCACGAGATTCACCCGCACGCCCCCAAAGAACAGCTGCAGCCGCTTGAGCGTGTGCTGCTCAATCCCTGCAAAGACCACATTGGCACGACCCTGCGCGCTGTTATTCATCTGCAGGATATTAACGTTCGGCGCAATGGGCCGCACTCCCGTAGGGCTGCCATCCAGCGGCGTGTTCACATTCACCGTTCTTGCAATGTTCCACAAGCGCCCAACGTAGTAGTCGAGCGAGAGATTCCAGCCAAAAGGCAGTGCCCGTGTGCCGCCAATATTTTCGATCGCATAGCTCCCATTCGACAACTTTGGCGCCAGCGTTCGCATACTCGTTATCACGGTACCGCTGCTCAGCGGATTGCAGCTCGTGCTGGCGCCCCCAGGGCAGTATTCCGGGTTGTACACGGTGCTGGTGATGCGCGATGTGCCATTCTCGCGCGTCAACTCAAGCCAGTCCGCGCCGTTGAACTGCGTCGCGAACAGGCCGGCGTGGGCATGCAGCGTCCACGTTCCCTTCTTCGTTGGCGACCACAGAATGCCCAGCCGCGGCGTCACAGCACTCAGTGTCACAGGATCACTTTGCAGTGCATACCGCAGACCGGAAGAAAGGTGTACGCCCTTGCCCACGTTCCAGTCATCCTGCACAAAGAACGCATCCCGCAATTGCGTGAAGCTCAGCAGCGGTGTCCCCGACACGTTCGTAAAGGCCGTCGGCGTGCCTCCGGGCAATTGCAGCAGGGCGCGGCGGTACTGCTCGACGCCGGTGATCGTCTCTGTTTCCGTGCCGGCTGCTTGTCCGTTCGCATCTAGTACCGGGGCCGTACCGCCGCCGAACTGGTACGTTCCGTTGAAATAAAGCGTCTCCTGATCGTTGCTGTGGCGGTTCAGGTGAAACTGTGTTCCGAACTTCCACAGGTGCTTGCCCTTCGTGATAATGGCATCGTCGTCGGCTTCCATGATGAAGATGTGCGAGCGCTGGTTGCCGACCGTGGCGCCGCCGCCGGTAAAGGCGCCCGCGACCTGCACCTGGGGCGCCGTCGAAACAGGTATGTCAGTGCTCCCGTCCCATTCGAGCGAAGCACGCGCTTCGTGCATCACGTGAGCCGAAGCCGTGGTGACATCGGTGAAGCGAAGCACGTGCTGGGTCTCCCCGTCTTCGTACCCGGCTTCGGCCAGCGTGGTCCCGCCGACGCCAACGTTGGAAAGATGGTTCACATTGGGGGAGTAGGTGGCAATCAGGGTATTCTTCGCGCCAAGCTGCCAGTCCACGCGGGCCTCCCCCACCCACAGCCGCTGCGGCTCCGCCACATTGGCCACGAGGTTCACCGCATTCCCATTGCTGTCCAGGCCCACCGCATTCACCACGCCGAAATCGTTGATGGACCGGTGCTCGAGCGTCGCGGAAAAATCAGCCCCCTTACGGATCGGCCCTGTCAGTTCAAAGCCGTACCGCTGCTTGCCCAGCGGCGCCTTGCTGCTGGAGAAGGGATCGCTGGCATTCATCCAGGAGCTGCTGTTGGTGGCAAACAGCGCGCCATGGAAGGCGCTCAGACCGGGCTTGGTGTATACCTCGATTCGGCCGCCATCGAACGGCGGCTCACGGTACTCGGCGGAGTACATATCCGGGTTGACCTTGATGTACGCAATCGAGCTCTTCGGCGGCAGCTTGCTGGAGTCCTGAAAGCCATCGACCGAGATCGTCGTGTTCGCAGGATTTCCACCCGATGCCGCGCCCAGCTGCTGCAGCTGCCGCAACAGATCGTCAGGATCGTCGGCAAGAGATTGCAATTGGGTACCGGAGATCGTCTCCGACGCCCCTGTACCCTCCGTGGTGGGCGCAGGCTGCTCATCGCCATTGACCTCCACGCCGATCTGCACGGTATCCGGCTGCAGAACAAACAGCACGTCCGCTGCATGCGGCAGCTTCAGATCCATCGTCACTGGGGCAAAACCCTCAGCCTTTACGGTCAGGGTATGGGGACCACTGCCAACGCATGGCAAGCGGAACCGGCCATCGGTTCCGCTGGTTGCGGATGCGTCGTGATCCAGCGTCAACGTCGCGCCCGGCACCAGGGCCATCGTGCTGTCGCGCACCGAGCCTGCCAGCGTGGTCCCGTGCGCGTTACTGCACGCCGTCCCCGGCGCGGATCCCACCTCGCCGGCCGCAAGGGCAGGGAGCATCGCAAGCGCCGCAAAGGCGGCTGCGGAAACATAGCATCGCATAGGTGATCCTTAGAAAAGAAGAAACGGCCATGGTGTGAACCGCATGGGAACTGCGGTCCCGCTTGCCTTTTTGGCGCTGAAAGCCCCTACGCTCACCCTAACGTTCCGGTTCCCACCAGCGGACGCAAATTCTCCACATTTCGCCAAGGAACCAAACAAATCACCAGCGCGTACGCCCGGGCGAAGCATTACGCGATCAACGAATCCACAAATGCCTGTGAATCGAACGGCAGAATGTCCTCGATCTTCTCCCCGACGCCCGCATAGCGCACCGGCAACCCCAACTCCCGCGCAATGGCTACAACAATCCCGCCTTTTGCTGTGCCGTCCAGCTTGGTCAGCACAATCCCCGTCACCCGCGCCGCCTCGGTGAACAATCGCGCCTGCTGCATCCCGTTCTGCCCCGTCGTCGCATCGATCACGAGCAGCGTCTGGTGCGGCGATCCAGGCACCTGCCGCTCCGCCGTTCGACGCATCTTGTCCAGCTCCTTCATCAGGTCCGTCTTGGTGTGCAAACGCCCTGCTGTATCCACCAGAACAATCTCCGTATTGCGTGCCTTCGCAGCAGCCAGTGCGTCAAAGAGGGCCGCCGAAGGATCCCCACCCTGCTTTGTCTTGATCAGATCCACCCCGGACCGCTGCGACCAAACCTCCAGCTGTTCAATCGCGGCAGCCCGGAACGTATCCGCCGCACACAACAGCACCGAGTGCCCCTCGCGCCGGTACAACGCGGAAAGCTTGCCGCTGGTGGTCGTCTTTCCCGTTCCATTGACCCCCACCATCATGATCACCTCAGGCCCGGAAGCCGGATGCTTCACCGGCAGCGCCACCGCATCCAGGATGCGCCGGATCTCCTCTTTGAGCGCAATCTTCAGCTCTTCGCCATTGGCAATCCCATGCCGCAGGGCGCGCTCCCGCAGCCGGCCGATAATCTCATCCGTCGTTAACGCGCCGATGTCAGACGCCAGCAGCGCAAATTCCAGATCATCCAGCGAGGCCTCATCCACCTCGCGCGTAAGCGCCACGACAGAGGCAATCGACGTCGACAAGGACTCACGCGTTCGCGTAACTGCCTGCCGCATGCGCTCCAAAAAGCCAACGCGGCGGCCCGTCTCCGCTCCCGTCTCCTCGACGGCAATCGCAGCTTCCAGCTCAGGATCTTTCTCGCGCTTGCCAAATAAAGAGAACGCCATTGCACCTCCAGTTTAACGAACCGCTCCCTTCAGCTGCCTTACGGAACCCTTTTGAGGTGGTCCAACCCCGCTGAGCCCCTGGGCAAGGGAGGGCATCT
The DNA here is from genome assembly GCA_964249715.1 of uncultured Acidobacteriaceae bacterium. Taxonomy (GTDB): domain Bacteria; phylum Acidobacteriota; class Terriglobia; order Terriglobales; family Acidobacteriaceae; genus Granulicella. The sequence goes on from CAXUDN010000001.1 coordinate 58,456, forward strand.
ATACTTAAGACATGGCGATTTCGACCGAAAAAGCGGCTTCCCTCAACAAAATCCCCCAGTCCCTCCCCCGGACTCTCGGCGAGCTCCGCCAAAGCCAGTTCACCCCGGAGCGCGTCAATCGCAGCGTCAAGGACGAATTGCGTGACAATCTCATCGTGCGCCTGCGCGCCATCGCCCCGGGCGGCCCCGAAGAAGGCGAATCACTCTTCCCCGGTATTGTCGGCTACGACGACACCGTCGTTCCCCAGGTCGTCAACGCGGTCCTCTCCCGGCACAACTTCATCCTTCTCGGCCTCCGCGGCCAGGCCAAAAGCCGTATTCTCCGCTCCCTCACCCATCTTCTCGACCCCTGCGTCCCCTACGTTGCCGGATCCGAACTGCGCGACAATCCCTACCAGCCGCTCAGCCGCTTCTCCAAGGATCTGATCGCCGCCCAGGGCGACGCCACCCCCATTGCCTGGCTCAACCCCCAGGAGCGCTACGTCGAAAAGCTCGCCACTCCGGACGTTACTGTAGCCGACCTTATCGGCGACGTCGACCCCATCAAAGCCGCACGCTCCGGCCACGAGCTCGGCAGTGAGCTGACCATGCACTACGGCCTTTTACCCCGCGCCAACCGCGGTATCTTCGCCATCAACGAACTCCCCGATCTCGCCGGCAAAATCCAGGTTGCTCTCTTCAACATCATGCAAGAGGGTGACGTGCAGATTAAGGGCTACCCCGTCCGGCTCGAGCTGGATGTAGCCATCGTCTTCTCTGCGAACCCGGAAGACTACACAGCCCGCGGCAAAATTGTCACGCCGCTCAAGGACCGCATCGGTTCGGAAATTCGCACGCACTATCCCGAGTCCATGGATGAGGCGATCACCATCACCGAGCAGGAGGCCTGGACCGCCCGCGCCTACGCCGACATGCCCGGCCAAAGCGGCCCCGCCATCGACAAGATCTTCATCCCGCACTACATTCGGCAGATAGTAGAGGGCGTCGCCTTCGCCGCCCGCGATGACAAAAAGGTCGACAAGAAGTCCGGCGTCTCGCAGCGCCTGCCTATCTCCACCATGGAGCTCGTCGTCTCCAACGCCGAGCGTCGCGCGCTCCTTCATGGCGAGTCGCACGTGGTTCCCCGCGTAGGTGACATCATCGCCGCTCTGCCCGGCATCACCGGCAAGATCGAGCTTGAGTACGAGGGCGAAATGCGCGGCTCCGAAATCGTCATCCGCGACATCATTCGCCAGTCCGTCGCTTCGGTCTACGACAGCTACTTCGCCGACACCAACACCCAGCAGATCGAGCAGTGGTTCAACCTCGGCGGCACCGTCGAACTCAACGATAAGCAGCCATCCGAAACCGTTCTGAAGTCCTTGAAGGAAATCCAGGGTCTTCTTGAAAAACTGACGCCGCTCAAGGTCAATCAGTGGACTGAGCCTGAGATCACCGTCTCCGCCGCAGAGTTCCTCCTCGAGGGCATGACCGCCCACAAACGCATCTCGCGCTCGGAAGGCCGTACCTTCTCCGCCGGTGAAAAACGTCGCCGCAACGAAGAAGCCGGTCAGCTCGCCGAGCGCGTACGCGATCGCGAGAAGGAAAATTCCTTCAATCGCACCCGCCGCGGCTTCAACTAAACGCTAGCGTAACCCCAGGTCGCCAAGGCTCACCCACAAACTCGCGGCGACCTTGGTGCAAACTTGGCTTGTCCTCTGCGTGAGAGCTTTTACTCCGTTCGCCCCGGCCGCGCCATCAACTCCCGTATAGCCTCACGAGGCGGCTTGTTCTGGTGCAAAATGGCTGCCATTTGCTCCGTAATCGGCATCTCCACGCCATACCGTGCTGCCAGACCGAGCGCAGCCGTTGTCGAGCGCACACCCTCGGCCACCTTACCGTTCAAGCCAGCGAGGATCTCCGGCAAATGCCGTCCCTTGCCCAACTCCACGCCAACCGTCCGGTTACGGCTTAGCCCACCCGTACACGTGAGCACCAGATCGCCCATACCCGACAGTCCAGCCAGCGTGTCCCGCCGTCCCCCACAAGCCATCGCCAGCCGCGTAATCTCTGCCATACCCCGGGTAATCAACGCCGCACCGGAGTTCGCACCCAGTTCCAGCCCCGTGACCACCCCCGCCGCCAGCGCGATGACGTTCTTCAACGCCCCACCCAGCTCCGTGCCGATGACATCCTGATTCCGGTACACCCGCAAACTCTGCGACGTGAAATCATCCTGCAGGCGCTTGCCCAGCGCATCCTCCTCCGTCGCAATGGTGATTGCCGTCGGCATGCCGGCCGCCACCTCCTGCGCGAAGGAAGGCCCTCCCAACGTTCCGAACGGATTCTCCGGCGCATGCTCCGCTGCCACCTGCGCCATCCGCAAGAACGTCTTCTCCTCAATTCCCTTGGAAGCCGACAGAAGCACCTGCCCGGGCTTTAGAGCGGGCGTTATTGCCTCCATCACCGAGCGCAACGCCTGCGCCGGCGTCACACACAGGATCACTTCCGCTCTCTCAATCGCCTCCGCCAAACGTGCCGTCACGCGCACGTCCGCGGGCACCACAAACCCCGGCAGATAGCGCAGATTTTCGCCGCTATCCGCAAGTTCCTCCGCATGGGCCGCCGAGTGCGCCCAAAGCGTCAACGCATGCCCACCCCGTCGCGCCAGCGAAACCGTCAGCGCCGTCCCCCAGGCCCCCGCGCCCAACACCGCAATTCTGCTCACGCCCGCGCCTGCTTATCTTCGGCCGGAACCTCGGCCGGAATCTTCGCCGATCCCTTCTTGCCCCCAAAGCGGCTCTCTGTACCCGCCACCAGCCGCTGAATGTTCGCAGAGTGCTTCACGATCACCAGTAGCGCCACAAAGATCACCCCCCCCAGGTACACAGGCGAGCGGTCCGGCAGCAACAGCACCGCGAAAACCGGCAACAACGCCGCCGCCAGGATCGAAGCCAGGCTCACGATCCGCGAAATCAGCACCAGAACGAGAAAGACCCCAACCAGCGCCAGCGCCAGGGGCCATGCCAGCCCCAGAAACACACCCAATGCCGTAGCCACACCCTTTCCGCCCTTGAAACCCAGCCACACCGGAAACACATGCCCCACCACGGCCATCGCCGCCGCCATCACCGCAAGTGCTGAAGGGAACCCCGGCGCTCCCGGAGCAAAATGGCGCGCGATGGAGACGGCCACAAGCCCTTTGGCAAGATCCATTAGAAGCGTCAGCACACCCAGCCCCTTGGCCCCTGAACGCACCACATTCGTCGCGCCGATATTCCCGCTGCCGATCGAGCGAATGTCCTCCTTACGGAAAAAACGCACCAGCAGGTACCCGAAAGGAATCGACCCCAGCAGGTAAGCCATCGCAAGCGTAAGAAACCAGACAGTCATAAGCGCCGCGTCTGAGTGTACCAAGCCACCGTCACAGCAAATGCCGCCGCAGCATCTCCAGCGCATGCTGGCTCGCCCACAACCGCACCCTCTCGCGGTCGCCCATCAGGTTGAACTGCTTCACCTGCGTCCCATCTGCATCTGCCAGCCCGATGTATACCAGCCCCACCGGCTTACCCCTGTCCGGCCCCTCCGTGTACACCGTCGGCCCGGCAATCCCCGTGATGCTCAAAGCGATCTCCGTGCCGAAGCGCCCCCGCGTTCCTATCGCCAGTTGCCGCGCCACCGGTTCGCTCACGGCGCCATGCTCTTCCAGCATCGCGGCCGGCACATCCGCGCAAACCGTTTTCATTTCATTCGTATACACAACTGACCCGCCCACAAACGACCGCGAAGCATTCGGCACAGCCGTCAACCGCTGCGACAGCAAGCCGCCCGTGCAACTCTCCGCCGCCACAAGCCTCGCCTCCCGGAGCCCCAGCATCAGCAGCACCACCTCTTCCAGCGACTCCCCCTGAGACGAAAAAACATCATCGCCCATCTCCCGCTCCACCGCCTCCACCACGGCAGACACCCGCCCTTCCGCCTCTTCCACGGTCGGCTTCACGCAAGAGAAATGCAGCTGGATCTCGCCTCCACCCGCCAGAATCGTCGTCTCCACATCCGGGTAGCTGCCGTAAATAGGGGCAGTCCGCGCATCCACCTGCGACTCAGGAATAAGCGCCATCCGCAACACGCGCTTCGCCATCGACCGCGGAGGCAGGGAAGCGGCCAGCCGCGGCTTGCACTGCTCGTCGAACAGCGGCTTCAACTCCTTCGGCGGCCCGGGGAGCAAAATCACCACCTTGCGATGCCCCTCCACCACCGTATCCAGCCACTGCCCCGGCGCGCTTCCATTCCTGTTCGGCAGCAGCGTCGCGCCATCCAGCACCTCGGCCTGCTTCTCATTGTTGGGCGGCATGGTCATGCGCCGCTCGGCAAAGCGCTTATACAGCGCCGCCATCGTCTCGTTATCCTTGTGCACCCCAATGCCCAAGGCTTCCGCCGCACAAGGCCGCGTCAGATCATCCTCCGTAGGCCCCAATCCCCCGGAAAAGATCACCACATCCGCCCGCCGCAATGCGATTCGTGCCGCCTCGGTGAGGTGCTGCCGATTGTCCCCAACAATCGTTTTGAACGCCACACTCACACCCAGGTCATTCAAGCCTTCGGTGATGTAGAGCGAATTCGTATCCTGGCGAAAAGGCGTCAGCATCTCCGAGCCAACAGCGATAATTTCAGCGATCATGTCAGTTGGCTTGGATGCTTCAGCCGCAATCGCCGGAGCACCACGAGCCTTGTTTCATTGACGCAGGCCACCACCGGTTCCATACTCACACCTATGCAAGTTACTCTCATGCCGGAGCAGGAAGTCCTCATCGCCCACGCCATCAGCGAGGGCCGGTTTGCCTCTACAGAAGAGGCTGTTCGGCAAGCCCTG
>CAXUDN010000001.1:63407-90943 GCA_964249715.1 uncultured Acidobacteriaceae bacterium
CCCAGGCTCTTTGGTTCGCGCTTGTTGCCTGTCGACGAGCGCATTGTCACGCGGTGAGCAAAGCTGACGGCTGAGCTGAAGCGGGAGGGGGGCGTAACATCGCAACGACCGACGGATTGATTGCATCAACCGCGCTGGAATTCGACTCTATTTTGGCCACGAGAAACATAAGACACTTGGCTGGTCTAGGCCTGCCCTTGCTCGATCCTTGGCAGTCCGCTTCGATCCTCTCGCCGCTCTAAACCAGCACCCGTCCCGTAATCCCCAACTCCACCTGAAACAGCGTACTCGCGGTAGCCAGCGCCGCCGCCCCGTCCGGCAAAAAGCAGATCCCCACCAGGTCATTCCCACTCACACATAGCTCGGCATCCCGCCCGTCCGCCGCAATCCGCACAATCCCCCGTCGCCCTCCAAACGAACCCGCCACATATACGTTTCCCCCCGCATCCAGCGCCAATCCCTGCGGCCGCCCCAGGCCCCGGAAGAACACCCGCGTCGACCCATCCGGATCAATCGCATACACCGGCTGGTGCGAACTCGTTGTCGGCGCCGTCACCAGCAATACGCCATCGTCGCGGAACGCCAAATGATATGCTGCAATCGAAGGCTCCAGCGTCGCGTATACAAAGATCTCCGCCGCATTGTGTTTGCCATGCGGCCCCAGCCGGAAGATCGTTCCCGAGCGATCCCCCACGTACAGATTTCCCCGCGCATCAAAAGCCAACCCCGTCGCAATTCCCATCCCCTCCGCAAACGTCGACACCGCCCCTTCCGGAGAAATCCGGTAAACCGTTCCCTCCGCTCGTGAAGACGCATACAAATACCCATCCGGCCCAAACGCCAGCGCCGAGACATTCAGCAGATCCCGCACAAACGGCCTCGCCTGCAAGTCACGCGAGATGCGCACAATTGAAACCGGCACACGCGTCCCCCGCGGCCCGGAGATCATCGCAAAAAGGTTCTCGTCTGCATCCACCGCCGGGTTGGAAATCATGTGGAGTTCGTCCGCAATCGCGACCCCCACACTCGCGTGAACCACGTTGCTTTCGGCATCCCCGTTACGCAGCAGCAGGTCGCCCGTGATCGCCCCCTCGGGTACCCTTACCTGCATCCGGGTAGGCCGCAGTAGAGCCACCGCGGCTTCGGTATCGCCAAAAAAAGCTCGCGGCGCTTGAGGCGTCTCCGCCCCGCTCGCCAGCCGCGTCCCGGTTACCTCAAACAAGCCCCCGGGCAGCGCCGCTGAAGGGCGTATGGCGTCCAGGTGTGGAGCATCGGGCCGAAGGGAACGAAGCAGGCTCATCGACTTTTAGACTAGGCCGCGCGCGCCGGCAAAGCAATCCGTCGGTTAAGCTCCCGTCGCCTCAGCCCTGCGACTTCTGGAGAAGGTGCAGGATCAGATGCACCGCCGCAAGCGCAAATCCACCCGCCACCAGGTCGTCCGCCATAATGCCCAGCCCCCCCGGCAGTGCTTCAAAGCGCCGGATCGGCGGAGGCTTGAAAATATCGAAAAACCGAAAAAGGATCAGCGCCACCAGCGCATTCGGCCAAAGCGGCGGCACCAACAACAGCGCCACCCACTGCCCGGCCACCTCATCGATTACCACAAACCCGGGATCCTCGCGCCCCGCCTCATTCGCCACGCGCGTTGCGGCTGGAATCCCCACCGCCGTGGCGATTCCAGCCGCAATCGCCGTCACAATCGACAGCGTCAGCGTATTGTGGTGCACAAGGAAAGCGGCGGCTAACCAAAGCGCAACCGCAGCCACCGACCCATACGTCCCCGGGCCCGGCCGCAGAAATCCCGCGCCAAAAAACGTAGCTACCAGCCACGCACTTCTTGTCTTCCGAACCGACCGCGCCGGCAGCGGCGCCGAGTCACCCCCAGCCCCCACTAATTCTTCCACTCTTTACGCTGCGGGCCCCCGAAGGGGTTGTTTTGCTGCTGCGCGTGCTCCATCTCTTCCAACAGATCGGGGTCGAGAATCGGCGAACTGATCTTGTACTCCCCCGAAGCCCACTTGCCCAGATCAATCATGCGGCACCGCTCCGAGCAAAACGGCACGTCCGCGGAATCCGTCGCCACAGCGGACTTACAGGTGGGACATCGAAGAGTCCTGTTCGCCATAGTTACTCGAGAATCCTCGCCACCACATCGTAATCGTGCGATTCGGTAATCTCCGCCCGATAGAACGTTCCCGGCACAAGCTCCTCATGCGGGCCGAAATCATTGATCAGCACGACGCCATCGATCTCCGGCGCCTGCTCCAGCGTTCGCCCCTGCCACAGCAACTCCGTCTCCTCGCTCGGGCCCTCCACGAGTAAATCAACCTCACGCCCGATCCATTTCGCCTTCGCCTTGCGGCTGATCTTGTTTTGCAACCGCATCACCCTGCGTCGGCGGGCTTCGATCGTCCGCCTGGGCACCTTGTCGCCCAGGTCGAACGCTTTCGCACCCTCTTCATCCGAATACGAAAAGACCCCCAGCCAATCGAACTTTGCCTCCTGCACAAACCCGCAAAGCTCCTCAAAATCAGCCTCCGTCTCACCCGGGAAACCCACAATAAAACTCGTCCGAACGACCAACCCCGGCACAATCCTGCGCGCCTTCTCGATAATCTGCAGAAAGCGCTCCGCCGACCCACCCCGCTTCATCCGCCGCAGCACCGCTGCGCTCGCATGCTGCAGAGGCACATCCAGGTACTTCGCCACGTTGTCATGGCGTGCAATCGACTCCAGCAGCCCGGTCGTGATCTTGTTCGGGTACGCATATAAAAACCGCAGCCACGTCAGCCCCTCGAGCGGCGCCAAAGCGTCCAGCAGATCCGCCAACTCCGGTCGCTTGCCTGTGATTGGATCCTTCGCCAGGTCCTCGCCATAACAGGTCGTATCCTGCCCGATCAGCGTGATCTCCCGCACACCCTGCGCGATCAGCTGCCGCGCTTCCGTCACCACGGAAGCCACCGGCCGTGACCGGAACTTGCCCCGCAGCTGCGGAATGATGCAAAACGAACACGGATGATCGCAACCCTCGGCGATCTTGATGTATGCCGAAGCCCGCGCTGTCGTCAGTACCCGCGGCGTCGCTTCGGAGTACAAATAGCTCGGCAGCTCCACCGCAGCCCCATCCCAGGTCTCACGAGAGAACCGGCCCGCCGCCTCGCGCGCATCGCCCTCCGGCCGCGATCGGGACGCCTGCAGCTGCGCCCCTTCCGCCTCAAAACGTGAGTGCTGCTGCACCGCCGAATGCGCTCGCCGGATCTGCTCCCCGCTCTCCATGGCCGCAATCTGCGTCGCACTCAAAACCGTAAACGGCGAATCAACAACAGCCGCCGCGACTGGCCGCTCTAACCCGGCAGCCTCCAGAATGGCTTCCAACTCGCCCGTCCCGACAACCGCATCCACCTCTGGGATGTTCTTCCGTATCTCGTCCCGGTACCGCTCCACCAGGCACCCGGCCACCACCAGCCGCTGCGCCTTCCCGCCATGCGCAGCCTTGTGCTGCGTCATCTCCAGGATGGCGTCCACGGACTCCTGCTTCGCCGCATCGATGAACGAGCAGGTATTCACTACCAGGATCTCGGCATCCTCGGCCCGCGACGTGAGCTCCGCTCCGGCACGCTGCAGCAGACCCATCATCACCTCGCTATCCACAAGGTTTTTCGGGCAGCCCAGCGACACAAAGCCCACACGCGGACGATGAACGCCCAGGGTGTCAGAGCTTGTTTCGGTAATTTGGGAGGAGCTACGCGGCTCCAACGCGGCGAGCGAAGTCACATTTACCAGTTTATCAGGATCGAAATCGCTATCCGCATGACCCTGCCTGCGCGCTGCAATCAGCCACTCCTCCCGCTACGCGGTGAACTCCGGAACATGGACCGGCGGCAGCAGCTCAAACCCCGGCCGCCCAAAGAGGTATCCCTGAAACAGAGTCACGCCTTCCCCGCAGAACCAGCGGAACTCCTCTGCCGTCTCAATCCCCTCCGCGATCAATTCAATCCCTAAGTCGCGGCAAACCTGCAAGATACCACGCACAATCGCCTGTCGCGGTCCGCGGCTCGCGATCCCGCGCGCCAGGTTTTTGTCCAGTTTGATCTGGTCGGGCTGAAAGTCGGCCAGCAAATTCAATCCGGAGTACCCCGACCCAAAATCATCGATCGCCAGCCGCATCCCCAACCCACGGTACACGTCCATCAGCGTGGTGAAGCGCTCCTGGTTGCCCAGTACCTCGCCCTCCGTAACCTCCACCACCAGCCGCTCCGGGAAGAAGTTGAACTGAATCGCCGCATCCAGCGTGGACGCCAGGCAATCCCGGTCGTCATGAAAGCCCTGCGGCAGAAGATTTAGATTCAGGTCGCAGTCGATGCCCAGCCGTGCCGCGAGTTGCATCGCCGACGAGCGACAAAGCTCGTCAAAGCGGGGAAGATCCTCCGTGGTGATGTGATTGATGATCGTAGCGGCACTCTCACCCTGCGGTCCCCGCACCAACGCCTCGTACGCCTTGATCTTGCGGCTTTGCGCGTTCACAATCGGCTGAAAGGCGAAGGTGCACGCAGGCATCGCCTTGTATGGCACGGAGGCCGGCCCTTTGGCCGGGACTTGGGTCTGTCGGTTCACGCCAACGCCTGCCTTTCGCCCTGTGCTCGAAGGCGGGCATGCCACCTGCCCTCGCTGAAAGCGCGCAACAGACGCTTCGCCCGGCCCTCATCCAGTGAGGCCAACTGAGCTTCCACACCAGCCAGGTCATGCTCCTCGATGGCCATAGCCAGGTCACTCGCGCTCAAAGGTAGGAAGTTCATCGCGAATTCACCGAAAAACCGCCGCGCAATGGACTCATAGATGATGCGTGTAATCCGGGTGTGCCGCCCGTCAACGAGAATCTCCGAGTACAACTTGTCCACAGCGTCCCTCGGCCCCTCAAGAACCTGGAAAAACGTGCATCCTACGCGCAGCAAAATGCCTGTAATGTCGTTCAGGCGGTTACTGCTCCGCGAGTGCGCGAGCAGTTGGTCGATCTCGTTCGGTGAAAGCTCCTTCACCTCGATGCTGGTGTAGATGCAATGCACAAGATCTGACATGCCACGTCTCACGTTCTCAAGTCGGCGTCCACCTTGGAATGTCGGCTCATGACTTGCAGTCCTATTGTCCAAACGGGCGCAATCCAGGTCAACGCCCCATTGGTGTTACGACCAGCCCAAAGGTCAGCTTTTCCAGTCAGCCCACAATCTGTGCCGTTCCGCAACCGCGCGATGCACTTTCAGCCCACCATCGAACGACAGGCTGACCTGTAAGTCCTACATTTCCCAACGCAACAGTGTTGCTCCTACCGTATACCCGGCCCCGACGCTGGCCAATAAAACTAAATCCCCTCGCCGCAGTCTTCCGTCCGTCAACGCCGTCTGCATGGCCAGTGGTATTGTCCCAGCCGTCGTGTTTCCGAAGCGGTCGATGTTAATCACCACCCGCTCCTCCGGCAGGCCAAGACGTTCGGCCGTTGACAAGATAATCCGCTTGTTCGCCTGATGCGGAATAAAGCAACCCAAATCGCTGCCGGAAATCCCGTTTCTGTCCAGCAGCCCCTCGGATACTTCCGCCATCTTGCGCACCGCAAATTTGTACACCGACTGCCCATCCTGGTGCACAAAATGCTCGCGCCGGTCCACCGTCTCATGGCTCGCCGGCAGCAAACTCCCACCGGCCGGCATGTAAAGGGAGCCTCCGCCGGAACCATCCACCTCATGATGAAAATCGATGAGCCCGATCTCCCCTTCGGCACACGGCTCCATCAGCACCGCCCCCGCGCCGTCGCCGAATAAAATGCACGTTGACCGGTCCGTGTAGTCAATAATCGAGCTCATCACATCCGCACCAATGACCAGCACCTTCTTGTGCGCACCCGATTCCACCAGCTTCGCTCCCACCTGCAGCGCATAGACAAACCCCGAGCACGCCGCCGACAGGTCGAAACCCCACGCCTTCGTCGCCCCCAGTTTGTATTGCACCAGGCACGCCGTTGCGGGAAAAAACATGTCCGGCGTCACCGTCGCTACCAGGATGGTGTCAACCTCGCCTGCATCCACACCGGCCTTTTCCAGGCAGTTCCGCGCAGCCTCGGTCGCCAGATCGCTCGTGGCCACACCTTTATCGACAATGTGCCTCTCGCGGATGCCTGTTCGCTCGGTAATCCAGCGGTCGTTGGTTTCCACCATCCGCTCCAGATCGGCATTGGTCAGGAGCCGGGGCGGTACGTAGGTTCCGAGGGAGGAAATTTTGGCGCGGACTGGATTACGGGACTTCAGGGTGAGACTCAAAAGACGGGACCCTCCAACAAAGGCTTACGCAGCATCTTACCGTCCCGCCTACGCCGCAGGCGACGAAACAAACCGGCCAGCCCATTGCCTCAAGTTTGTAAATGGAAAGGAAGGGAGGAAATGTACCGGGTTTCCCTACTGCGCCCACGTTGGCCCGTTGCCGTTGCTTCCTTCCGGACCTGGCGGGGTTGGCGGGTACGCGTCGCGTAGGACCCGGCACACCAAAAGTCTATCACCGGGCAAACCCGCGTGATCCCCTTCAACGAGAACCGGCGTTGCCTGAACTAAGCGGCCTCCGCGCGTGCCCCGGCGGCCCCGCCCGCCTTCGCTCTCCGCAGTCCCAGTGCCTTCGACGTCTGCACCAGTTTCCAGATTCCTACCGCTGTAAAGATCAACGTAATTGACCAGAAAACCACCAGCACCGTCACCGCCCAACGTGCCGAAAAGTGGTTCCAGACCTTCAACACCTGCGCCCCATACCGAATCCCGAGCCAAACCGCGACGATGTGCCGCAGCAACCGACTTCCCGTGAAAGCCACCATGAACCGCCGCCGCGACATCCGCACGGCTCCCGCCACCAGCACAAAGGGCGACAAAGGCATGGGCGGTGGCAGAATCGCCGGCAGCGCGATCGACAAAATCGAATGGTCTTCCACCCATTTGGTGATCCTCCCCAGCAGCTTCGGGGAAACCCGCTTTTCGAGAAACGCCATTCCGCCTGCCTGCCCCACCGCATGCGAGAGAAACCCGCCCAGCGCCGAGCCTGCGGTCGCAATCGCCACCAGCAACACCGGATTCGCGTGCCCGGCCGCGTACAGCACCAGCATGACGTCCGTCACGCCTGGAATCGGTAGCGGAATAAATGAGCTGTCGACAACCGATACCAGCCCTAAACCCACCATCCCAAAATGGAACAGAAACGGCAGCATGTGCGACCCGGCATGTCCGGCAGCAAAGGCAAGGGCAGGGAAGAGGGAGGAGCGCATGCTTGCCTGTAGGACGCGCCCCGCAGCCCGAAGGTCGCGGGTATATTGCTCAGGCTTCGAGCATTTTCATTTGGGGCAACGGCGGCAGAACGCCAGCCTCACTCGCATAAGAACGAAAAACACGGATCGCCTCCAGGCAAGCATCGTCCAGCCTGTAATAGATGTTGCGCGTCAGATACGTCCGGATCGTCTCGGCACGCAAAGGCAGTCGCGGCAGCCACTCCCGGACAATCTCCTCGGTGTGCGCCAAACCAGCGTCACGACTCCCCGCCAGGTCGGCACAGATCCGGCTCTCTGAAACGCCACTCCGAGACAACTCCTCGGGACGCACAGCCCACACTGCCGCCACCCACGGCAACCCGGTATGTGTCCGCCAAAGCTTCGCTAAGTCCAACCACAGCAACCGCACCCCGTCTTCCAAAAGGCCGGCGTCTATCGCCGCCCGTCCCTCCCGCGCCAGCAGGGCGTGATCCCCGATCAGCAGAGCCGCATCATGCTCCCCCAGCATCGCAAGTGCATCCGCCTCACTCTCCGCCATCGGTGGATTCACCCCATACCACCGCCGCAAAACCGTTTGCAGGTACGCCGCAGACGACCGCGATGCGCTATCCGCTGCGATGCTTCGAATCCCTCGCAGCGCCCCTTCCTGCGACTGCCCACCCCGGCAACGCACCAGCAGCAAGATGCTCCGAACCTCGTCCAACGACGCAATCGTGCATCCGGGAACCACCGCAAGCTCCGGCGTAAGCTGCGCAACCGGGATCAACCCCAGATCCGCCCCACCCGCATGCAGTTCCGCCGCGCATCGCGCCGGTGTTGTGTAATGCACGGCATACCGCGTCCGCAGTTCGGAGGCCGCGGGCTCGTGCTCGAAGTTGTACAGCAGGGGAGCGGGGTTCAGAAACGAAATCGCAGCAACGCGGACCGGCACCCTCCCAGCCTAACCCCACCCGAAGGTTGCATGTTCCGCCAGCCGAACTCGGTGTAAGCTTTCGCCAAAACGCCGCAGAGAAGGACCCGCGTGAACGTAACAATTTCGGCTGAAGAAGCCCAACTCGGCTGGTTGGCCCTGGCCCTGGCCCCTGGTATGGGCCCTACCCGCTGTCTCCGTGCTGTCCGCCGCCTCGGCGCTCCCGAGCGTGTCTGGGGCGCCTCCCTCACCGATCTCGAAAGCCTCGGTCTCCCCGCCCCCGCCGCCCAGTTTTGCTTCGATGGCCGCGGCCGTAAGGCCGCCGAAGAAGAAATCCGTCGCGTCCACGAGCACGGCGCCACGCTCGTCACCCCTGATATGGACGCCTACCCCGGTCCCTTGCTCGAAATCTTCGATCCACCCTCCGTCCTTTGGGTGCGCGGGAACGTCGCCGCCCTCAGCCGCCCGGGCATCGGCGTCGTCGGCACCCGCCACCCAAGCCCCTATGGCGCCGGGATGGCGGAGATGCTCAGCCGCGATCTCGCCCGCCGCGGCCTCGCCATTTTTAGCGGCATGGCCCGTGGCATCGACACCGCCGCTCACAAGGGCGCGCTCGACGCCGGCGGCATCACCGTAGCCGTCTGGGGAACCGGCATCGATGTCATCTACCCCAAAGAAAACAAGCGCCTCGCCGAAGAGATCGTCGCCAACGGCGGCGCCATCGTCAGCGAATTCCCCATCGGCACGTTTCCCGCGCCGCAGAACTTCCCCATTCGCAATCGCACCCTCAGCGGCATGAGCGCCGGCGTCCTCGTCATCGAAGCCGCCGAATATTCCGGCACTCGCATCACCGCCCGCTGCGCCATCGAGCAGAGCCGCGACATCTACGCCGTCCCCGGCAACGTGACCAACAAAAACGCCTGGGGGCCCAACACCCTCATCAAGCAGGGAGCCAAGCTTACCGCCACCTGGGAGGACGTCTGGGAAGACCTTCCCTCCCAGGTCCGCCTCGAACTCGAGCGCCTCGCGGAGGAGCAGGCGCAGGCCCGCGGTGAATCCCAACCCGGCAGCACCGCATCCTTATTCGACAGCGCACCCGGTAACGGCTCGTCCAGCGCCCCGATGAGCGATCACGAACGTGCCGTCTTCCAGCTCCTTCGTGCCGACGACCCGTTGCAGATGGATGAACTTCTCGAGCGGCTCGACGGCGAATTGGCCTCGGGTGAGGTATTTACGGCACTGTTCGAATTGGAACTTGCAGGCCGCATCAAGCAGATGCCCGGGAAAAACTACCTGCGCACCCTGTGAAGACATCTCGCATGCAAGTGGAACGAACCGCCGCAAGCTGCGTCTATACCGGGACCGGGGACACACCCGCAAGCTTACAAACCCCGGAGGTTGTCCACAGCCACATTGACGCGTGATCGGCAACCCGTGGTAGTTTGCAGGCTATTGATGGATCGAAAGAGCAGCCCATGGGCAAGCTCAGGGCAGGAACTCAGGTATGGCAAAAAATCTCGTGATCGTGGAATCGCCCGCAAAGGCCAAAACGATCAATAAATATCTCGGCAGCGACTACGTGGTGGAGGCCTCCATTGGCCACATCATGGACCTGCCCAAGAACGACATCGGCGTCGAACTCAAGCACCGCACCTTTGAGCCAACCCTCATCGTCTCCCCCGGCAAAGAAAAGGTCGTAGACCGACTCAAAAAGCTAGCCGCCAAAAGCGACGCAGTCTTCCTCGCCCCTGACCCTGATCGCGAAGGCGAAGCCATCGCCTCGCACCTCAAGATGCAGCTCCTGCCCTCCATGCGGGACAAGACCAAGCTCCGCCGCGTCACCTTCAACGAAATCACAAAAAAGGCCGTGAAAGCCGCGTTCGAGCGCACCCGCGACGTCGACGAAAACCTTGTGGACGCCCAGCAGACCCGCCGCGTCTTAGACCGTCTCGTCGGCTACCAGATCTCCCCCCTCCTCTGGGACAAAGTCAAGCGCGGCCTCAGCGCCGGCCGCGTCCAAACCGTTGCCCTCCGCCTCATCGTCGAACGCGAACGCGAAATCAACGCCTTCAACAATGTCGAATACTGGAACATCGACGCCACCCTCCTCCCCGGCACGAAAAAGGACGGCGCGCAGGAATTTGTCGCCCGCATGGTCGGCGTCAAAGGACAGCCCATTCGCGTCTCCAACGGCGTCGACAAGGAAGGCAAAGAGCAGTTCCTCTCCAACGCCCTCCCCGACAAAGCCGCTGTCGACGAGATCATGGCCCAGCTCGAAAAAGCCACCTGGTCCGTCCGTGGCATTGAGACCAAGGAACGCCAGCGCCGCCCACCCGCCCCCTACACGACCAGTAAACTCCAGCAGGACGCAGCCGGTCGGCTCGGCTTCAACGTCCGCCGCACGATGGGCGTGGCGCAACGTCTCTATGAAGGCATCGAGCTCGGCCCCGAAGGCACCGTCGGCCTCATTACCTACATGCGGACCGATTCCACCCGCATGAGCCCCGACGCTATCGCTGAAATCCGCGACTTTGTCAGCAAGAAGGTCGGCCCCAACTACCTCCCCAAAACCGAAAACACCTTCAAGAGCAAGTCCGACGCTCAGGACGCCCACGAGGCTATCCGCCCCACCAACTTCAACTTCGTTCCCGACCAGGTCCGCCGCTTCCTCGCCGACGAGCAATATCGTCTCTACAAACTCATCTGGGAACGCGCCGTTGCCAGCCAGATGGCCCCCGCCGTCTTTGACGCCACCACCGTCGACATCGAAGCCAAAACCGGCTCCATGAGCTACGATTTCCGCACCACCGGCAGCGTCCTCAAGTTCGAGGGCTTCCTGCACTTCGAAGAAAAGAATAAAAAGGCCCGCGCCGCCGCCAGCAGCTCCAAGCAGGTTGCCGAAGACGCAGAGGACAGAAAGCTCTCTGAATCCAGCTCCGACGCGGACAGCTCCGAAACCGCCAAAGACGCGACCAGCGAGGACTCAGCCGCCGACCGCCGCCTCCCCCCGCTCACTCGCGGCCAGGGTCTCACCGCCACGGACATCGACCCGCAGCAGAAGTTCACCCAGCCACCCCCCCGCTTCAACGAAGCCAGCCTCGTCAAGGCCCTCGAAGAGCGCGGCATTGGCCGCCCCTCCACCTACGCCTCCATCATCAACACCATCCAGGAGCGCGACTATGTCAAAAAAATTACCCAAAAACTCATCCCCACCGAGATCGGCATGGTGGTCACCGACCTCCTCGTCGAAAACTTCCCCTATATCTTCAAAGTCGACTACACCGCTGGCCTCGAAAATGAACTCGACAACGTAGCCGACGGCAAAGAAAAGTGGACCGACCTCCTCAAGGGCTTCTACGGCCATCTCGAGCAGGAGCTCAAAGTCGCCGAAGTGCACATGGAAGACATCAAGGCCTGGGAGAAGCCCACCGACGAAATCTGCGAGAAGTGCGGCGCGCCCCTGATCCTGAAGTGGGGCAAATTTGGCTCTTTCTATTCCTGCTCCAACTTCACCAAAACCAAGCCCGTCACTGTTGCCCTCGGCCCTTTCAAGAAAGACCCCAAAGCCGCCCTCAAGAAGGTCACCGAAACCCACAAGTTCCCGATGATCGTCAAAGCTCTCACAGAAGACGTCCTTGAATTCTCCCGTGAAGTCCTCGACAAAGCCGAACTCCTTAAAGCCCTCCAGGAGGGCGCCACCCGCGGCAAAAAGCTCATCGTCGAGCCCCAGACCTGCGACTTCACCAAAGAGAACTTCGCCGCCAAGCCCGACCTCAGCTCCCCCGGAGCCCAGGACGCCGAAGCCGAAGAAGAGTTCTGCGATAACTGCGGCCGCCTGATGGTGCTGAAGAACGGACCCTTTGGCCCTTTCATGAGCTGCCCCGGCTACAACGAAGACCCCCCCTGCAAAACCATTCGCAAGCTCAGCCAGAAGCAACAATCCAAACCCCCCATCCAGCTCGAAGAGCCCTGCCCCAAGTGCGGTAAGCCCCTCCTCCAGCGCGAAGGCCAGTATGGCGAGTTCATCGCCTGCTCGGGCTACCCCAAGTGCAAATACGTCAAGCAGGACCTCCTCGACGTCCCCTGCCCCAAGTGCGGTGCCGAAGTCGCTGCCCGCAAAAACCGCCGCGGCGACACCTTCTATGGCTGCACCCGCTACCCCAAGTGCGACTTCACCACTAACCAGAAGCTCGTCACCGGACCTTGCCCGGAGTGCAAGTCCCCCTACCTGCTCGAAATCGCCGACAAGGAAGCCACCTGGCTCGTCTGCCCTAATAACGTTGACCGTGTCCCCAAACGCCGCCCAAAAAAGGGCGGGGAAGACGAAAAACCCACCGGCCCCGAGTGCCACTTCGAAGAAAAGATCGGCCCTCCCAAACCCCCGAAGCCCGTAGAACCCCCAACAGAACTACGCCTTCCCGACCCATCCAAAACCCGCCCGCTTGCCGAGGCCGTAGCCTAGACCCCATGGCCACCGCCGCCGACGCCGAACTCATCCTCAAGCTCTACGATCTCCGCCGCGAACCCCGCATGCGCGCCGCCCGCCACTGGGTCATGCACAACTTCAACCCGGTCACGCTCGAACACCTGCTCACCGTCCAGCGCGACTTCGGCTCCGAGCACAACCAGTACTGGCGCCAGGTCATCGGCTATTGGGAGATGGCCGCCGCCCTCGTCCTCAACGGCGCCCTCGACCGCGAACTCTTCCTCAGCACCAATGGCGAAAATATCTTCCTCCTCGCCAAATTCGGTCCCCTCAACGAGCAATACAGCCAAACCTATCCCGGCGGCTTCATGCCCCAAACCACCACCCTTATCGAGAGCCACCCCGCCTCCCACGAGCGCTGCGTCCTGCTAAGAAGCATGCTCCAAGCGCGCACGGCGAAGAGCATCTGATTCACACGGGGCTCACACCCGATATAAATCCGGCTTCCATTCAACAATCGCCTGCTTGATCGCCTTCGGCTCCATGCCCTCCGTCACCGCTCGCCGCACCAACCCCGCCAACTCCCCATCGGAAGCAAACCGCAACGCAATCACCTGCCGCAAGCCCAACCTCTGCGTCATCCCAAGCTCATCCGGCCCCAATAGCCCCTGGTACCGCAACATCTCCTCCAGCCGGATCACCCTGTCCTGCGCCCGTATTGCCGACGCCCGTGCCACGCCCAGCGTCACCAGCAGCCCCAACGCCAGGATGACCAACCACCCATGCAAGAGCAGACGGTACGGCCAGGTATGAATCAGCACGGCAATCGTGATGAAGAGGTTGATCAGCAAAATTGGTACGGCAACAAAGTGAAACGCCGGATCATATCGCGTGTGATTGCGGTAACTCTGAACTGCGGCCATGCCAAACCTCACTCAACCAACCTAGAACCGCAGCCATCATAGCCTCCGCTCCCCGCGATACCCTAAACAAATGACTCGCAAGCGCATTGGCGTCCATCTCGGCACCTCCGGCGGCTGCCACACCGCCGTGCAGCGCGCCGTCGAGGCCGGCGCCAACACCTTCCAGATCTTCTCCTCCAGCCCCCGCACCTGGAAAGCCGGCCCCGTCAAGCCCGAAGACGCCCGCAGAATGCGTGAAGGCCTCGCCGCCCATGACATCGGCCCTCTCGTCATCCACGCCAGCTATCTCATCAACCTCTGCTCGCAGAGCGAAACCGTCCGCGCCAACTCCACTGCCGCGTTCCGCGACGAAGTCGACCGCGCCCTCACCCTCGGCGCCACCTACCTCGTTCTCCATCCCGGTTCCTGGAAGGGCATCACCCGCGAAGAAGGCCTCCGCCTCGCCGCCGATAACATCGAGCGCGCCATCGCTGGCCTACCCTGGCAAGGCACGGACTTCCGCATCCTCATCGAAAACACTGCCGGCGCCGAGTTCAGCCTCGGTGGCAGCTTCGACCAGGTCGCCGAACTCGTCGCCACCCTGAAGTCCCGCGGCGCCCCCGCAGGCGTTTGCCTCGACACCTGCCACACCCACGTCGCCGGCTACGACATCGTTTCCACCGAAGGCTACGAAGCCACGGCCCAACAAATCGTCCAAACCATCGGCTTCGATGACATCCGCGTCTGGCACTGCAACGATGCCAAAGCCCCCATGGGCTCCAAGCTCGACCGCCACGAGCACATCGGCGAAGGCACCATCGGCGCCGCCGCCTTCCGCCGCCTTCTCCACGACCCCCGCTTCGCCCACGCCTCATTCATCGCCGAAACTCCCGTCGACGAACCCGGCGACACCCAGCGCAACGTCTCTGCCCTACGAGCGCTTTCCGCAACCTAACCTCTTACGCCGACTTCCGCCGGGTCTGGAACTCCACGCCCCCGCGCTCATTCCCAGCTGGCCCGGCATACATCGAAGGCACACGCGCCGTCACAAAGCCGCTCGTATCCTTCATCGCCGCAATCGCCCGGTCGTACCGCCCCCGCAGCGAGTTCGACCGGATCTCCATCATCTCCTTCAGCATTTGCGACCCATCCCGCAGGTAGCTGATCCGGCTCCGCTCGTCGTGCCCCCACGTCACCGGCACCTCAACAATCTTGAAATCCAGCTTCTGAGCAATAAACAGGATCTCCGGATCGAAACCCCACCGCTCAATCGTCTGCAGCGGAAAGATACACTTTGCCGCTCCCCGCCGAAACGCTTTGAACCCACACTGGGTGTCCTTGTACGGCAACCCCATCACCCTCCGCGTCAGCGCGTTGTAGCAGCGGCCAAAGAACCGTCGGTACAAAGGCTGGTGCTTGGTCTGCCGCTGCTTATCCAGCCACCGCGACCCGATCGCCACATCCGCCCCCGCATCGATCGCCGCCACCAGCCGCTCCGCTTCCTCAATCGGCGCAGAAAGATCCGCATCGGTAAACATCACAATCTCGCCCGCCGCCTGCAGCAGCCCGTTGCGAACCGAATACCCCTTGCCCCGGTTCCCAGGATTCTCAAACAGCTGCAGCTGCCGGTGATGCGTCATCCACTGCTGCACAATTTCAGCGGTGTTATCGGTCGACCCGTCGTCAACCACTAACACCTCGGCATCCCACCCGCGCTCGTTCACGCACGCCAGCACGCGCCCCAACGCATTCTCAATGCGGGCACTCTCGTTATAGGCCGGTATCACGATACTGATCTGTGGCGAACTCATTCGAACCTGTGGACACTTGAGGTGCGCACCAGCGCATTCTACATCGGATGCGCCAGCTTAGGGTTGCGTCGCAAACACACGGGCGGCCGACGGTACCGCCCATGGTAAGGTGCACATGAATTCTCCCGAAAGGCAAATGGATTGAAGCTGGACACTCCCGAGAGCGCGCAAAAGGATCTGCTGAGCCCGCTTTCCTGGATCTTGCGTTCCCTTACCGTCCTGACGGTCACAGCGGCGACCGCCTGGTACATCGCCTATTCGGTTCACTGGCGCATGATGATCGACACCCCCGTCATGCATTACGTCATTTTCCTCATGCATCACGGCCTCAAGCCCTACGTCGACATCACCGACAACAACATGCCCGGCGCCTACCTCACCGAGGCTGCTGCCATGCGCCTCTTCGGCCCCGGCGACCTGGCCTGGCGCCTCTACGAGTTCTCCCTCCTCGGCCTGATGACCGCGTGCATGCTCTATCTCGCAAGAGGTGTCGGCTGGTTTGCCGGCCTCTTCGCCGCCGGTATCTTCATCGCCCTACACGCCTCCGAGGGGCCCCAGTATGCCGCTGAGAGGGAATTGGTCGTCACCGTTCTCCTGCTCGCCGCCTGCGCCGCGCTCTCCTTCAGCCTGCAAAATCAAAAGCCCGCAGCCATGCTCGTCACCGGCCTTGCAGGCGCGCTCGCCGCCAGCATTAAGCCGACATACATCGTCTTGCCCCTGGCCCTGCTCGGCGTCGCGTGGATCGTACTCCAACGCAAGCGCCTCAAACCCTGGTCCTACCTGCTCTGGCCCCTCCTCGGCATGCTCTTGATTGGCTTACTGTGCCTGGGCTTCTTGCTGTACTACCGTGCCCTGCCAGGCTTTGTCTTCATTCTTACCCGCGTGATTCCCGCCTACGCCGGCATCGCTCCCCCACCCTGGCCGGCAATCTTTCGCGCAGCCATCCCCAGATCCCTCCTCACTCTGACCCTCCTCACGCTTCCAATCGCCGTGGTGAACTGGAAGCACTCCGGCCCATGGTCCTACGACAAATACATCCTCGCCCTTGGCGCCGCTTTTGGCCTGCTCAGTTTCCTCGCCCAACGAAAGGGCTTCCCTCACCATCGCTACACCTTCCTTGTCTTCCTCCTTCTTCTCGTCGGCATGGAACTCTTCACCGCCCTGCAACGCAACGGCTGGCCGCGCCTCTGGGCAACCGTCCTTCTCCTCTACGCCCTCCTTGGCTTCATCCCCCGCTCCGTGCGCGACGGCGCCAAGATCCCCGCCCAGTCCGACCTCTACGTTTCCCTTCGCTCCGACCTTCGCACCCTCGGCGGCGGTGCCCAACTCCAGGAAAAGGTCTTTTGCTTCGATCTGGTTTACGGCTGCCTCAACGCCCTGTACCACGAGGGCATCGTCGAAAACACAGGCTTCACCGGCGACCTGCTCTTCTTCTCACCCCGCAACAACTTCGCCACAGCCTACTATCGCAACCGCTTCTGGGACGCGATGCGCCGCGATCCTCCCGCCGTCCTCGTCGTCAGCAACGAGGACCTCATGACAAACAACAGCTTTAGCCGCCTCGAGCGCTGGCCCCAACTCGACGCCTATCTCCAGGCCAACTACATCCAGGTCATCCGCCGCACCTTCCCGCACGAGAAGTTCGGCGTTTACAAGAGCGGCGACCTGGCCCCCGCCGAACAGGACGCCTATATCCTCTACCTCCGAAACACCTCGCCCCTGCTCGCCAAAGCGCCCCTGCTCGCGCAGTAAATCCCTGCCAGCGCCGCGCCCCTTCTGCCCTGCAATCAGAACCGAACCCGATCCAGCTCCTGACATTGAAACGCGTCGTTCGTCTGCAGAAATCCTAACTGCCAGACTCCCTCAGGACTGCACGCCCGATCCATGAGTTCCAATTTCACCTGCGGATTGCCGGTAATCCTCAACTTGTCCGCCAACCGGGAACTGCGGTCCATCTCCGTCGGCAAAACCACATACCGGATCCCATGCTCCCGCAGATATTCCGGCACCCGTCCCGAAAGCATGTACGCCGCGTACCTCGTATCTGTAAGCCCCCCCAGGTCCACAACGCTTCCCCGATAGCCGTACCCAATTCGCCCGATATCAAACACAGCCAGCGTCTCCCCCGGCAGATGCTGGTTCAAAAAGCCCACCATCACCCCGTGGCTCTCCTCAATATGCGCCACCCCCGACCGCAGCGTAGCCCGCCAAAGCCGCAACGAAAACACTGCAAACACCAGCAGAACCGCCACCGTCACCGGCATCCGCCATGTCCCGGCAAACTTCACCGACCCGTAGACCCCCCGCACACTCAACGGCACCAACAGCATAAGCACAAACGGCTGATACCGCCCCCCATGCCCCGAAGTCGGAAGCACCACCACGTACAGCAAAGAATGCAACACCCCCCAGCCACACACCATCAGCGTCAACCGGCATCGCTCCCGCCATAATGACCACAGCCCTGCCCCCGACAGGCAAAGCAACGCCGAGCTTCCCAGGAAATAGCCCCCCCGCGCCAGGACCACCGACCCCCCAGCCTGCGGCGCCTTTACCGCGTACAGCGCCCGATGAAACCACTCCCCAAACAGCCTTAACCGCATTCCCAAAGACGGCGCCGTATTCCCCAGGTAGAGCCATTGCCTGCCTTTGAACGTCAGCGGCAGCAACGCATGCGAGGTAAACAAGTTCACCCCAAACGGCACCGCCGCCAGCACCGCAGCCGGCACCAGCGCCCGCAAGGCATCCCCCCGCGTCCGCCTCGCCAGCCCCGGCATCAGAAGCATCGCTACCCCCAGAACCATTCCCTCCGGCCGCGTCATCGCCAGCAGCCCCATCGCGATCCCGGCCCATACCGCGGATGTCTCCTCCGCAGCCCAAAGATCCACGCTCAGCAATGAAAGAAACACAAAAAGCACGTGTTCCATCCCGGTAAATGCCAGCCACACGAAGTTGCCGTCCGCCAGCGGAGCCACCGCCCACAGCAGTGCCAACCCAGTCCTCATGCGATCCCGCAGCGCCATCCGCAGCAGCAGCAGCACAACCCCCACCAGGCACGCCGCATTGACCACCAGCGCATACCCCACCGCGCTCACCCCCGGCACCGCCAGATACTTCAGCGCAAGCACAACCGTCCAAAGCAAACTCGTCGACCCCGACGACCGCTGATGCGGCAGATATCCCAGAGACCCGAAAACAGCTAGATTCCGCGCCACAGTTTGATGAATCCACGAGTCATCCAGCGGAAACCCAAGCGTCGTCCGCAAGACAGTCCCAAGCACCGCAAGTGCCAGCAGTGTGCCAACAACCGCAGCCCCATACAAGCGCCGCCGGGTCGCTGCCTCGGCCACGCCGCCAGAATATTCAGGTGTGGCCATCCGGGCTGAGTTTACAAGAAACGACCCGCTCCCCTTCACGGCGCGCAGTCCTCGCTTCTCCAACCACAATCCCGGAATTCGCTTCATTAGAATAAGAAACAGCATGCCCGAAGACGCCCAAGCCGCGATCCCAACCCCCACAGACCCCACACGCTACAACCCCGCCGAAATCGAACCCCGCTGGCAGGCCCGCTGGGACGCCGACCCCGCCCTTTACCGCGCCGAAGATCCGACAGACCCCAGCGCCCCTGGTGCCCAGGCCAAACCCAAGTTCTACTGCCTCGAAATGCTGCCCTACCCCAGCGGCCAGTTCCACATTGGCCACGTCCGCAACTACGCCATCGGCGACGCCCTCGCCCGCTACATGCGCATGCGCGGCTACAACGTTCTCCACCCCATGGGCTGGGACGCCTTTGGTCTTCCCGCCGAAAACGCCGCCCTCAAAAACAACACCCCACCCCGCGACTGGACCCTCAACAACATCGCTGGCATGCGCACAGAAATGCGCCGCCTCGGCTTCGCCTACGACTGGGCCGGCACCGAAGTCACCACCTGCCTCCCCGAGTACTACCGCTGGAACCAGTGGTTCTTCCTCAAAATGTACGAGCGCGGCCTCGCCTACCGCAAAACCTCCCGCCTCAACTGGTGCCCCCAATGCGCCACCGTCCTTGCCAACGAACAGGTCGTCGGCGGTTGCTGCTGGCGCCACGAAGATACCCTCGTCGAGCAGCGCGAGATGGTCCAGTGGTTCCTCCGCATCACCCACTACGCCGACGAACTCCTCGACGGGCTCGACCAACTCCCCGGCTGGCCCGAAAAAGTCCGCACCATGCAACGCAACTGGATAGGTCGCAGCGAAGGCGCGGAAATCACTTTTCCCGTGCAGGGCTGCCCCGACAACATGACAGTCACCGTGTTCACCACGCGCGTGGACACGATCTTCGGCGCAACCAGCCTCCAACTCGCGCCCGGACACCCCCTCATCAAACATTGGGTCAGCTTCGATACCGAACTGGCCCCCGCGGTCGAGGCCATGGTTGCGCAGCAAGGAGCCGCCAAGGAAGCCGGCGATCTCGGCGCTATCGACAAACACGGCATCTTCACCGGCCGTCACGCCACCAATCCCTTCAACGGCGAAACGGTGCCGATCTGGGTCGCCAACTACATCCTCGCCGACTACGGCACCGGCGCCATTATGAGCGTTCCCGCCCACGACGAGCGCGACCACGAGTTCGCCACCAAATACGGCCTTCCCATCAAGCGCGTCGTCGCCCCCAGCGTCTCCGGAGGCTCCAGCGACGACACCGGCGACCTCACCCTCCCCTACACCGGCGAAGAGGAAGCCGTCCTCATCGACTCCGGCGAGTGGACCGGCGAAAGCTGCCTCGAAGCCCAGGAAAAAATGGGGCATCATGCCGAAACCCAAGGTTTCGGCAAGCGCACCACCACCTACCGCCTCAAGGACTGGGGCGTCAGCCGCCAACGCTACTGGGGCACCCCCATCCCCTTCGTCTACTGCACCAGGGGTCACGAAGGCATTCAGCCGAACGACCCCATCCCCCTTCCCGAATCCGCCCTGCCTGTCCTCCTTCCGGACCACATCACCATCACCCAGGAAGGCGGCAGCCCCCTCGCCAAAGTTCCTGAATTTCTCCACACCTCCTGTCCCGTCTGCAACGGCCCCGCCCGCCGCGAGACCGACACCATGGACACCTTTGTCGACTCAAGCTGGTATTTTTACCGCTACACCGACGCCCACAACAGCACCGCACCCTTCGACTCCGTCAAAGCCAACTACTGGTTCCCCATCGACCAGTACATCGGCGGCGTTGAGCACGCCATCCTCCACCTCATCTACTCGCGCTTCTGGACCAAAGTCATGCGCGACCTGGGCCTCATCGCCAACGATGAACCAGTAGCCCGCCTCTTCACCCAGGGTATGGTCATCAAAGACGGCGCCAAGATGTCCAAGTCCAAAGGCAACGTCGTCTCCCCCGACGAAATGATCGGAAAGTTCGGCGTCGACGCCACCCGCGTCTACGCCCTCTTCGCCACCTCCCCCGACCGCGAACTTGACTGGCAGGAAGACGGCGTAGCCGGCGTCTACCGCTTCCTCGCCCGCTTCTACCGCCTCGCCACCAAATACACCCCGCTCGTGCGTTCTATTCCAGTGGATGTGTCCTCTCGACCGGAGCTGACATCTGTCAGCGAAGTGGAGAGACCTGCAGTTTCGTCAGCCGCCCCCGCCCCCAACCCAGCCGCCACCGCACTCCTTCGCACCCTCCACCGCACCCTGACCAAAATCACCGACGACTTCGACGGCCGCTGGCACTTCAACACCTCCATAAGCGCCGTCATGATCCTCGTCAACGAACTCGCCGGCGCCGAACCCCTCATCGACTCCGGCGCCATTCCCACCCCCATCCTCGCCGAGCTTTTTCGCAGCATCACCCTCATGCTCGCCCCCTTCGCCCCCTTCATGACCGCCGAACTCTGGGAACAACTCGGCGGCACCGGCCACGCCTTCCACCAACCCTTCCCGCTCGCCAACCCCGAACTCACCAAGGAAGACGAAGTCGAAATTCCCGTCCAGGCCGACGGCAAACTCATCACCGTGATCAAAGTTCCCGCCGACGCCGACGAAGAAACCCTGAAACTCACCGCCTTGGCCAACGAAAAAGTAGCCGCCCGCCTCCACGGCAAAACCCTGGTGAAAACCATCATCATCAAGGGCAAACTAATCAACCTCGTCCTCAAATAAAATGAAAGACCTGCTAACCTTCGTCAGGGAGGAACCGGATGACCGAGCTGCAACTGCCGCTTTCCATAGGCATCCCGAGTGTCCTTGTGATCCTTGCCTGGTTTTCCAACAATTCCAGACTTTCGACGCTGGACAAGCGTGTCGATGGCGTCGACTCACACATCGACAGGTTATCAACGCGGGTCGACGTGCAGGCTGACGCACATCACCGCGATATGCTTCAGATTTTGCAAGCCATCACCAGCCTGCACGAGCGTGTAGCCGTCGTCGAATCGAAGCAGCAATAGCGGGAGCAAAGCTGCCTACGATGGCTAGGAACGATGTCGCGTCTGCAGAGCAGCGTACTCCCATCACTCCCCTCCGCGGCACCCAATCCCTCGTCGGCGTCATGTCCTTCGTCTGGAAACACCCCTCTCTCACCGCCTTCGAACTCCTCTGGCGTTGGCTCGCAGCCGCCCCCCTGCTCTACATCGCCTGGCGTACCCTTGCACCCTCGATAACAGCCATCCCCCTCGACACCGACGCTCTCGAAAATCTCACCTTCTTCGACCCCGTCCGGTCCACCACCACCCTCGCCCATCAGGCCAGTCTTTACCTTCCGGTCATCCGGCAAATAGGGAAGTGGTGGATTCCCCTCGCACTCCTCGTCTGGAGCCTCGCCGCCGCCCTCGGCCGCATGGCCATCCTCCGCCGAGCCGACCCATCCCTTCGCCCCCGCATTGGTCTCATGGCCCTCTTCAGCCTGCTCCGAGTCATCGCCTACCTCCTCATCCTCACCGCCTGGTCGCTCGCCATCCGCGCCGCCATCCACCTCACCATCACCTCCCAACAGGGCGCCGAACCCAATCTCGTGCTTCTCACCGCCCTGGCCATCCTCATCACCTTCGCCGCCTTCGCCCTCTGGTCCACCACCGTCTGGTTCCTCGATCTGACCCCCATCCGCGCCCTGACACCCACGACCCTCGCCACCCCCCAGCAACGCCAGCAACTCCGCGCCAAGCTCATAGAGACCAACTTCGTCATGGGCATCGTTCGCGTCATTCTCCTCGTGCTCTCCCTGACTTTCTCAGCCTCTCCTCTGCCGTTCCAATCCCAGGAAACACAGGCCTACATCAACGTCTGGTGGATTGGCGTCGCCCTCTTCTACATCCTGGGCTCCGACTTCTTCCACGTAGTCCGCCGCGTAACCTACCTCCGATTACTTCAAAGCATCGCCACTGGAACCAACGCTCCCGCACCGTCCGCATCCTAACCCGCAGGCCCCCAGACCAGCGTCCAATTCAAGTACGGAGCATCCCCATGTCCTTCGGCATCTACACTGTCGGCACGATCATTCTCATCGCCGGTGTTCTGTATATCTGCCACATCATGCACGTCCCCCAGCGCTGGGTGATCGGCATCGCCATTCTCCTCCTCGGCGCAGGCATCATGGGCGCAGTCACCAATACCCGCTCCAAAGACCCGAACTAAACTCGTACTCGCATCGCTCTGCGACACTGGAGCTCGATGCCCCGCGTCCTCATCACCCGCGCGCCCCACCAAGGCTCGGACCTCGCCGACCGCCTCCGAGCCCTCGGCGCCGACCCCATCCTCATCCCAGCCATCGAAACGGTCCCCCCATCTTCCTACGCGGCCCTTGATGGAGCCCTCGCCCACCTCGCCACGTACGACTGGCTGCTCTTCACCAGCGCTAATGCCGCTGAAGCTTTCGCCACCCGCCCCCACCCGCACGCCCTCCCCAAAATAGCCGCCATCGGCCCAGCCACCGCGCGAGCCCTACAAAACCAAGGCCTAACCCCCGACCTGATCCCTCCCCAGGCCGTTGCCGAATCGCTCGCCGAAGCCCTCCTGCCCCACGCCGGACCAGGCACCCGTTTCCTGTTCATCCGCGCCGAAGAAGCCCGCGAAACTCTCCCCGAAATTCTCCGCGCCGCCGGTGCCGAAGTCACGGTCGCCCCCGCCTACCGCACCGTGATTCCCCCCGGTTCCGCAGACCTCCTGTACACCCTTTTCAAAAGCCCCACAAACTACCCCGACGCCATCACCTTCACCAGCTCCAGCACTGCCCGCAACCTCCTGGCCCTTTGCGAAGCCACCGCGGTCACCCTGCCAGAGCCTTCCCTCCGCGTCTCCATCGGCCCTATTACCTCAGAAACCCTACGCGGCCTCGGCTTCCCACCCCACGCTGAATCTCCCGAAGCCACCGTACCCGCTTTGGCAGACACAATCATTCGAGCCCTCCAAAATAGAAGGAGCACCGCTTAACGACGCATACGTCTCCAGAAAAGCACGGCCAAAAGAAGGGGCCATGGCCTCACGACGCATACGTCTCCAGGAAGGCACGGCATAAAAGAAGGGGTACAGCTTCAGCTGTGCCATAGATACTCCGCACACAAGCGGCTTTAGTCGCTGAGGTCGGCTTGCAGACCCCGATCCGGAGAACCCCTAAGCTCCACTCTCCACCACCGGCTTCCGCCGGCTTAACACCGCCCCTTTACGCTTTCGCCGCGTATCGCTCGCCCCCTCGACCTTTTTCCAGAACCCCACAAAGTAATCTACCGCCGACACAATCGACACCACCGTCATCCAGTAAATTGCCACCACCGCAATCAGGTGTACCCCCACGACAAACGGGCCGCCAAAATCCCACACAGCCCACCGGTGATTCAGTATCGCCGCCACCACGGACACAATCTGGATCACCGTCTTCAGCTTCCCAATATCCGAAGCCTCAATCGTGAACCCCTCCGACGCCGCAATCGACCGCAACCCCGAAACCAGAAACTCCCGCCCAATCACCACGGCCGCAATCCACGGCTTCACCACGCCCGGGTTATACGCCACCAGCACGATATACGCTGCGCTGATCATCATCTTGTCCGCCAGCGGATCCAGCAGCATCCCCAGCGTTGTAATCTGTCCCCGCTTCCGCGCTAGGTACCCATCCAGGCCATCCGTAATCGACGCCGCAATAAACACCAGCGAAGCGAAAACTTCCTGCTCGCCATGGATCCCATGGATCGGCGATGATCCGGACAAAGCCCAGATCAACACCGGAACGGCGGCAATGCGGCTCAACGTAATGGAATTGGGAAGATTCACGGGCAGCCCGGCCTGACTGTCATTCTGTCACACGCCTCACATCGCCCGGAACCGTGCAGGAACGCCGGCAAAGCGCGCCGGCGTCCTGCATCACATCCCAAACCACTCAGGCATACATCCCACGCTGCTTCGTCGTATACGCCACCCGGTCTACCGCCAACATATACGCCGCAATCCGGTTATCCACCTCGTGCGCCACCGCATACTGCAGCACGTCCGTAAAGCTGTCGCTCATGATTCGGTCCAGCCGCTGGTTCACTTCCCCCTCCGTCCAGAAGTACCCCATACGGTCCTGCACCCACTCAAAGTAGCTCGTGGTGACACCCCCGGCATTTGCCAGGATGTCCGGAATCACAAACACGCCATTCTGCGCGAAGATGTCGTCCGCCACGGTCGTCGTCGGGCCATTCGCCCCTTCACACACGATCCGCGCCCGCACACGATCCGCGTTGGCACTGGTCAGCACGTTCTCCGTGGCCGCCGGGATCAGAATCCCGCAAGGCTTCAGCAGCAATTCATCCTTGTCCGCGGCCTCACCTTCCGGAAAACCATGGATCGTCCGGTTCCGCGCCTTGTATTGCAGCAACTCCGAAATATCCAGACCATTCGGGTTATACAAACCGCCGTCGTACTCCGCGATTCCGATCACCTTGTAGCCCTTGCTCCACAGGCAGCGCGCTGCGTTCGACCCCACGTTCCCGAACCCCTGCACGATCACCGTGGTATCTTCCGGCCGCATACCCAGGTGCTTCAGCGCCTCATCGCACACCACCGAAACACCCCGGCCCGTAGCCTCGCGCCGTCCACGCGACCCGCCCATGTTGATCGGCTTGCCCGTCACCACTGACGTCACCGTCTGCCGCAAGTGCATGGAATACGTATCCATAATCCATGCCATCGTCTGCTCATCCGTGCCCATATCCGGCGCCGGAACATCCTTCTCCGGCCCGATAAACTCAATCAACTCCGCCGTATACCGTCGCGTCATCCGCTCCAGTTCACCCTGGCTCATTGTCTTCGGGTCGCAGATCACGCCACCTTTCGCCCCGCCAAAGGGGATATTCACCACGGCGCACTTCCAGGTCATCCATGAGGCCAACGCCCTTACCTCATCCAGCGAAACATCCGGAGAGTAACGAATCCCACCCTTGGCCGGACCCCGCGCCACCGAGTGTTGTACCCGGTAGCCCGTAAACACTTCCACCTCGCCCGAATCCATCTGGACCGGGATGTGCACAATAATCTCTCGTTGGGGATACCGCAGAACCTTCCAAAGTCCGGCGTCCAGATTCAGCTTCCGTGCGGCTGTATCAAATCGGGCGGCTTGTGCCTCCCAGGGGTTGGTTTCCTGCGCCAGCGAAACCTGACTGCTCTGTACTGCCATACTGCTATCCTTCTTTCCTACAGGACCCGGCCGTGCTGCCAACGCTTGTTGTGTCGGGACCAGATTTTCAAGGGCCATAGTGATCCTCTCTGGCTGCTTGCAGCCCCACCTCTTCTTTGACGTACGAGGGTGGTCGGAGAGGCGGGTTTCTTCCTGCTGCCGGGGTCAAACCAGCTAAACGGGCCGATACTAGGCCCCCCCACCAGGGTTTGGCAAGCCACCAAAGGTGGTATCCCGTTTGATTACTATGGACCGTATGCCCGGCAGTGAAACAGCCCCCGATTTACCCGAATTTCTCGAACTTGCAAGCCGGCATACATTAATCCCGGTCACCCGCACCGTCCCCGCCGATCTGGAAACTCCCGTCGGCGCTTTTCTCCGCGTAGCGGCCGAGGAACCCGAAGCCTTTCTCCTCGAATCCGTCGAAGGCGGCGAAAAAATCGGCCGCTACACCTTTATCGGCGTCCGGCCCTACCGCGTCCTCACCGCCTGCGACGGCCAGGTCACCGTCCGCGAAGGCGGACCCGCACCCCAAACCCGCCCCGCAACCCCCCAAACCCACGCCGCCGACATCTTCGCCGAACTCAAAAGGGAACTGGAGGCCCACCGCCCCGCCAAACTCCCCGGCTTACCCCCGTTCACCGCCGGCGCCGTAGGATTTTTCGCTTATGACATCGTTCGCCAGATCGAGCGTCTGCCTGACCTGACCGTCAACGAACTCCAGGCCCCCGACGCCCACCTCA
Organism: uncultured Acidobacteriaceae bacterium; assembly: GCA_964249715.1. Taxonomy (GTDB): domain Bacteria; phylum Acidobacteriota; class Terriglobia; order Terriglobales; family Acidobacteriaceae; genus Granulicella. The sequence goes on from CAXUDN010000001.1 coordinate 90,118, forward strand.
TGTTCTTCGACCAGGTTCTCGCCTTCGATCACCTCAAACAAGCCATCCACCTGATCGTCACCGCCGGCGCCCGCGCACCGCTCACAGAACAGAATGCCGCCGCCGCCTTTGACGACGCCGAGGCCCGCCTTGACGAACTCGAAGCCCTCCTCGATCAACCCCTCACCCGCCCAGCCCCCTCCGCCGCCGCAGGCTCGCTGCACATCACACCCCGAACCCAACCGGAGCAATTTCTAGCCGCTGTCGATCAGGTCAAGGAATACATCGCCGCCGGCGATGTCTTCCAATGCGTCCTTTCCCAGCGCTTCGACTGCATCCCCGGCGTAGACGCCTTCGAGATCTACCGCTCGCTTCGCGTCGTTAACCCATCTCCTTACATGTACTTTCTCCGCTTCGGCCTCGATGCCCAGCCCGGCCCAACCCGCAAGTGCCACATCGTAGGGTCCTCCCCCGAACTGCTCGTACGCGTTAAAGAAGGCCGCGTAGAATACCGCCCCATCGCCGGCACCCGCCCCCGCGGCGCAGACGAGGCATCCGATCTCGCCCACGAACAAAGCCTCCGCGCCGACGCCAAAGAGGTCGCCGAGCACGTCATGCTCGTCGACCTTGGCCGCAACGACCTCGGCCGCGTCAGCGAATTCGGCTCCGTCCGCGTGAAAGAGCTCATGTTCATCGAGCGCTACTCCCACGTTATGCACCTCGTCAGCGCCCTCGAAGGCAAACTCCGCCCCGGCCTCGCCCCTCTCGACGCCTTTCGTGCCTGCTTCCCTGCCGGCACCCTCTCCGGCGCCCCGAAAATCCGCGCCATGGAAATCATCGAAGAGCT
>CAXUDN010000002.1:0-86448 GCA_964249715.1 uncultured Acidobacteriaceae bacterium
TTTGCTACCAAGTTGCTACCAAACTGTTTCTCGGGTGTCTGCTATGTTGTTGAAATGTTTGGTGGACCTGATCGGGATCGAACCGATGACCTCTTCCATGCCATGGAAGCGCGCTCCCAGCTGCGCCACAGGCCCACTCTTTGGGAAGACAACTCCTCTATCTTCGCTGGCGATTCTTTTCGAGTCAAGTGCGGGAAGGAAGACCTGCGTCGCCCGAGAGGGAGACAGACTTCGGAGAGCTTTGGAACAGCGAGAGGAGGATACGGAGAAAAGCCGCGGGGAACAGGTAACAGCGTGGAAACGCTTCTGCATTTTGGGAACAAGAGCCTTCTTTGCGGTGTCTATACCGGTAGAGTGAGCGAGCACTCGGCCGCCGGCGGCGCAGTCTTTTGCGGAAGCACAAGTTCTGGTTTTAGCTGAATTTTCTTGGTATCGCTTTGGTCTTGGCAACAAATGCTGGACAGAGGCTCATCCAAGGACCTACTGTATTCGTCTGTCCGTGCCAAGTGGCGCGGGGTATTCCTCCGTGGTGAGGTGCGATGAGCGATCTGGCGAGTGCGTTGGCGATTGGAGCCGAAGAACTGACCCTTGTGCACGATTTGAAAGCTGGTTCCGAGACGGCTTTCGCTCAGTTAATTGCTCAATATAGCCGACCCGTGTATTCGCTGATCGCGCGTAGTTTGCGAGATCCGTCCGACGCGGCCGACGTGACGCAGGAAGTGTTTGTAAAGGTTTTCCGGAACATTCATAGCTTTCATGGCGAGGCGAGCCTGCGGACGTGGATTTACCGGATTGCGGTGCATGAGGCCTCCAACCAGCGGCGGTGGTGGACGCGGCACAAGCAGCAAGAGACGACGCTGGACGATTCCCGGGAGAATGAGGAGGGCGAATCGCTGTCGTTGGTGGATATGCTGGCGACCGGGGATGCGTCGCCCTTCGACAATGTAGCGCGGACGCAGTTGCGGGAGCGGGTAGAGGCAGCGCTGCACCGGATTCCGGAAGTTTTCCGGACGGCAGTGGTGCTGCGCGAGATAGAAGGATTCGCCTACGAAGAAATTGCGGAGATTCTGCAGACGAACGTCGGGACCGTGAAGAGCCGGTTGATGCGGGGGCGGGCGGCGCTGCGGGATGAATTGCGGGTTACTTTGCCGCCGCAAGCATTTTCAAGGCAGGTGAAAGAAGCGAAGGAACCAAAAAGTCCCAAGGCCCGTACCAGCATCAGATCGAAGGAAGGTGTGGTGGCGTTGTGATCTGTGCCGAAGAGACCGTGGTCGTGCTCGAGGAATTGAGCGAAGCCTGTCAGCAGACGCGAGCGGGTTTTTCGGCTTACCTGGATGGCGCACTCGATGGGCATACGATGGCGCAACTAGCCGCTCACATGCGCGAATGCCTAGGGTGCGAGGCTGAATTCAAGGCGTGGCGGTCGGTGCAGGAGGCTCTGGGAGAGCTTGGGCCGGCGGAGGTACCAACCGAGTTGCAGGCAATGTTGCGGGATGCGCTGGCCAGCGAAATTGTTACAGGGCGGCACCTCTCGCCATGGCAGCAGTTTGTGGGTTTCTGCCAGGGGACGCTCGCTCCTGCCGGTTTGCGTCTGGGGGCGGGTCTAGCGGCAACCCTGGTCATTTTAGGCAGCGCTTCGTGGTTTTTGTCTGGCGCCATTCCGGTTCAGGCCAATGATGAGCGGATGGCTCATATGAACGCGCCGAAATTTCTGTATTCGCAAGCGGCGCCGATGCCGATTGCTCCGGGGCGAACCTTTGCGGCCGTGATGGTGGATGCGAAGGTGGACGCGAATGGCCGAGTTTATGACTATGACCTGATCGATGGCCCCAATGACCCGGCGACGCGGTTGCGGATCGAACAGAATCTGCTTTCGAGCGTATTCAGGCCGGCGTCGGTTTTTGGGGTACCGGTGCGTGGACACGCGATGATCACATTCACGGCTGTTTCTGCGCAGAGCTAAAGGCGTACAGAACGCTTGCCCAGGGTGGGGCTGCTTCCCTAGACTGAACGCGTGCGTCAGACCGCTGTGATCCTCCGAAGTCCTCGACTATTTACCTTGTGCGTGTTGGCTGTGCTGCTCGGCCCTACGAGCTGGGCGCAGAGTTCCTCGTCTTCTTCCTCGGAGCCGGGTAGCAATCAAGCAATGAATCAGAACAATCCGGTGGCGCGCCCGCGCGTGGCGCAGGTCGAGCCGGGCGGCGCGGCTGTGACGCTGGAGTACAGCGAGCCCCTCTTTGAAGTCGCAACCGCGCTGAACGTGTGTGGGTATGACGGGGACCTGGATCACTCGGCTCCGGTGCGGAGCGAGGTGCGGGCGGAACTCAATGAGGTCCTCGGGGCAAGTGAGTCGGCGCGGACGAGCCGCGATGCGATGTGCGCTTACGTTGCCCAGCATCGGTTGCAGGACTCGGCGCAGAACGTGGGGCAGTATGTGTCCTTGGCGTTGTATCTGTCACCACCGCCGGAGCTGACGCCCAATGTCGATGAGACGCAGTTGCCGCCGCAGGCTGCCGCGGTGGTGAACGTGCTGCCGCTGCTGCGAACCTTTGCGGAAGCGACACAGTTGCACCTGGTTTTTGTGAAGCATCGCGCGGAGTACGAAGCGCTGGCGGCGCGAGTGCATGACCCGATGACGCAGACCCTCCTGAACACGAACATTTACCTGCATCAGCCGGTGTCGACCTATGATGGGCGGCGCTTTCTGGTCTTACTGGAGCCGATGCTGTCGCCGGCGGTGACAAATGCGCGGATTTATGGGACGGATTACATCATTGTGATGTCGCCGGATAACCGCGGCACAGGTGACCCGGTGCGCATGGAGGATGTACGGCACATCTATTTGCACTACGTCGTGGAGCCGATGGTTTACAGCCGCGGCTCAGCCATGGAGCGGATCCAGCCGTTGCTTCGTGGGGTGGCGGATGCGCCGATAGGGTTTGAATACAAGAACGATGTGGAGGCATTGCTGACGGAGTGCCTGATCAAGGCGATTGAAGCGCATCTCTATGCGATCCCGGATGCGGCGCCGAAGAAGCCGAAAAGCAAGGCGCGGGGCGATATCGACCAATATGAGGCGGCGAAGGCAATCTATGACCGCGAGAACGTGGCGGCACAGAATGTACTGGCGGTGCGGGATGAGCGGGCAGGCTGGGTGCTGACGGGGTATTTCTACCGTGCGCTGGGTGCGCTGGAGCGCAACGGTGGAGGCCTTCGCGAGGAGATTGCGCCGATGATCTATGGCATGGACGTAGATGGGGAGCGGCGGCGGGCGCAAGGGATTGTGTTTGTGCCGGAGGCAGGGCGCGACCCGCTAGGCCGCAACGTAGCAGCTAAGCCGCATACGCCGGAGGGGGTTGAATTAGCCGAAGCAGACCTGATGAAGGGAGAGATCCCGGAGGCGGCGGATCTGGCGGGGAAAGCGATGGCGGATCCGGCGGGGGATCATGGGCGGGCGCGATATGTGCTGGCGCGGATCGATCTGATGGAAGGAGACCCGGACAAAGCGATTCAGGGGTTCGAAGAGACGCTGAAGATGAGCCATGACCCGCGCACGGTGGCGTGGAGCCACATCTACCTGGGGCGTCTATACGACAACATGAATCCGCCGGACCGGCCGCATGCGGTCGCGGAGTACCAGGCGGCGCTGGCGGCGCGGGATGCGCGGCCGGATACGAGGACGGCAGCGGAGAGTGGGATCAAGCAGCCCTTTGCCCTGCCCCGCCGGGCGCAGGCGCCGAAGGATGAAGATGCGGATTTCGATCCAACGGGGAAGGCGCAGAAAGAAGCGTACAAGCCCGCTAAGCCGCCACAGTAGACTCAGCGGATGAAGCGTGAAGCGAGCGGCAAGAAGGCTGCCGGGGCGAAAAAGGTTCTTGCGGCACCACTGCCGCAGGATGGTGCGGACAGCAGGTTGAGAGAGTTGGAGGAAAGGCTTGGGTACCATTTCCAGAAGCCTGAGCTTCTGATTTTGGCTGTGACGCATAGCTCGTTTATCTACGAGGCGCGGCTGGGGCGAGCGAAGGCCACCGGCGATGAGCCGAATGAGCCTGGTACCGACAACGAACAGCTTGAGTTTCTGGGCGATGCGGTGCTTGGGCTGGTGGTGACCGAGCTTCTGCTGCGGAGCTTTCCGGAGCGCACGGAAGGAGAGCTGACGCGGATGCGGGCGGCGCTGGTGAGCCGGAAGCGGATGGCGGAGCTGGGGGAGCATCTGCAGCTGGGCGCGGCGCTAAGGCTGGGGAGAAGCGCGGAAGCGGTGGAAAGCCGGCAGCGGATGGCAGTACTGGCTAATACGGCGGAGGCGGTCATCGGGGCGGTGTATCTGGATGTAACGAGGTCTTCGGACGCGCGAGCGCGATCGGGGGAAAAGGCGGTAAAGACGGTGCGGGAGATGGTGGGACGGCTTCTGGTTGAGCCGGATCTGCCGGGGATCCGGGAGGCGCTGGCTGCGGCGCCAGGACGCACCGCGCTGCGGGATGCAAAGAGCCGGTTGCAGGAGCGCGTGCAAGCTGTGGGCGCAGGACGGCTGGTGTATGTGGATACCGGCGAGGCGGGGCCGGCGCATGCGCGGCAGTTTACGGTCGAGGTGCAGTTGGCGGGGCCGGATGGGACGATGCGCGGGTTGGCGATGGGTGAGGGAGGAAGCAAGAAAGAGGCACAGCAGGCTGCGGCTGAGGTGGCGCTGGCGCGGTGGGAAAGCGAAGGGAAGACGCAAGCAGGGAGCAGGGATCCGGAGCGGGTTGCTTGAGTCGTGAGACCTTTGGCGGGCGGCACGGATCAGGGCGCAAGGAGCAGTTCGGTGCTCGTCCTGTAGGTCCGGGTTTGCTGGGGACGGTTTCGGCAGTTCTGCGGGTTGTGGTAATTGGAATGTTTCTGGTGACGTTTGCCCTGCAGACGTACCGGATTCCTTCGGCGTCGATGGTACCTACGCTGGAGATTGGGGATTTTGTGCTGGTCAGCAAGTTCGCCGTGGCGGCGGAGACCCGGGCGGGGCTTTGGGATCGGCTTGAGAAGCGAATCCTGGCGCCGGCACCGATCCGGCGGGGCAGTTTGCTGGTGTTTCACTTCCCTCCTGAGCCCTCGCGGCTGCTGGTGAAGCGAGTGGTCGGGATGCCGGGAGACCGGCTGCACATGCGGAATGGCCGCGTGTTTTTGAACAATGTGCCGCTCGAGGAGCCCTATGCGATCTATACGCCAGGGCGGCCGGATGTGTACCGGGATGAGTTTCCGAACCTTCATGAGACGGACCCGAATGTGGACCCGGCGTGGTGGCTGGAGCTGCGGCGGACGCTGCGGGAAGATGGAAACCTGCTTATTCCGCCAGGGCGGTATTTTGTGTTGGGGGATAACCGGAACAACAGCGAAGACAGCCGATATTGGGGATTTGTGTCGCAAGCTTCGGTGGTGGGGCGGCCTGTCCTGGTGTACTGGGCGGTGCCGAATGGGGCGGATGCGCCGGAGGGCGGGCCATTGGAACGCTTACGGTGGGTAGCGGGCTGGGTGCGGGGGAGGGTGCGGGTTTTGCGCTGAGCTGGGTGGAGCTCAGGGGAGCTGGGCCGACTCGGTTACACTGTTCCTTGCCTGCGTCGTCAGCCGAATGCGGGAGTGAGGACATTGAGCCAGATGGTGGAGCAGAGCGCGACTGCGCCGGTGGTGGTGCCCGAGGAACCGGCCCGCACGCGCGCGGAAAAGGAAAAAGCGACTGATACAGAGACGCCGCTGGAGGCGCTGGCCTCGATGGCCGTCGTGCTGGTCATTGGGCTGTTCATCTTTGGCTTCGTCTTTCAGAATTTTGAGATTCCCTCGGCTTCGATGGAGAAGACGCTGCTGATTGGCGATCACGTTGTGGTCGACCGGATCACGCTCTCGCCGCAGACGAAATGGGCGCCGTTTGTGCACTACCGGCCGGTGCATCGGGGCGATGTGATCGTGTTTCTCAAACCGAACCCCGTGCCGCCCGACCCGCCTGACATCATCCTGGTCAAGCGTGCCATTGCGATCGCTGGGGACCGCCTCCATATGGATCACGGCACCGTCTACGTGAACGGGATTCCGCAGGTGGAGCCGTATGCACAGCAACCGCGCGACGATGAAGACGCGCAACACGCCTACGACGCGTACCGTGACGATTTCCCGCGCGTAACCCCGGCACCCGACGCGCAACTGCGCGAGACCTGGCGTGAGGATCTGCCTACGCATATCCAGAATGGCGAGCTGGTGGTACCGCAGGGTAAGGTCTTCGCGATGGGCGACAACCGCACCGAAAGTCTGGACAGCCGGTACTGGGGCTTCGTGCCTGTTGAAAATATTGAAGGCCGTCCGATGTTTGTGTACTGGTCCTTCCAGACGCCCGCCGACCAGGAGGACAAAACCAGTCCTGGTGAGCGGATCGCCTTCTTCGTGCATGAGTTTACGCACTTCCTGAGCCAAACCCGGTGGAGCCGTACCTTCCACGTGGTGCGTTAGGAGTTGCTCCTCGCCGAGCCGGTGGCTCGCCAAAATCGCCCATGCGCCTGCACCCTTCCGATACCGCATCCGAGCCGTCCATTCCGGAAGAGTCTTCGCCTGATCGGATGAAGTCCGGGCCTTCCCCCGTGGGGCGCCGTTTGGTTTGGGGTGCACTGATCGCCCTGCTGATCGCGTTGGCTGCGCTGGCGCTTCCGCTCATCAATGCAAACCGTTATCGCGGCCAGATTGCGCAGACCATGAGCGCCAGCCTGGGCCGACCGGTGCATCTGGATAACGTTTCGCTTCACCTTTTGCCGGTGCCCGGCTTTACTCTGCAGAACTTTGTAGTGAGCGAGGATCCAGATTTTGGGTCGGAACCGACCGTGCGCGCGGATTCGGTAGAGGCCACGCTACGGGTGAGTTCGTTGTGGCGGCGTCCGGTGGAGTTCTCGACGGTTCGTTTCGTCAATCCGAGCGTGAATCTGGTACGCAATGCGGAGGGACGGTGGAATCTATCCGAGGTTCTGCTGCATGCCTCACGGGTGGACAGCGCGCCTACGGGCCAGCGCCGCGCGGGTCCGGCCCCGCGCTTTCCTTATGTGGAAGCAACAGGCGGGCGCGTAAATGTGAAGATGGGCGTGGAAAAACTTCCGTTTTCGCTGACAGATGCGGACTTTGCGCTGTGGTTACCCTCCTCGCAGCAGTGGCGGGTGCGCCTGATCGGCCATCCGGCGCGGACGGACACGGACATCACGGATCCGGGCACGGTGCGGGTGGAAGGCGAGTTACGGCGGGCGGACACGGCGGCGGCGGTCCCGGTCAACTTCCATGCCAGCTGGCATGCCGCTCCGTTGGGGGAGGCGACCCGCGTCCTGAGCGGCGACGATTGGGGCTGGCGCGGTTCAGTGAACCTGGACGTGGCGCTGAGTGGGACGCTTGGAAGCGCGCGGCTGGCGAGCAAACTTACCCTGGGCGGCTTGCGGCGGGCTGAGTTTTTTCCGGCACGGCCCTTGGATCTGCAAATTACCTGCGGTTCCGGGTTTACGGTGCAGCCTGGGCTATTGCGGGGACTTACCTGCACGATGCCGGACGATGCTGCCGAGCCCCTCACCTTCACAGCGGATGCTTTGAGTTTGCAGACGGGCCAGGCGGACTCGGCTTCGCTGCAGGGCAAGGGCATTCCGATGCGCTGGGCTTTGCTGTGGGCGTCGCTTTTTTCGTCGCGGGTGCCGACAGATTTGCACCCTAAGGGGGTTGTGGACGTGGCGCTGACGCGTGGAACAGCCGCTCCTGTGCCCCCGACGGCTCCGAAGCGGAAGCATCTGCCGCGCGTACCGGTGCCCCAGGTAGAGCGCAAGGGCCGTACCTGGTCCGGAACAGTAGAGATGCTCGTGCCCGTGGACGGTGGCGGAGGAACTGCGGCAGAGCCTGCGGCAGCTGAGCCTACGAATGATCTGGTTTGGCGTTTGCAGCCGGTTGAGCCGGATCGTAATGTGTTGCAGCTTCGTCTTGATCCGACGCCGGTCCGCCTGGGGCCGAATGCGGCCGTGTCAGTGAGCGGCAATGTAGGACCGGCTGGGTACGTGCTGAACGTGAACGGCAATGCACCGGCGGCGGCGCTGCTGGTGCCGGCGCGCTATCTGCCGCAGTTGGGCGACGGGCTGGAGAAAGTGCTTCCTTACCCTCCGACTGGCATCGATGCGGCGCGAGTAGAATTTTCCTGCACACATCCCTGGGGCGCCTCCCAGAGCTGTAAGGGGTTGGAACCGGCAGGTGCGCCTCGTGGGCTAAGCGCCCCTCCTATGACGGGAACGCCGAGACAGACTCCAGCGCTGCTGACGCCACGAAGTTTGTCGCCATACGACTATCCCAGGACAGGTGCGCCGCGTTAGTTTTGGTGATTACTGAGGACTTACGTTGATCTGACGGCTGTGGCTGCTGACGCGGACCTCGGGGGTGGTGCCGTCATTCACCCTTATTTCAGTGGGTGTGGATTCCACCAGAATGCGCTGGGTGGTTTGGGTGAGTCCCGGGATGCGGATGCGCTGGGTCGTGCTGAATTGCCCCGAACGCACCGTCAGCGGAACATCCGCGGCTGCGGCTCCTTCGTTGCGTACGGTCACGGCTACGAGCCAGCCGGCATTGTGGCCTGCGCCCGCGGGGATTGGGCTGGTTTGGACGTCGGCAATGGTCAGATCGGGCAGGCCACGATCGCGGAGTACCCAATCCTGGAAGAACCAACCGAAATCTTTACCGCTTTGGCGCTCCAGCAGATGCTCGAAGGCGAGGGCCTGGGCTGCGGGCGACTCCTGCGACTCCGGTTGCGTTCGCCAGGCAGTCAGCGCGGCACGAAGGGGTTTGTCGCCGGCGAGGTCGCGCAGCATCCACCAGATGGCGGCGGCTTTGCGACGATAGAAAAGCTCGTCCGAGGCTGAAATGAGTGGCTGGCCGGATGCAATTTGCGATTTCGCGCTGAAGTCGGGTTCCACGGCGGCGACGGGCTGCAGAATATCGTTCAACTGCACTACGGCGGCATCGCGGCCCTGTTCGCGCTCGACCCAAAGGAGGGCGAAGAACTGGGCGAGACCTTCGTCCATCCACGGCTGGCCGGTTTGCACCCAGGCATGGGTAAGGCTATAAACCATCGCCGGGGCTTCGGTAGAGGTCTGCAGCGTGGCGGCAGGGGCGACAAGGAGGGGACCGTCCTGGAAAGGCTGGCCGTTGTGGTCGAGGACGGTCAACGCGGAGAGTGGACGGGCGCCGAGCCAGTCAGCGAGCAACGGTATGACGCGGTCCGCGGCCGATGTCAGCCCGGCGGCCGTTCCGGCATCGGTTGAGACAAGCGCGATGACGGAATTGTTGCTGGTTGGCTCCTGTTGCGCGGGGGGCGGAGTACTGACGGGCTGGTCTGGCTGGGGTGCACTGGAGGAGTAGGATTCCTGGGTCGTCGGAGCAGGGACCGCCGGATTGTCGTCCATAAGGAGAGTTTCGGCTTTCTCTAGCACAAACAGGCTGGGCAGACGAAAGCCCAGAGGAGCGGCAGTGAACTCGGCCGACGCGACCCCAGGACCGATTGATGTAGGTGCGTTAGGGTCATCCGGGGTGGCCTTCAGGTCGGCGCGGCGACCGCAGAAGTAGGCTGCTGCGGGGGGTTCACCGACGTAATCCACGCTCAGGCGCAGGCGCACGTGAGTTTGCTGGTCGCGCAGTTTGCTGCGGCCAATGGCAGTGAAAAGCTGGTTGCCTTCGCTTAGAAACAACTGCGGCGAGGCGACGGGATACCAAAGCACGTTGCCGAAGCCGCGCAGAGCGGTCCATTGCGGGCCGATGGCGTCCCAGTCGGCGGATTTTCCCTGTGCGGCGTTGGCGCCGAGTCGCGCGAGGCGTCCCGCATTTTGGGCGATCTTGCCGGAATAGAAGAGATCCAGGGCCATCGCGGCTCCGGGCGCAAGCGGCGCGGGAAGGGGGAGGACGACCTCCGTGGCCGCGCCCGTGTGGTCGGCGTCGGTGTCGAGTTGATGCTGCGCGAGGACGAGGCGGGTGCGGCGGTCACCCTCGACCAGGGTGGCGCTTTCCCAGTGGAGCGTGGAGGAGATTTGCAGCGGGATCTGGGCCAGAGAGGTGCTGCTGATATTGCGAAGCTCCACGCGAGCGCGCACCGTGAGCCCTGCAAGCGGAAGATCAAGGCGAGCGTCGAGATCGTAGCTGGTGAAGGCGAGGGCGCCACGTTCTGCATCAGAGACAGCGACTTTCGCGTTCTCGTCCGGCACCCTCGGTGGAGTTTGCGGACCGTTGAACTCCGGCTGTGGGGTGCTGGACTGCGGCTCGCCATGGCTCTGGATGAGGATCTCCCCCTTCGGCAGATCGGGCGCAGCGGTGTCCGGCGGGGCAGGCGTCTGGGCCGGAGATGTGGGTAGGGGCGCAGGGGCCTGCGCTCTTGCGGAAACGTCCGCCAGCAGGAATGCCCCCAGAAAACATGCTTTTAGGTGGGAAAAGAAAATTGAACGAGCAGCTAACCTCAAGATCCGAGGCCCTTCTGCGGCCTGTCCTGTTTGGACGCGCGGGCCGGCTTCGCGGGAGCAACCCCCTGCCCTCGCCCTTGACGCATCGCCTCAAACATCACGACAGCCCCCGCTACGGAGACGTTCAGCGAAGAGACATTGCCGGCCATGGGGATGCGGAGCAGGAAGTCGCACGTGCGTTTGACCATGTCATGCAGGCCGGCGCCCTCGGCCCCCAGCACCAGACAGCAGTCTGCGGGGAAGTCGAAATCGGTGTACACCGGGTCGCCACGCTCGTCCAGGCCAACGATCCAGATCCCGGCTTTCTTCATGGCTTCCAGTGCGCGGGTGAGATTGGTGACACGCGCAATGCGGGCGTGCTCGCTCGCCCCGGCGGATGTCTTGGCGACTACGGCGGAAAGTGGGGCGGAACGGCGTTCCGGGAGAATGACGCCGTCAATGCCGGCTCCGTCGGCGGAACGCAGAAGTGCGCCGAGGTTGTGTGGATCTTCTACGCTGTCGAGGGCAAGGAAAAAGCGTTTTCCGCTCGGGCCAGGGGGTGTGCCGAGCAGATCTTCCAAGGCCAAGAAGCTTCGTTCGCGCACAAAAGCGACGACGCCCTGGTGCTGATCACTACCCGCGTAGCGGGTGAGTTGCTCGCGCGGCTCGGTGTCGACGCGGACGCCAGCGGATCGGCAGAACTCAAGGAGTTGCTCCACCCGGGCATCCCGGCGGGCTCCTCGCTCCCGGGCGACGCTGACATGGTCGAGCTCACCCGGGCGTGCCCGCAAGGCCTCATTCACCGGATGCATCCCGTAGAGCACGTCCATCTCTTCAGTTTACCCACTCTGTTGCGAGCGAAAGGCCAGTGAAGACACTCGCGGAGCCTGCGGGATAGACTGTTTGTGGGGATTTTTTGAACCTGGGAGACTTTCTTTTGCCAATCTCCGTCCTAGCGACTGTGACCAACGCCAAGGTACTCACCGCGGAAGCCGTTCGGGCCATCGAGCAGGAAAATGCCGCGATCGCGCGTGGGTTGAAGCGGCAGGATCCCGAGTTGCTCGATCAGCTGATCGACACCTATCAGCACCGGCTGATGCGCTATCTGATGTTCCTTACCGGCAAGCGCGAAGTAGCCGAAGATCTCTTCCAGGAGGTCTGGATCCGGGTTCTGCGGCGCGGGTCGCAATACAACGGCAAGGCGCGTTTTGATACGTGGATCTTTACGATCGCGCGCAACCTGGTGATTGATCTCTCCCGCAAACGTACTATGGCGTCGCTGGACGAAATGCGTGAAGGTGGGGAGGACGAACGGCCATTTGAAATCGCCGAAGAGAGTCCTTCGCCGCTGGACCGCTACGAATTCAAAGAGAATGCCGCGGAGCTTGCCATTGTGCTGAATACTCTGGAACCAAGTTATCGCGAGGTGCTGACCCTTCGGTTTCACGAGGAGATGTCGCTGGATCAGATAGCGACACTGACGCAGGCACCGCTGTCGACGGTGAAGTCTCGCCTATACCGTGGATTGGCTTCTTTGAAACCGGCTTTGGTGGGCCTGCGTGCACGCCCAAAGAGCACAGGGGCAGCCCTATGAGTGATCGCCCACCTATGGGTAGTTCTAAGCCCGAAGAGCGCGAGTCGAGAGGGGCGCGTGCCGCTGTTGTGAACCGGACGCATCGAGTGATCCGCGAAGAAGCTCTGAAGATGCAAGAGCAGCGCCGGCGTTCCCGGGGCTTGTTTGCTCCCCTCTTCATATGTTCAACCTTGCTGCTGGTCATCTGTTATGCGATCTGGTCTGTGATGGCCGGCTATGATCTGACGCCCACCAGTGTGCCCGACGCGGCCGATCAGGTATTGCTTCTGCTATTGTGGTCGCTCCCGGTGACGGTGGTGATTCTGGCCCTTATCTGGCTGGGCCGCCGCCCACGTAACGGAGAACAGACGTTATGAGTTCGTGGTGGACAACGCGGCAGGCTGATGCCTCCGGCGGCGATGATGAATTACATATGATTCCGCGCTGGTCGATGGCGCTTGCTTTCCTGCTATTCGCCGGGACGCAGTACATCTTTCATAGCGTCATGCCGCACCACAAGCATGAACTGCTCCCCTTGCGACTGATGATGGGTTGGGCGTGGGGTCAGCTCGTGGCCAGCTATGCTCTCCTGCTCGGATACGTCAGTCGTGACGTGAAGCGCCGCGGGATGTCCGCCGGGCTCTGGATGCTGGTTTGCGTGGTTCTACCCGGCGGGATTGGGGCGGTGGTTTACTTTCTTCTTCGCCAGCCCGTGCAGTCGCGCTGTCCGAACTGCGCCACACCCATTGCCCTGGGCTTCCATTTCTGCCCGCAATGTCAGTTTCAGATGGCTCCGGTTTGCGGTACCTGCCATCGCGGAGTGAAGATCACTGACGTGTTCTGCACCACGTGCGGACATGATCTGGCCCAGGACGGCGCGCCCGGCCGGTTGCGGGCCTACAGCGACTAGGGCGGACACCGCAGCGTATAGTCGAGAGCAGTCGGTTCATGGTATCCGCTCCCCTCACAGCTCTGATCGTCGATGATGAGCCACTCGCACGGCAGGAACTGAAGTACCTGCTGGACCGTGCGGGAGGTGTTTCTGTTCTGGCGCAGGGCTCAAACGGAATAGAAGCCGTGGACCTGATCCGTACCCATCGGCCCGACGTGGTTTTTCTGGATGTACGGATGCCCGGGCTGGATGGCTTTGCGGTGATCCGGAAGCTTCTTGCCGCGGAACGCCGCTCGCCGCTGCCGCAGGTCGTCTTTGCCACCGCTTTTGACCAGTACGCCGTCAAGGCCTTCGAAGTGAATGCAGTTGACTACCTTCTAAAACCCTTTGACAGCAAGCGCCTGGCGAAGACACTCGAGAAGCTGCGGGCGCGGGCGCGGGCTCCGGAGGACGCGACCGATGGTCTTCGCAATGCCGCTGAGTTGTCCACGGCATCCGGAGCCGATTCCCCTGATGAGGCTTCGACCCTCGCCGTCGTTTCACACGCCGGCTCTGGCCAGCCTGGTCGTGCGGGGCTTTGGGAACTCGCTCAGGCAAAGCTGGACACCCTGCTGCGCATGGTGGAGGAGCAAGCCCTGGGTGGCGCACCCTCCCCCGGCGTAATGCCAGCACGGACCGGACGCGTGGTCGTCCGTCTCGGCGACCGGCTTCTGCTTGTGGATCAGAAGGATGTGTGCTTCGCTTCGATCGAGGAGGGTCGCGTTCGCGTTGTGACAAAAACCTTGGAGGGCGATTCCAATGTGCGTACTTTGGAGGAGCTGGCCGATCAGTTGGACACAGGCAGTTACTGGCGGGCTCACCGATCGTATCTTGTAAATTTGCAACACATACGCGAGGTAATGCCGTGGTTCAAGTCGAGCTACAAACTGCGCATGGATGACCGGAAAAGCACCGAGATCCCAGTGAGCAGAACGCAAACAAAGCGCCTGCGCGAGCTCTTCAACCTGTAACTACGACTCCACGAAGCGTCCTATACCCTCTCTGCGCGCCCGCTCTCCATCGATCCGGCTGGGAGCACGGCGCAGATCCCGTCTGCCGCTGACACCTTGAACGCCTCGCCGACACTCACACCGAAACGTTCGGCAAGTTCGTGCGACGTCCCTTTGCCGGCAGCATGGGCCTCCAACAGCTTCTTCCGCAGATCATCACTGTACGCACGAGTCATCTGCAAACAGTCAGACAGAAACAAATTCAAGCAAAGTGTCCAGCTTTATACCCCACAGAGAACGGCTCTAGAGATGCCATCAAATGGCCGTGAAGGCTTGGGCGGTGACTGACGCCACCGCCCGCCAGAGCGTCGTGTGTTGAAAGCGGTCTAGTGGCCAGCCTCGACCTGCGGTGTCATGATGCCGATGTTTGTCACATCCGCAGCATGCCCATAGCCGATGACCTGTGCGATGGGACCGAAATCGAGTTTCGGGTCCCCCTTCACAAACATCACCTTTTCCGTGCGGAGCGCGAAAATCTTCTGCAGCTCGGAAGTCAGGTCCTGCCGATTGAAGGGGGTCTCGTTGATCTTGTAGGACAACTGACCGCCGCCGGTAGGCGCGACCTGCACAACGATCGTGCGCTGATTCGGCGGTGGATCCACTGTCTTGTTTTTCGGGGGCTGGGGCACCAGGGCTTCCAGACCGTGGGGGTTATTCGGCACGATGACCATGAAAATGATCAAAAGTACAAGAAGAACGTCGATTAACGGGGTTACATTGATGCTGGCGACCGAACCACCACCGCCGCCTCCACTCATTCCCATATTGAACCTCCCTGATATGCTGCGCTAAGCCGATACCGGAAACCGCGTTGCAGGCCCGAGTTGCGCCGGACCTGAAAAGTTTCAGTGAGTCTCATTGACCGAATCAGTCAACAAGTTCAACTGGCTCACGCCGCCGGTACGCAGACCGTCGATCGCATCCATCACGTTGCCATAATTGGCACGCGTGTCGGCCCGGAAATAGACCGAGTGATCGTCACCCGGGTTGGTTTTTCTAGATTCGAGATCAGCGACCTTTTGGCCGATTTGGTCCTTGGTAACCCTGTCGCCGCCTACAAACAGACCGCCATCACGGGTGACCGCAACGTTAATCGCGTCTTCCTTGTTGGCGTTGTCCATGATGGTGGCTGCCGTAACGACCGGCAGGTCGACGTTTACCTTGTTGTTCAACATGGGGGTTACCACCATGAAGATGATCAACAGCACGAGCATCACGTCCACCATCGGTGTGACGTTGATGTCGGAATTGACCTTTTTTCCTTCGTCCCGCTTGGCAAGTGACATTGTGTTGGCTCCGTCCGGATCCGGTGATCCAGCCTGGTAGCTTGTTTCAGCTACCGTTCTTGCGCCGGGTGTGAGAAAAGCTCCCACACCCGGCAGACTTCATACGGCCTAGCGGTGCGACTGCTTGATGAAGTAATCCACGAGCTCCGAGGAACTGTTATCCATCTCCACGTCAAAGGCCTCGACCTTGTTGGTGAAGTAGTTGAACAGCATTACGGCTGGGATCGCGACGAGCAGACCGAACGCGGTGGTGACCAGGGCCTCTGAGATACCGCCGGCAACAGCGCCGATGCCGGTAGCCTTGGAGCTTGCGATCGACTGGAACGCGTTCAAGATGCCCATCACGGTGCCGAGCAGGCCGATAAACGGCGCAGTGGAGCCGATCGTGGCAAGACCACCAAGGCCCTTCTTCAGCTTGGAGTGGACGATCGCCTCAGAGCGCTCGAGTGCGCGCTTGGAGCTCTCCACCTGCTCTTCGGTGATGGCGCCGCCCGAACCGAAGGAGCGAAACTCGGTGAGACCGGCGGTCACGACTTCCGCAAGATGCGATTTCTTGCTCTTGTCGGCGACCTTGATCGCCTCGTCCAGACGACCTTCCTTCAGGGCATTCGCGACACGAGGGGCGAACTCGCGCGACTGCTTACGGGCAGCCGAAAAGTAGATGGCGCGGTCAATGATCACAGCCAACGACCAGATCGACATGATGAATAGAATGATGACGATGGCCTTGGCAAAGAGACCCATGTGGCCCCACATCTGCATCGGGCTGAAGCCTACTTCACCAGCAGGTGCATCTTGGAAAAACATGGCGAGAGGCGCGAGGGACACATGGGCGGAATGGGCGAGATGAGCGAGAATCACGGACTAACTCCTCCTGATCACAGGGTGCGAGTGGTTACTTTGTGGTACCGGATGTACCGTTTGCCGGTACAACGCGAGACGAGGCAACGACAGCGAGGCTATCAAGAAAAGCTCAGAGTGTTCGGGATGACCTCAGGCTGCCGAATCGTTGCTGGGTGTGAGACTATCCCTGCCCGGTGGTGGTAACCCATCCCCCAGGCAGGGCGGTAACGTACGCGCTTGAGCTAGAGTCTAGCCGCCGCTGTTGAGGTTAAAGTTCACGGTGATCTGAGTTTGAACTTCGGTAGGCTCTCCGCTGAGCATGAATGGCTTGTACCGCCACTGCTTCACGGCATCGATCGCTGCCCCGGTCAACATGGCAGGTCCGCTCACAACGGTGAGATTTTGGATCGTACCGGTCTTCGAGATGGTAGCGGCAAGGGTCACGATGCCGCTCAAACGAGCCGACCGCGCGATCGCCGGGTAGACGGGCTGTACCCGGGTCACCAATTGACCCTGTGCCACACCGCCCGAGATACGCAGGGGACCTTTTGGCTTGGCAGCCGCAACGACCGGTCCACCCGTCCCTGATCCGGTACCTGAGGGGCTACCGAAGAGCGAAGCAGGATTGCCGCCCGAACCGCTGGAGAGATCAGCCGAGGCCGATCCTGGAGGCGGCGGCGGTCCGGTATCCTTCATCATGTTGATGTTCTTGGGGATCTTGGCGGGTGCCCGCAGCGTCTGGTCGATCTCCGATGGTGCAGCCGCAGCCGCATGAGGAACCACGGTCTGTACGGGTGGCGGTGGCGGAGGGGGCGGCGGCGGAGGAGGGGGCGGCGGCGGGGGCGCCGTCAACGATGCCGTCAGGGAATTCTTCGGCAACGCCTCCGGATATAGAAGGGGAATCAGGATCAGCAGAGCCAAAATCGCGCCGTTAATCCCAAACGTCAGGATCATCCAGTACTTCGACTTGCTTTGGATCCTGCCGGTCGATTCAACCAGAGAGTCTTCAAACATAAGAGCAACCTCGGGGCTTGCGAGCGCAGCTTGCAGGCTTAGACACCGGGGTCATCAGATTTGTTCCCGGAATTCTCATAGAAGCGCATCGCGGCGTCACGGCATGCTTCGGATCGCCATCGCGGCATGCCTTCCAATGGCCGGATCAGCTTCGCCCCGGAGCGACGTAGAGGTGTTTGGGTGAGGGTGTGCCCACCCGGGTAAATGATGCAAAGTCCTCAAATCAGATACTTTAGGTGCGGACTTCCAAGCCTTTTCGATGATCGAAAATTGCACCATTCTGGGGCAGCCTGGACGACAGGATACCTGACGGAGGCACGCCCGCGCAGCGAGCGTGCTGGGAGCAGGAGCTACCGACGCACCACCCGCGCTGCCGGCAGCGCCGCCCGCTTGCCCTGGCTGCTCCGCCAGTCCTGGTAGGCGACCAGCATGGGGGCGGCAACCGCGATCGACGAATACGTACCAATCAGAATGCCGATCACCAGCGCGAAGGAAAAGCCGTGCAGCACCTCGCCGCCAAAAAGGAGAAGGCTGAGCACCGTCAGGAAGGTCAGACCGGAGGTCAGAACGGTTCGGCTTAGCGTCTGGTTGATCGAGCGGTTCACCACCTGCGAGAGCGTTTCGCGCCGACTGAGGGCGAGATTTTCCCGGATGCGGTCGAAGACGACGATCGTGTCATTCATGGAATAGCCGATCAGCGTCAGGATCGCAGCAATAACGGTAAGCGTGATCTCCTGGTTCGTCAGGGAGAAGGCGCCTACCGTGATCAGCGTGTCGTGGAAGACGGCAACCACGGCGGCAACGCCGTAGATGAGCTCGAAGCGGAACCAAAGATAGATCAGCATGCCGATCAGTGAATAGACCGTCGCCAGCCAGGCCTGCCGCTGCAGCTGTTTGCCGGCCGTGGGACCCACGATATCGACAGCCTGGACCGAAAATCCGGAGTCATGGTAATTGGTCCGGAGCGCGTTCTCCACCTCGGCCCGGCCCTGGTCGTGCGCCGTGTCCTGGGCGGTGGATTGCGGCAGACTGATGATCTCATTGTTGGCCGCACCCACGTTCGTGGCGCTGTTGGCCGACGAGATCGCCTGCGTGCGGAAGTCCCTGACGCCTGCGGAAGCCAGGGCCGCACGGACGTGATCCTCGTTCGGCTGAGAATCAAAGTGGACCGTTACCTGGGTGCCGCCGCGGAAGTCCACTCCCAGCGGAATGTGGTGCCAGAACAGCATACTGAAGATGCCGGCAACCGAAAAAATGAGAGAGAAGGCCAGGAAATACCATTTCCGTCCCAGCCAGTCGACCTTTACCTCGCGAAACAGTTCCACGTGATTTGCTCTATCCTTTGCGCGGCGATGGTGCCATCCGCGCGGGTTCCTTCTTCGCTGCCCAGCCCGCTTCGGCCAGCAGCGGATCCCTTACGGGACCCCTCAAAACGAAAGACTTAGATCGACAACGCCGCACCGCGCTCGCGCCTGGTCAAAAGCCAGTCGAAGATCACGCGCGAGACGAAGACGGCAGTGAAGAGGTTCGCCAGCAGACCGAAGACCAGGGTGACGGCGAAGCCTTTGACAGGGCCCGTACCGAAGATGAACAGAATGCCGGCGGAGACGATCGTTGTGATGTGGGTATCGATAATTGTGATCCAGGCGTGGGCGAAGCCGTCCTGAATGGCGGTCGCGGAGGTCTTGCCCAGGCGTAGCTCTTCGCGGATGCGCTCGAAGATCAGCACGTTGGAATCGACGCCCATACCGATGGTCAGGATGACGCCCGCAATCCCCGGCAGCGTCAGCGTGGCGTGGCTGTAGCCCATAAACCCAAGCAGAATCACCAGGTTGAGCATCAGCGCCAGGTCGGCGTTGATGCCCGCGCCACGATAGTAGATCAGCATGAACGCCATCACGGCGAGCATGCCGGCTACTGCGGCGACGATTCCCTGGTGAATGCTGGCTGCGCCGAGCGACGGACCGACGGTACGGGTTTCCAGGTACTTGATCGACGCAGGAAGCGACCCGGTACGCAGCATCATGCTGAGATCCCCGGCCTGCTGCTGGCTGAAGCCGCCGGTGATGCGGCCCTGGTCGCGGATGGCGCCCTCGATCGTGGCTACCTCGCGAACCTTGTTCTCGAGCACAATGGCCATCTGCCCCGTGCCCTTGTTCGCGTCTGTGTACTTGAAGAAGCGGTCACCCGCTTCGGTCGTCAGCGTAAAACCGATATCGGGCCGGCCATTCTCGTCCTGCGACGGCGTCGCATCGCGGAAGTCCGGACCCTGTACGACCGCGGCCCGCTTCAGGACCCAGGCCCGGTCGGGTGTTCCCGGCGCGCCTACACCCGGAACGATCTCTTCGTCCGGCGGCACAACGCCGTTCAGAGCGGTAAGTGCCTGCTGCGGGTCGGGATAGCTGTTGACCACCTCATGAATCTCAAGCTTGGCGGTGGACTGAATGATGCTCTCTACGCGATCCGGGTTATCGACGCCCGGAAGCTGCACCAGAATCTGGTTGTCCCCCAAACCGTACTGCTCGATGACCGGTTCGGAGACGCCGAGCGAATCCACGCGCTGCCGAATCGTCTCGATGGACTGCTGCAGCGTGCGCGCTTCCGTATCGCGGATGGCGGCTTGCTTCATCGTCATCAGAAGCACCCCGTTAGGACCCGTGCTGATGTCGTAGGCCGAGTATTCATTGGCGCCGATCACGTCACGCACAGCCGATACCTGCGTCGGCGGAAAGCCGGAAACCGTGATGACCTCCGGATGGGCCGGATCCATCTTGGCTGCTTTCGCGCCTGTCACGGCGAGCGCGGTGTTCAGGCGCTGCGCGTCGGTATCCGTGGCCGAATTCACGGCCTCCGCGACCTGCACCTGCAAAACCAGATGTGTGCCGCCCTTGAGATCCAGTCCGAGGTGGATACGATCCGTCAGTGACTGCTTGAGGCTGCCGTGCGGTATTCCGAAGATCCCGTACACGAAGATCACCAGCACCGCGACGATGAAGCCTGCTTTTCCGGCTAGATTTCTGCCCATTCTCTTCCCTAAACCTCTGCCTTGTATTTGGCCGCTAGCTCTTTGCGGGTTCGTCGGCGGTGACCGCCGCTATGGCCGTCTTCACGCATTCCAGCTTCACGCCATCCGGCTGCGTGCGCAAAATAAGCGCATCATCCTTCATAGTGACGATCGTTCCGCGAATGCCCCCCGTGGTGGTCACGCGATCGCCCGGTTTGAGAGCCGCGAGCTGGCTTTGCCATTGCTTTTGCTTCTTCTGGTTGGGTGCGATCAACAAAAAGTACATGGCTGCAAACATCAGCAGCAGCAGCGGCAGGCCGGTGATGGAGCTCAGAATGCCTCCCCCCGCACCGCCCGCAGCCAGCACCCAAAAGGCCAGCGTCGATAATCCTATGATCACTTCCGCACATCATGTTCCGGCGCGACACAGCGCACCAGGAACCCTTCTCCAACGAAATCGGTACCGCACGTTACCCTGGCTACGTTTCACCGGAAGGCAAATACACAGCCGAGCCCAAGACACACCGAGGCCGGGCAACGCGCACCTAAGCTTTCAGCATCGGGGTTGCGGGTCAGCCTGTCAAGGTTCCTGGCCGGAACCGATATCTTTATGGCGAAGAAGTGGCAGGGGTCACGGTGATCGAAATCCCGGTAAGGTCCGTGTCGGCCACGGTTACGGATTCCTGAACCGGCCCGAACCGCACCGAAGGGTCAGACGACGATCCTCCGCGACCGTAGGAGGCTGCCTGGGAGCTGGCGCTGACGCGCAGGGTGTAGTTGCCGGCAGGAACGTACGGCACCACGAAGCTGCCGTCCGAGGCAATTGCCCCGGTCCGATTGAGGCTGCTGTCCGTCTGATCCGTGAGGTTTACTGTGCCGGAACGAACCGAGGCGCTGCTCGCACTCACGATGCCCGAAACGTTGTGCAGCGCCGCCAGCGCCAGAAGAACGTTCACGTCGTCCCGCTCCTCGCCGGCAGCCAGGACGATCGGCGTCGCGTCGGTTCGGCGGACCTTGTCGGGCGCGTAAACGGAAAGGGTCAGGGTGCGCCCAAAGTTCCGGTCATCTGCCCGGGCCGGCCCCGGCGCCTGCACGCTGGCCCGCAGGTAATAGCTGCCGGGAGCAAGCCCACTCAGCCGGAAGTGGCCGCGGTCGTCGGTCTGGCCGCCTGCAAAGCCCCCATTGAAGCCGCCGCCCGGGCCGCGCCCGGGGGTGGGCAGTTGCGCCAGGGTCGTCGAGGTGGCGCCGGTCGTGCTGCTTGCCGGCACAGGCTGTGCGCTGACACCGATCCCCGCGCCGGGCGTGCCGTCATCCCATTGGACTGCCCCGGCGATGACGCCGCCACGCTGCAGACTCAAGGCCGTAGCCCCGCCGCCGGCGCCCACATGCACAAGCGGTACCCCGGAGAGCGCAGACCCCGGGTCGGCGCCGGCGCTGAGCGTGTTTTGGACCAGGGTTGCCATATTGACGTATCCCGTCAGCGAAGCGGTCACGTAGTAATCTCCCGGCGAAACGGCCGGAAGCAGAAAGTTGCCGTCAAGATCAGTCCGCGCCGAAAGCCGGCCTCCGCCGCGAAAACCGCCGTCCGATTCGCCCGCGCCAATCAGGGTTACCTGCGCGAAGCGCGCGGCGCGCTGCGTGTCCGCGCAAGTGACGCGGCCTGTTACGGGATAGCCCGAGACGGCGGGTGGGGGCGGGGGTGGAGGAGCGCTTAGGGTCGGAGACACCTCTTGCGCCCAGAACGGACAGGACAAGCCAGCCCATGCCGTCGACAGTAGAAACACAGCCCGTAGACCGAGCCTCATGAACCCTCACTTCGGTAAGACACTGATTGGACGCAGACAGGCGCTGCCCGGGACGCAGGGAGTTGCAGGGCTAAGCCGACCCAGGCTCGTTTCAGGCTGCCGCCAGCGCCAGTTCCGCGCGAACCCGGGTCATCGTTTCCAGGTAAAAGGCCAGATTGTGGATGGAATTCAGCGTCGCTCCCAAGGGCTCGCCGCTGGCAAACAGATGGCGGAGATAGGCCCGGGTGTAGCGCCGGCAGACGAGGCAGCTACAGCCCTCATCCGGGGGACGCTGATCTTCCATGTTTTCTGCCCGCTTGATGTTCAGGCGAACGACCGCGCTGCGACGATCCTTTGGGTCTTCGCGGATAAAGAGAAGCCCATGCCGCCCAGCCCGCGTGGGGAGCACGCAATCCATCATGTCGACGCCCATCCGGGCGTATTCCTCGATCTCGTCCGGGTAGCCGACGCCCATCACATAGCGCGGCTTATCTGGGGGCAGGAACCCGAGCGTGTGCGCGATCATCTCGCGGGTGACCTCGCGCGGCTCGCCCACCGCCAGGCCGCCGATCGCATAGCCAGGGAACTCCATTTCGACGAGCTGCTCCGCCGATTCCTGACGCAGGTCCTTGTACATCCCGCCCTGCACAATGCCGAAAAGCGACGGGTAGGAGCCGGGGGGAAGATCCCACGGCACCTCCTGCCGATGCGCTTTCCAATAGTCGACTGAGCGCTGCGCCCAGGCATGCGTCAGCCCCATGGAGTCGCGGGTGCGTTCCCAGCTTGCGGGCGTTTCGACGCACTCATCGAAGGCCATGATGACGTCCGCGCCGAGGGCGATCTGCACGGCGATGGAGTGCTCGGGCGAGAAAAAGTGCTTGGAGCCGTCCAGGTGGGAGCGGAACTCTACGCCGTCCGGAGTGACTTTGCGCAATTTGGCGAGCGAAAAAACCTGAAAACCGCCGGAGTCGGTCAACATGGGGCGTTGCCAACTCATGAACCGGTGCACACCGCCGAGCCTCTGGATCAGCTGATGTCCCGGCCGAAGGTAGAGGTGATAGGTGTTGGCCAGGATGATCTCGGCCCCGCGTTCGTCCGCCCCGAGGGTCTCCAGGACGCCTTGCTCGACCGTCTTCACGGTAGCCGCTGTGCCCACCGGCATAAAGACCGGGGTCTGCACCGTGCCGTGCGGCAGATGCAGCGCGCCGCGGCGGCCACCTTCCGCGCTGACCGCGGTTACGTCAAAGATGAGGGACATCGCCTTCATTGTAGAAGGGTGGGGCGGAGTCCTTAGACCTCAGGATCTCTACTGTTAGAGAACTCGCGGGCTAATTTGCGGAGCTACCGGTGTGGACGGGGCACTCTGCGGGGGAGGCGCTTGGGGCGCGGGCGGAGCGGCTGGAACCGATGGCGCGGGCGGAACGGCGGGTATTTCAGGTATCACCATCCCTTCAGGCAGGTTCTGCCAAATTCTCATGCCCTTTTGCGCAAGCAGCACTTCGTTCTGAAGTTCCTCCGTGTTCAGTTGGGGCATGTCCAGGTTCAAGTGCTGGAGGTCGCCAAGCTGTACCTGGACGGCCGCGCTGGTTGCCGCCACCTCCGCCTGTGCAGCCGCAAATTCCGGCTGCATCATCGCCATCAAGGCACCTGGCGGGAGGTGATTGAACAGATCCGGCATGCTGCCCAGGTCAAGGCTTCCGCCCTGTCCGTTGCTGCGCTTTATGGTGTGGATGAACGTCAGCTCTTTCGGTTCCACCGTGATGATGGCCTGTTCCATCATGCCGTCGGTACGCCGCTTGTAGCAGATGTCCGTACTTTCGCCGCTCTTCAGGTCGCGCGTGTGCACGGAGCAGTGCCAATCGCCCGTGTTCAGGCGTTTTCGGATCTCTTCGACATCGGCAATGTTGTACATGCCGGGTTTTGGGTACTCATAGGTTCGCACCACGTTGAGAACCATGTTGCGCGCGCGTTTGGCGTCCTTGCCCCCGACCATGTCCAGCGTGTCCGGGTCCATGGTCACCTCGGTGACATCGCTTGCCCCGTTGGCGAACTTCTCCGTCCCGGCAAACAGATCATCCTTCACCGGCGAGCTGGTCTGGGCCTGCATCATGCCTTTGCCGCTGGCCATTGCCGCCGTAAGAACCAACGCAGTCATCCAGTTCATCGCTCCCACACGCCGTATCACCATCTTCCGCCTCCTGTGTCTTTGCCGAAAAATTCTTCCTTTGAATGAAGCTCCAGGGTGCGAGCCCTGAGATTTAATCTTCCCTAAAAATTCCTGCCCGCTCCAACTGCTCCCGCGTGTGCGCCAGCGTTTGATCGGTGATGCGCGTCGCCGTCTCAAACTGCTGGTTGGCGGTGGCCCGCTCGCGCGCCTGTTCGCGGCGATGCTGAAACGTTCCTGCCAGGAACGTCGCAGCGATCACGCTTGCGGCCATCGCTCCGCTTACGGCTGTCCGCCACCTTGGGAAGGCCAGCATCGTCGCCCGCTTCGGCGGTGTCGCCCGCGCCATCACCCGATCCGCAAAGCCGGCGGGCGCGTCGGTGTGTCGCAGAGCCGCGGTCAAATCACGCTCCAATGCGCTCTCCTGTTCCCTCTCTGTTCGGTCCATCGCCTCAGGCCCCCTGTCCACGCACATACTCCTTCATCGTTACGGCGGCTTTCTGCCGAAGCAGTTTCAGCCCCCGTTGCAAATTGCTCTTCACCGTCGCCGGGGGTTGCCCCAGCGTTTGGGCAATCTCCTCGGCTGACATATCTTCGCCGTACTTCAACACCACCGCCACGCGCATGGCTTCCGGCAGGCTGCCGACCATTGTTTCAAGCCGATTCGCCACACGGTTGTGTACGCCGGCATCCGGCGCCGCGAAGCCGTGCTGCTCTTCCATCCACATCTCGGCGCCGGCTTCGGGCTGCCGTGCATGCCGGCGAAGGGAGTCGGTTGCCCGGTGAACGGCGACGCGACGCAGCCAGTAGCGAATATGGTCTTCACTCTGCAGCCGCTCCGCCGAGCGGTAAAGCTCAAGAAACACGTCCTGCGCAACCTCCTCGGCATTTCCATGGTCACGGACGATGCGCAGCGCAATGGAAAACACCATACGCTGATGCTGCTCCACCAGTTTTCGGAACTCGCCCGGGTCGATCGTCATCGTTGTTCCTTTGCCTATACGCCGGCGGGGAACCTCCCGGATGCAGAAAGTATCGACAGCCATGCTCATGCTCTAAACGGTGCTTCCTCTCCGCGAGCAAACGGCCGAAGGATCACGCTTTCTTACGGCGTGGTCTGCTTTGCCCCGGTCCATTCCAGATAGGGTCGCCAAGCCGTCTGCCCGGGCATTTGCATGGCAAAACTGCCCGCCATCGACCCGTTCCTGAAGGTGTACATCAACCGAAACTGCGGTCCGCCACCAGCGCCTTCCGACAGAAACACCACGCTTCCAGGCTCCGGCACGCTTACGCCGTAATGAATGACATGACCCTCGTTATCGAAGTAGATCGCCTTGAGCGGCTGTCCGGGCGCGTCGGGGTAGATGTAGAGAAGGTCGCCGTGTTCGCAATCGAACTGCGCGGGCCCCTTGCACCCTGCCACCTGGGCATGCCGGGCCAGGATATGGCCACCCAACTCCCGCCGAAACGTGTAGGCGCCGTCCGACGAAGCTCCCTGTCCTGACCCATGCGCACTCCAGGAGCCTTCCAGGAACCCCAAGGACGCGAACGCATCCTGGCCCGTTGCCATACCTTGCGCCGTAGCGCCCGGACCGCACAGCCCCGCGGTCATCACCATCGCACAAAGAAAACCCTTCAGCATGGGAGCAAGATATCAGTACCATGAACGAATGAGTCTCCGCCCCGGCGCCTTTGCGCTCCTGCTCGCCCTCACGTTCCCGGTCGGCCTTCCGGCCTCTGCACATGCACAGCGCGGCGAACGAGCGCCCCAGGACACCCCCGCTCCGGGCGCCATTTCAGCCCCTGCCAACACCCCCAAACAGCCCGAAGAACCGAAGACGCTTCCCGACCGCCTGCCGCCCGACAAGTCCGTTCCGCAGAGTATTACCGTGAACGGCAAGACCATTCATTACACCGCCACGGTCGGCACCATCGACCTGAAGGCGAAAGACGGCAAGACCACCGGCCAGGTCATGTACATCGCGTATATCGCCGACACCCCCAAGGGCCAGCCCAGTTCGCGCCCCGTCACCTTCGCTTTCAACGGCGGCCCCGGGGCCAGCTCTACCTATCTGAATTTCGGCGCGATCGGCCCCAAGCACATCGCCTTCGCCAACGCCGGTGATTCCGCTTCCGACCCTGCCGTGGCGAGCGACAATCCCGGTACTTGGCTCGACTTCACCGACCTCGTCTTTCTCGATCCCATCGGCACCGGCTTTTCGCGTTCGCTTGTTGATGACAATGAGACCAAGAAGCTCTTCTACGGCCCGACCCCTGACGTCGAATACCTCTCACTGGTGATCTACAAGTGGCTCGTCAAAAGCGACCGCATGCTGGCCAAGAAGTATCTCATCGGCGAAAGCTACGGAGGCTACCGCGGCCCGCGCATGACGTACTTCCTTCAATCCCAGCTCGGCGTAGGCGTCAACGGGCTTTTCCTTGTAAGCCCGTACCTCAATCCGGACTTTGGCGATGGTACGCTCAGTCCGGTTCCCTGGATGACCACCCTTCCGTCCATCACCGCCGCGCATCTTGAAGCCCAGAACAATCTCACGCCCGAGGCTATGCGCACGGTGATCGACTACACCGAGGGGCCGTACGCCACCGCACTCATCGGCGGTCCACAGAATAAAGCCGCCACAGAAACCATGATCGACACCGTCACGAAGATGACCGGACTCGATCCCAAATTCGTCCGCTACTCCGGTGGCCGGCTCGACACTCGCGCTTACCTTCGCGAGGTCCATCGTGAGCAGGGCGAGATCGGCTCTGTCTATGACAGCAACGTCACCGCGCCCGACCCGTTCCCCTATTCCCCCGAGTTCGAGTCCAACGATCCCATCCTCGACGGCATCATCGCCCCAACCACGGAGGCCGCCGTCGACTTCATCACTCATGTTGTGGGCTGGAAGACGGACGCCCGCTATAACGCGCTTTCCTATGAGGTCAACCGCCAATGGGACCGCGCCGGCAACCAGGACCTCCGCCACGGATCCGTTCCCGCCCTGCGCGAAGCCATTGCCGCTGACCCCAAGCTGAAGGTTGTCATCGTCCACGGCTGGAACGACCTCTCCTGCCCTTTCATGGGCAGCATTCTCACCCAGAACCAACTTCCCGCAACCCTGGCCAAACAGGTCGAAATCCATGAGTTCCCAGGCGGACACATGTTTTACACCCGCGCCCAGAATGGAGCGGGGTTGCACAGTCTCGCGGAGGGGACCGTAACGGCCCACTGAGGCATCAGTTTCCCTCGGCAGTGAATCCATCTTCGTGGGAATGAATCAGTTGAACGGCGGAAGACTGAGCTGAAAGCTCTCCCATCCGCAGTTCGTTCCTCTCCCTCAACGAAGATCAGCGGTGATTAGTGCACAATAATGCTGTGTCGCAGATTGAGGGCTTCGCGGGCAAACGGAACCTGCGAAGCAGGCGACGGAACCTTGGTGTCGCGCTGGTGCTTCTCGCTTTCACGGCACTGGGCATAGCGCGGCATCTGCACATGTATGGCGAAGACCTTGCCTCGTCTTACGTTGGGTGCAGGCTTTTGGCGGCGGGAGAAGGAGATCATCTTTACAGCCGCAGCGCTGTGAACTTCAGCAAGGTGGCCGATCCGGTGTGGGATGATATGGCTCGCCGAACCGGTTATCAGATGATCGTATTGCTGCATCCGTACGTGCAGACCCCTCTTTGGGCCTACTCGCTTGAACCGGTCTGCACCCGCATGGATTTCAGGCATTTCTGCGACTGGTACATGATTTTCTTTATGCTTTCCACGTCGGGTACGATCTGGCTGGTTGCCCGGTACTGGACGCCCGCCCTGTTTCACCCGGGATGGATTGTGCTGGTCTACTTCTGCTTCTACCGGTCGGAACCGTTCAAATACGCGATCTTTCTATCGCAAACTCACATACTCTACCTGTTCATGACGGTGCTGGCCTTGATACTCGCCGAGCGCCGGAGGCCCGTGGGAGCGGGCGTCCTCTTGGCGCTTGCCGCCGCGGTCAAGATCACTCCAGGATTCCTCCTCCTCTACTGGTTGCTGACCCGGAGATACAAGGCTGCTTTCTGGTTCGTGGCGAGCTCCGTTGTTCTGGTAGCCCTGACATTCCTCCTGCTCGGTTCGGGGATGATGCACGCGTATCTTCAGTCGCTATCGCAAAACTCGAACGTGCTCCTGCTTGCCTTCAATAACCAGTCCTTCCCGGCATGGTTGGTGGGCCTCCGTTCACCTAAAACAGAGGCATTGCACTGGTACATCCACCAGATGCCGGTTGGAGTGAAAGTGCTCTCCCTGTCGCTGGGTGTGACAAGCACGATTGCGGGAGGGTGGCTGGATCGCAGGACGGAGAAGGTGGGCAGACCGGACGAACGGGTGCGCGAACCCTATGGAGCAGTCTTCGCCATGCTGGGTGCGACGATCTTTGCGCCCATTGCGTGGACGCACTACTTTATCCTGCTGGTCATCCCCGTGATGATGTTCCTGCAAAAGGGCCGGCAACGGCGATCCTGGGGATGGATTGCCGTCATTTTGTTCATCTTCCTTCTGAATCTCTACCCCATCAGCTTCGGCTCCGTGCATTTCCGATACAAGAGCTTCACGATCGTTCGCAGCCAGTTCTACTCCGGGGTGCTGGCCATGCTTGGGCTCGCGGTGCTGGGCTATGAGAAGCAAAGGCGTGAGTTGAGTCTGCCGCCAGCTACGGTACTCCCCTCCCAGCCCTGAATTGCGCTACGCAAAGACGGGTCGAGCCAGCTGGAACGGGCGGCTCACATGAGAAAATAGGCTCGTGCACCGGCGCTCTGCGTTCCGGGTACGATGTTGAGTACGGAACGGGTCGTAATTGAACGCGCAAGGTCCAGCGAGCAGCATCAACAGCCGAGTCTCCATGCCTCTGGTGGCATCGGCGTCAGTAAACGTCTCGAAGGTCAATCTGGCGAAGAACGGACAAGCATCGCCGCCGACAGGGGAGAAAGCCGGCCTTTTTTCGAGCAAATTCCTGCAACAGCTGCGCTGGATAGCGTGTCTTCTTTCCGTTGGCCTCTTTGCCTTGTACGTGCACGCTTCCCTGCACTGGCCCGTTCTCTGGGACGGCGCCACCATGCACTACATCGTTTTTCTTCTGCGTCACGGCTTCCAGCCCTACTCTGATATCACAGACATGAACCTGCCCGGCTGCTACCTCATGGAGGGCTGGGCGATGAATATTTTTGGCTGGGGTGACCTTTCCTGGCGGATTTACGAGTATTTCCTTATGCTCGTGCTCGCGGCCAGCGGCATGGTCATCGGAGGCCGCAGGCGCTGGATGGCCGGGGTCTACTGCGCGCTTTATTTCACGTTGATGCATGGTGCCGAAGGCCCCGCCATGGCGGTGGAACGGGATGAAGTGATGACCGTGCTCCTGGTAATTGCCACCGCTTTCTTTTTCATGGCGCTGCGAAAGCGCAAGGCGTGGCTGCTCTTTCCCTTTGGTCTGCTGTGTGGGTTGGCTGAAAGCATGAAGCCTGGCGCCGCGCTCGTGGCAGTTGTTCTGACGGCCCTCGCCCTTGTCGTCGTACGGCGGCGAGGTCTCTCGGTCTGGCCAAGCCTTCTCCTGGTGCTGAGCGGTCATCTCGTGGTGCTCGCGATGATGCTCGGTTTCCTTTTCAAGCACCATGCCTTCGCCGGTTTGCTCTTTATCGTGCGAGACGTTTTGCCCTCGTATGCCAAAGAGAAGAACTTTGGGCACCTCTACCTGCTTCGTCACCTGACACCCGTGCCGTTGATTCCGATCACAGCCGTTGCTCTGGTTGCAGCCTATGTGCGCCGGGAGCGCTGGCATTGGGAGCGGAGTGCCCTTCTTCTGGTTGTTGCAACAAGTGCCCTCACCTACTGGCTGCAGGCCAAGGGGTATCTTTACCATCGCTACACCTATACCGCGTTTCTGCTGCTCTGGGTCGGGTGGGAGTTAAGCGGCTCGGAAGTCCTGCGTCGAAGAATGCCCGCACTGCTGGAGATAAGCGGACTTCTTCTTCTGTTTCTGGTTGCCGTTCCTTTCTACGTGCATCGCATTGAGGTTTACCCAACGATTGTCCCGCAACCTCAAACGATCGGTTACTCGCTGGAACGAGACCTTACAAGCCTGGGAGGAGATCGCCTCCAAAATCAGGTACAGTGCCTCGATCTGGTGAACGGATGTCTCACCGCGCTCTACCATTTGCGCCTGGTGCAGAACACTGGAACCACAGGCGATCTGCTTCTTTTTTCACCAGAGGGCGGGGCCGCTGTGGACTTCTATCGCCATTGGTTTTTGACACAGGAGCTCGCGCATCCGCCCGACGTTGTTGTTTTGGGAAATGAGTGGTATTTCGAATACAAAGCAAGGGGCAACAAGCTCGACACATGGCCTGTTTATGCAGCTTTTCTGCATGACAACTATCTGCCGGTGGGCAGCCGCGTCTTTGGTCCCATGGAGCATGCTCCTGCTTATGAGATCTATCTGCGCAAGGGCAGCACCGTGCTCGCCGAGGAGCAAAAGCACCCTCTGTAAACAGCAAAGGGGCGACCGTAGGCCGCCCCTTTGCTGTTCCTGCGATGCTTTAGCTAAGTTAGTGGATGTCGAACTGCTCCGGGTGCAGGCTTGGATCGCTCTTGACCAGAATGGTTTTGCCGGCAATCTCTTCCATCTCCCCCAGCCACTTTGCGTTGTTCGCCTTCAGTTGCTTCACGACCTCCGGATTCACCCGTAGCATGACGTCGCCCTTGTCCAGTTGCTTGTGCATCTTGCGCAGCTCGATGTAGATCTCGTTGCACACGGTCACGGGGGATTTTGTCATGCCTGTGCCGGCACAGATGCCGCAGGTCGTCGACAGCGTCCGCTCCAGGCTTTGCTTGACGCGCTTGCGCGTAATCGCCACCAGACCGAAGTCATTGAACTGGAGAACCTTGGACGGCGCACGATCCTTCTTGAGCTCTTCTTCAAGCGCAATCAGCACCTTCTGCCGGTTCTTGCGATCGTCCATATCGATGAAGTCGATTACGATGATGCCGCCCAGATCGCGCAGCCGAATCTGCCGCACAATCTCCGGAATCGCATCCAGATTCGTCTTCACAATCGTGTCTTCGAGACGCGCCGTCTTGCCGACATACTTGCCGGTGTTGATGTCGATCGCCACGAGAGCTTCAGTCTGGTTGATCACGATCGATCCACCCGACTTCAGCCATACCTTGCTGCGCAATGCCTTGTTGATTTCCTCGGAGATGCCGAACTGCTCGAACAGCGGCGTGTCCTTGGTGTACAGCTTCACGCGCCGCATCAGGCTCGGCTCGAAGCGCTGCAGAAAGCGCAGCACGCGCTCGTATTCGGTCTCGGTATCGCACCAGATCGCAGAGAAGTTCTCGCTGACCTGATCGCGCAGAACGCGTTCGATCAGGTTGAGATCGTGGTAGATCAGCGCCGGCGACTTGGAGCCTTCCGACCTCTGCTTGATGTCCGACCACAGGTTCAGCAGAAAGCGCAGATCGCTGCGCAGCTCCTCCTCACTTGCGCCGGACGCCGCGGTGCGCACGATGAACCCGCCCGCAGCCTCGCCCTTCTCGCTGAGCAGAATCTCTTTCAAGCGGCGACGCTCGCTATCGGACTCGATCTTGCGGCTCACACCGACGTGATTCACCGTCGGCATAAACACCAGAAAACGCCCAGGCAAGGCGATGTGCGAGGTGATCCGCGCACCCTTCTTCGCAATCGGTTCCTTGGCGATCTGCACAAGAACTTCTTGCCCAGGCTTCAGCAGATCGCTGATCGCGGGCAAGTCGGTTGTCTGCATCGAGTGCCGGCTTTGCCGTCCCCCTGAGCGAGACCCGGCCATGCCACGCCGGTCGCGGCTGCCCCGGTCGCGATCGCGTCCACCGCGGTCACGATCGCCGGGGCGCCGGCTCTCGCGCCGCACTTCGCCGCCACGATCCTCGGAGCCGCTGCGCCGGAGTTCACGCGGCGCGCGCTCTTCGGTGAACTCCGGGAAGTCACCCATGGTCGACGCTGCCGGCTTCTCGCTCTCTTCCTCGAAAGCCGCCTCTTCGCCTTCGAGAACCTCGTCCTCTTCGACTTCCGAGATCTCACTCGCCGTAACCTCTTCGGTGCCGTCGAGTTCGTCTTCCTCCATCTCCTCTTCGTCGATGTCGAAGTCCTCGTCCTCTTCGTCCAGCACGGAGCTGTCGGCCGAGGTTATCTCGTCCAGGGCACGATCGCGCACCAGCGATCCAAGCTGCATGCCGATCTCGGCGCCGGCTTCGAGCGTCTCCTCTTCGATGTCGTCGCCGTAGCTTGCCGCCACGTCCAGCACCTCGGTGTCGTCCTCATCCAGGTATTCTTCCTCGAGCTCGCCCTGCCCTGGCGCAAAGGCCTGTTCGCCGGGTTCTACTCCTCCCGTCTCGCCCGGTGCGGCGGGCGCTTCGGAAATCGCCTCGCTTCCACGTTCTGAAAGTACCGCCGTCTCGTGCTCGATGGGGTTGGTCGGATCTTCACCGGCTTCCGGCACCGTCACTTCGCCGGGCAGCTCCGAAAGCATCTCGCCCGCATTATCGATCGTGGTGTATTGGTGCTCGGTCCCTGCGTAATCGGCTTGGACCTCCGCATTTCCGGCCTCGACGTCATCGTCGGCAATGCCGCTTTGCCGAAATTCGCTAGGCCCGGCAGGATCAACGCGGTACGACGCGGAAGCTTCTTCACCCGGCTCATACTCCTGGGTCTCCTCGTGAAACTCCTCGCCCGCATGCGCCGGCTCCAACGCAATCCCGGCATGCATGGCGTTCACCGCCGCAAGCACCTCGGGCGCCGGCCCGTCCGGCTGGATCGCATCTGTCGAAGGCTCGTACACGACATCGTCGGCGACGGCATCCTCTGCCGTAAGCCTTGCCTCATACGCCTCAATGACAAATCCGGGGACATCATCCGACGCTCCTACCGGAGACAGTGCACTCTCCATCGGCAGCTTCACGGCTTCCGCTTCATGCTCCGAGCTAACCCCTGGTTGCGCCGCTTCCATCGGGGACAGCGTCTCGTGCAGCACCGCCCCGGAATGGAACGAGGATGGCACCTCTTCGGCCGCGGCTTGCGGCGTCGCTTCTTCCCCCCGCCCTGACCGGCCGCGTTGCCGGTCACGGTCGCGGCGGCGGTCCGAGCCACGGCGGCTCCCGCCTTCGCCAAGATCGTCTTGTGCAGCGTCCGTCACAGATGTTGCGGCAGCGGCTGTGCGCCCGCCAGTGGCGCTGTCCTCGGCTCCACGGCGCCGCGAAAGCGACTCACCCGGCAGCACAAAGCCGCCATCCCAGGCTCCGGCCGAGATGTTGATCTCCGTCGATGGACGCGTGACCAGGGGAAGAACGGATGCCTTCGGCGCAACGCTTGCTGACGCAGCCACGCCCGGCTCTTCCCCGTCCTTGCGATACCGGGAAAGCGACTCACCCGGCAGAATCATAGGTTGAACGCCATCCGCCGTCTCCGATGCGCTTTCTACCGGGCGTTCTGGACGCCGTTCCCGCTCGCCCCCGCTATCCGAGCGATCCCGATCCCGTCCGCGGCCACCCCGGTCGCGGTTACGTTCGCCACCGCGGTCGCGTCCACTGCGGCCCCGTTCTCCGCGGGGTTCTTCGCGCCCCGCTGTTTCTTCCTGCCCGAAGACGCGCTCCAGGGAACCGCTTTCCATTTCTTCCGGCGCATCTGTAGACGGCAACTGCTCATCGCCCTCTACCGCGACCTGCGCTTCAGGCGCGGCACCGCTCTCCTCGCCACCTCGGCCGCCACGACGCCGGCCGCGGCGCCCGCGCCAGCGACGGCTTCCTTCGCCCCCATCCTCGGTTGCCTGTTCCACTGGCTCCGCCACGCCCTCGGAGGGGCTGTCGAAGTCAGGCGACTGAAGAATGGTTGTCTCACCCGTCGTCGCAAAGCTCTCACGAGGAAGATCCCGCGGCACAGCCTCGCGGCTACGCTCCGGGCGTTCCCGGTCCCCACCACTGCGACGCCCGCCGCTACGTTCCCCTCGCGGCCGCTCGCCGCTGCGATCGGACCCGCTGCGATCGGAACCATTACGCTCAGACCCGCTGCGCTCGGATCCACTGCGGCGGCCTTCGCTGCTCTCAAACTCCGCAGAGTCCTCACCCTGCTCTTCCATGAAGTCGGTGATGTACAGGAACGCATCGCGCTCCAGCCCGACATCCACAAATGCCGATTGCATGCCCGGCAAAACACGGGTGACGCGCCCGTTATAAATTGACCCCGCGAGCGTGTACTCGTTTTCACGCTCGTAATAGATCTCACTGAGTTCTTCTTTTTCAACAATCGCCAGCCGCGTCTCGTGCGGTGTGCTGGAAATGTATATTTCTTTCGACATAGTCTCTGCTTTCTGCCCGGGTTACGGGCAGGCAGGACAGGCGAAGACCACGCCCCGAAGAGTATTTAGCTCTTTAGGGCTGCCTCCCTTGCTGGGGACAGGAGATGAGAGGCGCTGGCTGGAAAGGAGATGTTTGCCGCCCCGGCCCGAAGGCCGAAGACCAGGCGAGACCGGCGAACCGCCCTGTGCGGGATCGCGAGCCTGCGCTCAAAAACAAATGTGTCCAGAGTGCTTGCCTTGGCCCGGGAACGCCCTGCGGCGCCTTCGGGATCAACGCCTGGAACGGAGTTTGTGACCGCAACAGCCGTCGAAGGCGGGGTCGTTAACCGTCCGTTCACATGCATGCTCAAACCTGTCCGGCCCGCGAGTGAGTTGATCTGCCTGGCCGGCCTTCGGTAATAAACTCGTTCGCTGCGCTGGGTATGGTCTCGTCCAGGGCAGCGGGTCCGCGTCGCCCAGCCCTGAAGGCCGGATGACTGATCCTAGTATGCACGAAAATGGGTAGTGGGCACAGAACAAGAAAAGAGCGAGTTTCCGCTCCGTTGACGCTGGGACGGGGGAATAGATGGAGTCAGCACTCACCAGCAAGGGTCAGACGACCATTCCCAAGGCCGTCCGCGAGTATCTCCACCTGACCCCGGGTGATCGGGTTAAATTCTTTTTTCATCCGGACGGAAGCGTCGTTCTCCTTCCCAAGATCCCCATCACGGCACTGAAGGGACTCCTTCAACGACCCTCGGAAAAGCCCAGTTGCGTTGAGCAGAAGGATGACGCCATTGGGAACGCCGTCTCAGAGAGAGATCGGAACTCACGCCAGAGATGACGGGGTTGGACCCAAATGTTCTCGCACGGTACTTCCTTCAGGACGATCCGGCACAGTCTTTAAAGGCCGGCAACCTTTTGGAGCACCTCCTTACCGAGCGAGAGCCCGGGTTCGTCAGTATTGTCTTGCTGGCGGAACTGGTTTGGGTCTTGACCAGCACACACGGGCGAACAAGAGAGGAAGTCGTAAGCACCCTGGAGCACATGCTACAAGCAGAAAAACCTGATGTTGCAGAATGAGCAAGAGGTCTTCGCGGCCTGCATGAGCCTGAAGGCAGGAAGTGCTTCGTTCCCGGACGCTTTCATCGGCGAGGTGAACACCTCAGCGGGCTGCGGAACGACACTGACTTTCGACAAACGGGCTTCCATGCTGAACAAGTTCCGCCTTCTTTCAGGAGGAAGAACTCGTCGCGCTAGTTCACGAATCGCCGCATCCTTATATTCATCACAATCCCGAGCCCCAAAAAGGTAAACAGCACGCTCGACCCTCCATAGCTCATCAACGGCAGCGGAATTCCCGTCACCGGCATCAAGCCGACGCACATTCCTATATTGACCGCCACTTGGAATAGCAGAACCGCCGCGACGCCCATCACGATCAGCGTACCCGGCGGGTCGGCGGCACCCTGCGCGTTATCGATCAGCCTGACCAGGATTAGAAAATACAACAGCAGTACCCCCAGCGCGCCGACGAACCCGTGCTCCTCGCAAAAGGCGGCGAAGATGAAATCCGTGTATGGAATGGGCAGAAAATCTCCCTGCGTCTGCGTTCCTTTGTTCGCGCCCTTGCCCCAGACCCCGCCCGACCCCACCGCAATCAGACTTTGCCGGATCTGGTACCCCGACCCTTTCGGGTCCGTATCCGGATTCACGAACGCCGTCAGGCGGGCCTTCTGATACGGCTTCAACACCTTGCCGCTTCTCCAGATGCCGCCGGCCAACAGCAGAAAAGCCAGAAGAATGACCGCCGCCTGCCGCACGCGAATGCCCCCCAGAAACAAACCGACAAGCAGCACAGGCGCATACGTCAGCGCCGTACCCAGGTCAGGCTGCGCCAGCACCAGGAGCATGGGCAGCCCGATGAGAGCGAAGGCCTTGGTCACATCCAGCCACTTCAGCGGACGCTTGTTCGCGATGAACGTCCAAAAAAACCGCGCTGAGGCCAGAATCAGCACCAGCTTCACCCACTCTGACGGTTGAAAATGAGCACCCCCGCCCAGGTTGATCCAGCGCCGCGCCCCCAGCACCTTCTGCCCCACCACCTTCACGGCAACCAGACTTCCCAGGCCGATCCCGTAAGCCCAGGGCACCACGTCCAGCAGCCTGTGGTAATCCACCGCCGCCGTGAGAAACATCAGCAGGAACCCTGCCAGCAGAAAGCCCATCTGTTTGTACTGGAATCCATGAAATTTCGTCATCGCGGTGGCCGACCGGATCTCGGTCACGCTCAAAACGCTCAACACGAGCACAAAGCTCAGTAAGGTCCAGTCAAAATCACGAAAACGCGTGCGAAACACAGCCCCAGTGTACCCATCCTGAGAATCTCCTTGACGGAAGAGCTCCAGGCCGCGTTGCCCTCACGACCATACCCTCAGAGGTCAGCGCACGCTCCGACGCGTAGAAACCACCGGCGATTCGAACTCCAGGTCATTGGCCGGCGCCCTCGTTCGGCCGCTAATCCGGCAGTCCCGCGACTCTACTGCCCGCCAGCGGACGGCGTCGTCGCCGCCCGCGCAACCGCCTTCACGCTCGGCACATCCGCGTCCGGCGCAGCCACCGTCTTCCCATCCTGCGACGGCTTCGGCACCGGCGTCGTCTCCGCCAAGCGCATTACGTTCCCCGCCCGCGACCGCTGCTTGTTCACATACGCCGCAATCACCTGCGCCGCCAACTTCGCCGAATTATTTCCCCAATTCCCGTGCTCCCACAACACCGCCACGGCGATGTCCGGGTTCCGCCGCGGCGCCATCCCCACAAACCACGCATTCGGCTCGGTATTGTGGCCCTTCCCGGTCTTCGACAGCGCCGTGTGACTCATGACCTGTGCCGTTCCGGTCTTCCCCGCAAAATCCACACCCTCCAGCCGCGCCGCATACGCCGTCCCAATCGGACTCGACGTCACATTCGCCATCGCATCCGTAATCAGCTCCCAATTCTCCGGGGACAGTGGGATCCGCTTATCTCCCGACCCGGGATAGCTCTCCTTCACCGCTTCCAGCTCCGCCGGCGAAATCTCCTGCGGAAAAACCACATGCGGCCGCCGCAGGACGCCCCCTGAGGCAATCCCGCTCAGCGCTCGAACCAGCTGCAACGGCGTTACCTGGATCGCCCCCTGGCCGATGCCCACCGAGATCGTCTCGCCCGCATACCATTTATCGTGCTGCGTCTTCAGCTTCCACTCCGTACTCGGCATGATGCCCGCGGCCTCGTCCGGCAGGTCCACCCCCGTCTTTACCCCGATGCCGACCTCGTTGCCGTAGCGCGCGATCGTGTCGATTCCCAGCCGGTTCGCCAGCGTGTAATAGAACGTGTCGCAGGAGTACGGAATGGCCGTGTGGATATCGACGCCGCCATGGTGCCGGTCACAGGCAAAAAAGTGACCGTAGAAACTCGCGCCGCCATTGCACTGCACATGCATGGTCTGCGCCACATCCTGCTGCAGCCCCGCCAATGACATGATGATTTTGAACGTCGACCCCGGCGCAAGCTGCGCCTGAATGGCCTTGTTCAGCAGCGGATGATCCGGGTTATCCAGGATGGTCTGCCAGTACGCCTTCGTCAGCCGCACCGAAAACTCATTCGGGTCGAAGGTAGGCCGCGACACCATCGCCAGAATTTCGCCGGTATGCGGGTCCAGCGCCACCATCGCGCCGATCTTGCCCTCCATCGCCCCCTCCGCTGCCCGCTGGATGTCGAGATCCACGGTCAGCCGCAGGTCCTGACCGGGCTTCGCATACTCCTCGCCCATCACGCCGACCTCGCGCCCGTGCGAGTTCACAATCATGTCCCGCGACCCATCCTGTCCGCGCAGAATCTCGTCGTAGGCCTCTTCCACCCCACTCTTGCCGACCACATCGCCCGGCTCATAGAACGCGAATTTCGAATTATTCAGGTCCGCCTCGGAGACCTCCCCCACATATCCGATCATGTGCGCCGCAAAGCCGTCCCGTGGGTATAAGCGCCGCTGCTCATCCAGCGTATCGAGCTCCGGCAACTCGTCCCGGTGCGCCGCCAGGAACGCCTGCTCGTCCGGCGTAATGTCCTGCTTCAACGGAATAGGTTGATACTTCGGCGCAAACTCGAAGTGCTTGAGAATGGACCGGATCCCATCCGGCTCCATGTGCAGCCCCTGCGCAATCAGCGGCAGATCCTGCTCCACCGCGCTCATCTGCTCGCGCAGCAGATAGCAGGTCACCGACGGGTAATTGTCCACAATCACCCGGCCCTCGCGATCCAGAATGCGCCCCCGCGCCGCCAGTACCGGCACCTTGCGCACGCGGTTCTGCTCCGCGAGCACCCGGTACTCCGCCGCGCCGAGCACCTGCAGCCGCCAAAGTCCAATGCCCAGCACCAGCAGAACCAGCGCCACGGCATACTGCAGAGCCGCCAGCTTCCCCGCCGAGACTTTCTCTTTTCGCCCTAAACCTGTCGCTTCCGGGGACATAGGTACCGAACTTCAGTCTACCTCCGGAAACTCCGAGGTCTCTATTCGACGTATTCGGCCAGCCAACGGAATCGTGAGATGCTGGCAACACAGGCACAAGGCAGGGCAGGAGACCCCATGAAACTCTGGCGCATCGCCGCAGCACTCTGCTGCGCACTCTCCATCGGCAGCACGCAGGCGCAGGCACCTGAACCAACGCCACCCGCCTCCACCCGGCACGAGTTCATTCTGCATCACTTCAAGACCGAGAGCGGCGCCGTTCTCCCCGAAGCCAAAGTCGTCTACGGCACCTATGGCACCCTGGACGCCGCCAAAGACAACGTTGTCCTGCTGCCGTCGCATTACATGGCCAAGTACCGCGGCTACGAGTGGCTCATCGGCTCGCCCACTGGCGCCGAGCCGAAATCCCTCGATCCTACGAAGCTTTTTCTCGTCTGCACCGAGGAGTTCGGCAACGGCAGTTCCTCCTCTCCCAGCAACACGCCCGAACCTTTTCACGGCCCACGCTTCCCCGTCATGACCATCCGCGACAACGTGGAAGCGGTTCACCGGCTGCTCACCGAAGAGCTCGGCGTGAAGCACATCCGCGCCGTAGTCGGCTTCAGCATGGGCGCCCAGCAGGCCTTCCAGTGGGCCGTGAGCTATCCGGACTTTATGGACCGCATCGTCGCGACCAGCGGCACCGCCCGCACCTACCCGCACGGCATCGCGCGGAACGAAAGCGAGATCGCCGCTATCGCCGCGGATGAAGACTTCAAGGCCGGCGACTACACCACCGAACCCAAACGCGGCATCTCCGCCTTCGGCATGGTCTGGGGCGCCTGGCTCTACTCGCAGGAGTGGTGGCGCGACGAGCTATGGAAGACTGAAGACCCCAACGCCACACTCGATAAAGTGCTAGCCCAGTTCCGCGACAACTTCATCCCGGACGCCGACGCCAACAACCTCATCCTGCAGCTTCGCACCTGGGAAAAACACGACGTAGGCACCACCCCAGGCTTCAACGGCGACACAAAGAAGGCGCTCGCCTCCATCAAGGTCCCGGTCCTTTACATGCCTTCCGCCACCGACCTCTACTTTCCCGTCGGCGACGCCCGCTACGAATCCCAATACATCCCGAAGGTCACCCTGAAGCCCATACCTTCGCTATGGGGCCATCCCGCGGGCGCCGGCGCAGGCCCGGGCGACTTGAAGTTTCTGAACGACAACATCGGCGCATTCCTGCGCGGCGAGCCGGTTCAAGGTGAAGCGGTAGGCCAGCATTAGCGGAGCTTCTAGGGTGTCGGCGAGCCTGCAGCCGGAGCAGTCGAGGCGGCCTGCGGCGGATGCAACAAATCCACGTCCGCCGAGCCCATCCGGCCGTTTGCATTGTTGCGCACCACAAACCTTGCCCGCACCGCTTTAGGGTTCGACGCGAGGATATAGTCAATGGCCACAGCCCGGTCCAGATGCCCCGTCGCAGGTACGGTGGTGGGCGCGGACACATTGATCACCATCGTTTTTAACTCCAGCGGCTTATCCTTTTTATCGAACGTCGTCACGGAAAGGACCAACCTGGCCTGCCGTGGCGCCGTGTCCGTCGCATACGTCCAGGTGACCCCGTTTGCGTCCACATGGACGACGTATTTTCCAGGTATTTGCGTCGACTCCGCCACCGAAATGGGCACCGCATCGTAGACCATCCTGCTGGTCTCCGCGCCGGCCATCTCCAGTTCCATGCGCTTGTTCATCTGGCCGTCAGCCGTCAGCCGAGCCGGGGCACGCGAATCAAAGTAGCCCTGCCGTGTGACCACTTTCAAATCTGGCTGCCCGACCACTGACACGCTGATCTTGCGAAAATGCGTGATGTCCCGCTGTGAATCCGTAGGCCGATAGGTCAGCGTATAGAAACTCGCTCCATCACGAATCGAAGTGCCAATCTCCGCGTCGACATCGTTGCGCCCGTAAAGATTACGGCCCCCGGTCGCGGTCGCTATCTTCTGAAAATTCGGCTCACCCCCAAACGGATCGTAAATGGCAGCCTCGGAGCCATACCTCCCCGGATCCACCATCAACCCTGCCGGGTCGATCGTGTACAGCGTCACGCGCGCATCCCGCAGTTCGTTCACAGTCTGCTGCATCGCGTTGTGCACCCGGTCCTGGTCCACGGACGCGAACCGGACCCAGTTCACATTCGGGAAGCCACGGCCGATCCAGATCATGTTCTTATGCCCAACATGGCCGGCAGACGCCTCCGCCACGCGGCGCAGCGTGAAGAACGCCGTCGACATCCGCTCCGACACCCAGGCGTAGTTGTGCGCCTGCCAGGGATAGGCCACGAAATGATGATCGAGCGCGGAAAGGATCTCGGCTTTGTTCTGCGTGTAATCGTGCAGAACCTCGAATTTCTCCAGGCTCACCGACACCAGCATGGTCGGCGTATCCAGCTTGTCCGGCTGCGACTTCAGCCATCTCTGCAGCGAATAGCGCGCAAACGCCATATCTTCAAACAGCGTGTTGAACTCATCCAGGCAAATGATGTTCACCGGCGCGCGCGGCGCCAGGCGATCCAGATCGGCCGTGGAATCGATCGTGAGATCGGGCGTAGGCGTGTAACGTCCCGGAGGCGTAAAGTTCAACATCGTCTGGTCCGCCCCATCCTCCTGAATGTGAAACTGATCCCTACTCAGGTTCGTGATGGCATTACCCTTTTTATCGACCACGACGGCATCCAGAACGACAAGACGGGCGTTCGTGCGAATCGTATTG
Source organism: uncultured Acidobacteriaceae bacterium (assembly GCA_964249715.1). GTDB lineage: Bacteria > Acidobacteriota > Terriglobia > Terriglobales > Acidobacteriaceae > Granulicella. The sequence goes on from CAXUDN010000002.1 coordinate 41,657, forward strand.
GTCGCGGTAGGAGGCGCCGCAGCCTGGCCGTTGGGCGCGGTAGGTGACGTGCCCTGCATTTGGATGGCAGGAGACGGGGTTGCCGCGGGCTGTTGGGTGCTGGGAAGAGCAACCGGGGCGTCCGGCTGCTGCGCGCAAAGGACGGGAAGAATGCTTGCGAGAACCACACCAAGGGCAGACCGCACGTTCATGGACACCTCCACCAGGACCCGCATTCGGAACCCTCTACAGGCCCGGACGATAGGACGAAGCCAATCGCTGGAAAGTTGAGCCGCTGCACAAATTTTCATCCTTGCGGATAGGGCGGCAGAGACACCCTTAGCACCCTGATCCCAGCCCAAACAGCAGGGTAATGCCCCACTCGTGGGCTACGCGGGCGAAGAAACGGCGACTATGATGGGGTAGCCACCTGGATGTCGCCCCTGACCCAACTCGTCGAGCGCAAGTCCCCGCTCAGCGAAGCGCGAGAGGCCAAGCTACCCAGCCTGCAGGATTTCTTCACTGCTGGCGGCCTTCTGGCTCAGTCCGCGCTGCCTTTTGAACACCGCCCCGGCCAGGTCACCATGGCCAAAGCCATAGAACAGGCATTCAAGGACCGCCGCCACCTGATCGTCGAAGCCGGCACCGGCACGGGCAAAACTCTGGCTTACCTTCTGCCAGCCCTGCGCTTCGCCCGTGAGCACAAGCAGCGTGTCATCATCTCCACCGGCACCAAAAACCTGCAAGAGCAGCTCGCGCTCAAAGACATCCCGTTCCTGGAATCGATCCTCGGCCCGTTGCGCGTTTGCGTCATGAAAGGCCGCGCCAATTACCTTTGCAAGCAGAAGCTCTACGCCCTGCGCGACAACCCTGTCCTCTCCGGCCTCGACGACATCCAGCAGTTTCACGCCATCCTGCAGTGGGAACGGCGCACCGAAACCGGCGACCGCGCCGAGATCGACGAACTCCCGGAGACCTCCCTCCTCTGGCCCAAGCTGGATGCTCGCACCGAGGTATGCCTCGGGCAGACCTGCCCCAATGCGGAGACCTGCTTCATCACGGCCATGCGGCGTAAGGCGATGGAAAGCGAACTCATCATCGTCAACCATCACCTCTTCTTCGCTGACCTGAATATCAAACAGCAGGCCGGCGACGCCCCCGATGCAGGCATACTCCCCGAAGCCGCCGCCGTCATCTTCGACGAAGCCCATGAACTCGAAGACGTCGCCAGCCAGTACTTTGGCGTAGCGCTGTCCAACGCGCGCTTTGACGAACTCGCCCGCGACACCGAGAACATGCTGAAGGCAAAGGGCGCGAGCTCCTCCGCCATCGAGTCCGCCACCGCCCAGGTTCGCGACCGCTCCAAAATGTTCTTCGGCTCCCTGCCCGTCGGCCCTTCCCACCTCGGCCGCCTGGAGTTCACCGGCCGGGCCGACTTTCTGGAGGCCCGCGGCGACGCCTATCTCGGCACCTCGAACGCCCTTACGCGCCTGGAAGGCGAACTCGACCGCCTGAAGGAAGTGGACGAAGCTCCCGGCCTGCGCAAACGCGCTGCCGACATTCGCAATCATCTGAAATTTCTCCTCGAATCGACCGACAAGAACACCGTTTTCTGGATCGAGCGGCGCCCCACAGGCGGCCTTCGCAATGCGGCACGCAACCAGCCCCGCGCTACATCGCTCACCGCAGAGCTGTCATCTCGACCGGAGCGGACATCTGTCAGCGCAGTGGAGAGACCTGCGGGTTTGGCTGCCGCCGAATCCGGGCCAAACTACCAGAATTTCTCCACCCATCTGCAAGCCACGCCGATCGACGTCTCCGAACTGCTTTCCGACACCCTCTTTCAGCGTTTCGGCAGCGTCATCTTAACGTCGGCAACCCTGACCGTAGCTGCCAAGGACGGCGCACCCGGGTTCGAACATCTCCGCAAGCGCCTGGGCGTGCCTCTCCCCAAAGAGCTGGTGGTGCCAAGCCACTTCGACTATCCCAGGCAAGCGCTCCTGTATCTGCCGCCCACAATGCCCGACCCGCGCGATCCGGCATTCGTCCGCCAGGCCGCTGAAAAAATCCGGCGCATTCTGGAGATCACGCAAGGCCGCGCCTTCTGCCTTTTCACCAGCTACGCACAAATGCGCGATCTGCACGACTGCCTGCTCTGCGAAATTCCTTACCCGCTCCTCCTGCAAGGCACGGCGCCGCGCCACGTGCTGCTTGAGCAGTTCCGCTCTACGCCCAATGCCGTTCTCTTCGGCACAGGCTCCTTCTGGCAAGGCATCGACGTCCAAGGCGAGCAGCTAAGCTGTGTGATCATTGACCGGCTTCCCTTCGCCGTCCCCACCGATCCCATCACCAAAGCCCGCACGGAGGCCATCGCCGCAGCCGGCGGCAATGCGTTTAACGACCTTCAAATTCCGCAGGCCGTCTTAACGCTGAAACAGGGCTTCGGTCGCCTGATCCGGTCGCTGCACGATCGCGGCGTTCTGATGCTCCTGGACCCCCGCATCCGCACGACGCGGTACGGCGCGATCTTCCTGGACTCCCTGCCACCTTACCGTCGCACAACCGACATTGCCGACGTGGAACGCTTCTTCGAGAGCTGACCGCAGGATCGCGCCTGTTTTAAAGTGCATCCCCCGTGACCCATTCTTCGTCTCAAGCTCCCAGGACAGGATCATGTACGCTGCCAACTTCCAATGCGCCGGCTGTTTTGAGTGGGTCGAAACGACCGTCGACGAATCCGGCGGCTCCCGGCAGGAGTACGTGGAAGACTGCCAGGTCTGCTGCAAACCAAACGTCCTTACCATCCGCTGGGACCCCTCAGAGGGGGAATACACCATTACAGCGGAGTTGGAAAGCTGAAACGGAAGCGACGGCGTACTTCATCGCACGAACCTGGCACGCAAGCCAACCGCTTATGCTGGTAGAGACAGCCAATGGGACGGAACCTCTACATTCTCGCAGGGACCTTGGGAACGCTCGCGATCGTGTCTGTGATCGTCAGCTTCACCAATATCGCCGGGCAGCCCGGATCCCCAGGCGATATGCTTCTTTGGCGCACCACGGGCATTGCCCTGCTCGCGATAGCGTTGATTATCGGTCTGGCGGGCATCCTGTCCACGTTATTCGGACAGGCAGAACGCCGGGCCGAAGATGAGCGCCGGGCGCGCCGCAGCCGCCGCCCCGAGGCATGAGCGCACAGCGATAAAATAGCTGTTGGCGCAGATGGGCGCCCCTTGGAGCACCAGGCGTCATGTTTGAAATCACCGTGCAGGCCGGATTCTCTTCCGGGCACTATCTCCGGGACTACTACGGCAAATGCGAAAACCCGCACGGCCATAACTACCGCGTTCTTGTCACGCTTATCGGCGCGGAGCTGGAACCCAACGGCTTGCTGCTCGATTTCAAGCTGCTGAAACAGGTCCTGCGGCCTACCGTCGAGTACCTCGACCACCGCATGATCAACGATCTTGAACCGTTCACAACCGTGAATCCCTCGGCTGAGAATCTCGCCAAGTACTTCTTCGATCAAACCGCGCAGGAGCTCACCGCAATGACCTCCGGCCGCGTGCGCGTGAAAGACTGCACAATCTTCGAAACCGACACCAGCTTTGCGCGCTATTACGAGTAGCTCTTCCAGCACATGTTTGAAATCTTGTCCCAACCCGCTGCCGACCTGCACGTCACGCCCCAGCCACAGGTCCGCACCGCCATGCGCTCCCTACGCCTGATCGAGCTCTACAAATCCGTCCAGGGCGAGAGCTCCTTCGCGGGCATCCCGTGCATCTTCGTGCGGCTCGCAGGATGCAACCTACGCTGCTCCTGGTGCGATTCCGAGTACACCTTCACCGGCGGCCAGCCCTTCACCAACGACGAGATCGTCGCGCAAATCGAAGCCCTGCAGCCCTGCAAGCTCATCGAGTTCACCGGCGGCGAGCCCATGCTGCAGGCACGCGAGTTGCTGCCCCTCATGCATCGCCTGCTGGATGCCGGCTACGAGCTGATGATCGAGACCTCCGGCGAACGTTCCCTTGCCGAAGTCCCGCCAGCCGTGCATAAGATCGTCGATGTGAAATGCCCAGGCTCCGGCATGGGTGGAAGCTTCCAGCTCGAAAACCTGCAATCGCTCACGATGCAGGACGAGATCAAGTTTGTGCTCGCCGACCGCACAGATTATGAGTTTGCCCGTGACTTCCTGGGTGAACACGATCTGAAGTCGAGATGCGGAGGAATCCTTCTCTCCCCAGCCTTCCGCAAGGACGCAGGCGACGCACGCAGCGCAGACAACATGCTGCTGGACCCGCGCGTCCTGGTCGGGTGGATGCTGGCCGACGGCCTGCCGGCGCGCCTGAGCCTGCAAATCCACAAGTTTATTTGGGAGCCGCGCAAAAAGGGCGTATAAGCCCGTTGCATCCCAGCGATCACGGAACAACAACGCGCCGCCCCGTCCAATGAAGCACAGGCAGCAGACTCGAATACTCGTCCGTCCAGAGCTTCACCTGAGGCAACGTAGGGATGGGCCGAGCTCTCCCGAGCATTGGCTGATCGAAGAAGCCGGCGCGATCGGTAAGCAGCACCCAGGAGGCAATGGATTCGCCTCGGCTCTCCACGCCCGCACTATCGATCTCACGAGCGATCAGCGGACGCGCGTCCTGCGTACTTGCCGCCAGTCGCGCGAGCACCGGGGCAAGGTCAAGGTACTGGTTCGAGATGTGGAAGGCCAGCACGCCGCCAGGGACAAGATGCCGCCTGTAGAGCGTCAGCGCCTCCCGCGTAAGCAGGTGCGTCGGGATGCTGTCGCCGGAAAATGCATCCACCACCAACACGTCGAAGTTCTGCGGCGGCTCGGCTGCGAGCGACAACCGGGCATCGCCAGGCACGATCTCCACCGAGGCCGCTGTGTCGCGCGTGTACGTGAACAGGTGCTCGGCAATGTCGATCACCAACGGGTTGATCTCGTAGAAGCGGATCACGTCGCCCGCACGGCCATAGGCCGCCAGTGTTCCCGCCCCCAGGCCAATCACACCGATGCGTCGCGGACGCTCCGGATCGCAACAACCCGCGAGCGCCAGCCCAACCCCGCTGTCCGGAGCATAGTAGGTCAGCGGTGTGCGATGGAACTCGCTGCTGAACCACTGCATTCCATGCTCGATGTGACCGTTGTACAGCGTGCGCGAGAGCAACGCCTGGGGCGGCGCCTGCGTTTGTTTCACTCGAAGTGTGCCGTAGAAATTGCGCGCCCGGAAAAGGGCGTCGTGAGCATACGCCGCGTGGATCACGACGAGCAGATACACCGCCAGAACCGACCCCGCTGACCATACCAGCCGCTGCGGCCAACCTTCCGTCCACACCAGGAGCAGGATGATGGCGGCCGTGAGCAGAAACGCAAACGGCAGGTCGAAGTTCGAGTCGGTAAGCAGCGGGGACAGCACCGCGACCGCCAGCGTCCCGGCTGCTCCGCCAGCCGCCATCCACAGGTAGAAGCGCGTGCTCGCGGCGGCCCCGGCAGGACGGAGCGCATAGAACTCCGCATGGCAGAACCACGACGCAAACAAGAGCTCCGCCGTAAAGAGAACAATGCTGATCCCGATGGGAACGCTGAAGGCCGTCTGCGCGAGAGAGTAGCCCAGCGCAAACAGCAGCACCGCCAGGAAGCGCAACGTGAATCCGCGATGATAAAGCCGGGGAAGCTCAAAGGCCAGCACGAACGAGAGCAAATAGGCCGCCAAAGGAAGCATCCACAGCAGGGGCAGCGAGGCAACGTCCTGCGTAAGGTGACTGGTGACTGCGGCCAGCTGAAACGACGCTACCGCGGGCAGAGCAAACCACAACCATCGGCGCTTCCCGGGCGATGAAAGCCCGGAGTCCATCTCTGACAAAGGACTGGCATTCTCTGCCGCACTTACGGGTGCTGACCGCATGCGCAACGTAAGCGCAATCGTAAGCAGCGCATACCCCGCAAACGCAACCTTCCACACAAGAAATGCCGGACGAAGCCGCAGATGCGGTTCGATGACCAGAGGGTAAGCCAGCAGTGCCGCCAGCGAACTCAGGTTCGACAGCGCAAAGAAGCGATACGGCGTCGGCCGGTGTTCGCGCCGGGCATACCACGCCCCCAGCAAGGGCGAGGTCGTGCTCAGAGCCACAAACGGCAACCCGATCAGCAAAGAAAGCCGGAGAAACAGCACACCCTGCGGATGCTGGGAGGAAGTCGAGTGAACCCGCCAGGCCGGCAGCAGCAGCGAAGCTACCGCCAGCAAGATCAGCCCAAGATGAAGCACGATCAAGCCCCGGCGCTCAACCGATGCCCGCGCCACGGCAACGGCATACCCATATCCCAACAACAAGGCCAACTGAAAGAAGGAAAGCGCCGTGATCCACACAGCCGAGGAGCCCCCCACCAACGGCAAGAGGGCACGCGCGGCCATCGGCTCCACGCCCAACAGCAGAAAAGCAGAGAGCCCGATGCTCAAGCCGTACAGGAGCTTCATTCAGTGCGGCAGCATAGCACCCGCGCGCTGTCCGTGGCCCGCGTTCTTTTGCCCGCTCGGCTAAACTGCAAGGCTTGGCAGGCCTCCGGAGCAGTCACAACAAAAGCGCTGGTGAACGGCAACAACGCTACAGGTGGTCCCATAGACGAAACCGTTTTCGATGGCACGTAGGGGACCCGCTTCCAAAGCGCGTTCCAGGCGGTCTGGCGAGCCGCAAAGGCATCGATGAGACCACGTCTAGACCGCCTTCAGCGCCTCCGGCAGGACGAAGCCCCTCTCCTCCGACACAGACAGGCAGGCTGTCTGCTCGGGAGGAGCAGGCAACGAAAGGATGAACCGCGTTCCTGAGGAACCTGGCTCCGTACTGCTGACCAGAGTGAGTCTGCCTTCATGTCGCGCAACGATTTCAGCAGAAATGGAGAGCCCCAGTCCAGTACCTCGAATGCCCTTTGTAGTGAAGAACGGCTCGAAAATTTGGTTCTGCACCTCTGGTGAGATACCAGCACCGGTATCCCGAACTTCGATCTCGATTTCGTTTTGAACCCGACGTGTGCACAACGTGAGAACGCCCCCTTGCGGCATCGCGTCAACAGCATTGCTTACCAGATTTGCGAAAACCTGGCGCATCTCGCCAGCTTTACAGAAAATTGTCCCCACCTCCGGGTGCCAGGAGCACTCAACCTCAATGCCTGCCCGCTGTAACCGAGGTGCGAATAAGGTGAGAGCCGTCTCGAAAAGATCAGGGACGTCGGTTGACTCAGCTGCACCCTGTTGCCGGTAGAACTTAAGGGTGTGCGTGGTGATTGCTGCAATGCGGCCAATCTCGTTCTGTGCTTGCTTCAGGTAATCACGACTATCGCCCTCGAGCTTACCGACCCCGATCAGGTACAGCAGGTTGACCACCGCCTCGAGCGGGTTATTGATCTCGTGCGCGATGGAGGCGGCAATCTTGCCTGCCGACGCTAATCTCTCCGCCTGCATGGCCGCTTCATGAGCCTCCTGCCGGGCATTGTGAGCCATTTGCATCCACCGGCTGCTCTGACGGTAGGAGAGCACAAGCAAACCAAAGGTAAGAAACAAAACGTTACTGAGGCCAAGCCGCGACAGTACGTACCCGTTTACGGCGTGAGCTGCCGCGATGGATCGCATAGCCGGGCCCATGATCATCGCCCGCATGGCAAAGAAGTGCATGCCGGTGATGGCGCATCCAAGGGCGCCAGCGCCCATGAGCCGCAAACCGAGACCCGACGACCGGCTATTGCTAAGGTGCAGTAACTGGAAACCGCAATATGCAGCACTCATTGCAAAAAAGACAGTTCCCGCAGCCCATACCGGCTGCCACCGGACTTGAGGCACAAGATGTAATGCCGCCATCCCGGTGAGGTGCATCGCAGCCACCCCGGCGGTGAAAATAAGAGCGGCGGCGAACTTCGGCAATCCCTTACCGGCCGATCCCATGCTGGAAATCGAGAGAGAGGCCCACGATGCCAGCACCGCTATGACTGCCGAGAGCAGTACGAAACGGACGTCGTAATGTAGCCGAAAAGCCGCATGCCACCCCAACATGCCGAAGAAGTGCGTGGACCAGATACCAGCCCCGAGTGTCAGGCCGCCGAGGCCGGTCCACATTGGGGTCCGCTTTGTGTTGTGCTTGGCTTGTTCAAGCGATTCGAACGCAACAAAGGCGCAAACAGTACCGATCAGTAGAGCGAGAACGATCCTGGTCCACTCAGACGCATGCATCATCTACTTGACCCCGAAACAGCGCATCCCGGAACAAACTTATGGGCCTGAGCCGTTGGGGGAAGTGTACTGAATCTGGAGTACGTACACCCTGAGACGAAAGTTGTAGTGCTCCTTGTGAGAGATTTGGTGAGCGCCGGCTCTAGACGACATTGCAGTGCCCGGGCGTTGGGCGCTTTGAATATTGGGCAGTGTACGTTCCCGGTCCCATTCGTTCCAGACAACCAGGGCGACTCGGCCTCTTCAGCCAACTTGATGCGCCGCTTGAGCAAGCGCGCGCAGTGCACTCTTGAAGATCGCTCCCTCACGCTCCGGAGATCGCAATCCACTTTGGTCACCCAAACGTAGTTACCTAGCAGGGTCTTGTAGAGCAGCTTACTGGCCCGGAAAGCGTGGGACGGAATGATGGCTATCGCTCAGACAAAGCATTCAGAGCAGTTTCTTTTTGGTGAAGCATCAGCAAATGCGATGATCAGCCCAGAGGACATGCCAGGGGAAGCGCGGCTTGGGGCAGTACTGGCAAGAGCGCTTGTTCAACACATCAGTACCATGCGGGCCGTCGGCTATGAAGACGAGATCGTGGTGGACGGTGATGTTTGGAGTGTGGAAGTCAGACGCAAGTCGCCCACCAGCTAAAACGCCTTACTTCTCTCACCAACCCCTGAGAGCATGATGACGCAAGAACAGCTTCAGCAGAGCCATGCGAAGATCGCTTGATTCAGGGGCAGAGATTGCGCAAATCCGGGTTATCTGGGCCCAGAGATCCTTAACTGAAGCTTGTGACGGTTGCACCTACTCTCCAGCATGCGCTTCGTCGGTGTGTTCCCGGTAGCAGTGCAGGGCTGTAAGCTCCGCTGCAGTGTAGAGGGAAACTGTGCCGTCCGAGAAGTAAACGAGGATCGAACCGTCGAGCCGTTCTACCTGGATGATGGTTGGCTGCGGTTCCATGCTGTGATGAAGTTTAGGCGCACATCGCGCGGTACACCGTCTGCTATCCAACACTGACTCACATCAGGAACGCCCGCTACCGCATCACGCGCTCAAGAACCATTCACGCCAGCGCGACGTTCTTGCAAAGCTAGACTAAGCTGCTGGCTGAGGTTGATCTGTTCCCCTCCCGCGTGAGCCATACAGCTGGGCTGAGCTAAGTGCAACAGCAAATCAGCCGACAACGCGACAGAAAGCACGCCGCAAAACGTATTTGCCCGGGTTATAGCCGCAGGCTGTTTTGTAGTCGTGGCAGGATCAGTTCTCAACAGCGTTCGCAGTAGACAAGCGCTGTTACAGAAGCGGGTGAGGCTTTATCTCGCGCCCTAGCGTCAGCGTGTTGCCCACGATGGAGAGCAGGGCTGTGCCGTTGTTTTGGAAAAGTCGCTAGTGGATCGACACAGTCAACGCAAACGTAGCCGAGTGCGTCAGTACGCCATCCGTTGCAGTAACTGTGTAGGTGTAGGTGCCGGCTTTGGTATAGTCTGCGGCGAACGGTACAGCGACATCCCCGCAACCTGCGAGACCTCCGGAGGCCAGCGCCAGGCCGAGCGCGACTACGCCGAGGCGCGCTAACACCAAAACTTTGTGGTTGAAGCGCTTGCGCAGGAGTACCAGCCCGGTAAAGAACGCGATCACGCTGCCGAACCAGCCGCGTCCCACGCTGGCCTGGCCGGCAAAGGGGGAAGCGGTGCTGATTGTCACAAGGTAGTTGGTGCCCCCGGTGGCGGAGCTTATACCTGCAGCCACGTTACAGGTGGAATCCGCTGCGTTCGTCGTGCAAGCAAGGGCAACGGCATTGGCGAAACCTGCAATGGGGGTCAGCAGGCCCTGAGTGGTCGCGCTGCCCCCGGCGGTTACCGAGCCTGTGGTGGGGCTCAGGGCGAGCGTGAAATCTACGCCCGTACCTGTCAGCGCTGCGGACGCAAGATTGAGAGCCGCGTTGGCAAAGCTGATGGCGCCGGAGCGCGTTCCGGTGGTTGAGGGCTTGAAAGTGATGGAAATGGCGCAGCTTGAAAAGGGGGCGAGCGTGGCGGCGCAACCGCTTTGCTCCGTGAAGTCGCCTGTCAGTGTGAGCGCGGGCAGCGGCGAGGAAAACGAGGTGTTGTTGCTCAGGGTCAAAGTCTGCACGGCACTGCCGGTGATGTCCACCTTGCCAAAATCGAGCGCTGGTGCCGAAAGGATGAGTGGGCTACTGCCGGTGCCGGTCAGCGCCGCCGTCAATGGCCCTGTGTTGGCGTTGACGGTCAAGGTGCCGTTGTCCGCGCCAAGAACCGTGGGCGCGAAAGTGACACTGATCACACAGCTCGCCGCCGGAGCAACGGTCGAGCAGCTGTTGTTGGTTACCCGGAAGTCGCCGCCCGCATTGGCAGAGCTAACCTCCACCGGGAATGGTGTTTTGTTGGTCCAGGTAAACGTCTGCATCCCGCCGGTGGTGTTGACCAGAGCAGAGCCAAAGTTTCCGCTGGAGGGAGTGAGCGTCGGCGGACTCCCGTCCGCCGTCAGGTCGAAGAGGTTGTACTCCAGCAGACGTTCCTGCGGAGTCAACCCGCCCGTATCGCACTCCGCAGGGAAGGCCAGCCCGGAACCGGACGTCCGGTTCTCCACATGGTATTCGTCATACAGCACGCGTCCGCAGCCTGTGCTCGGGGAGTTGACGGGTGTGTCGAAGGTGAACTGCATGACCGGATTGCCGAGGACGGCATTGTTCAGGGTCAGCCACGACTGGGTACCGGCGTTCAGACCGCTAAAGTCTTCGCGGAGTGTCGAGATAGGAATCTGCCCGGGCGTGTTGGACGCGCCAGTGACCGTGAGCCATTGCGACAGGATCTGGCCCTTGGCGAAGCTGGTGTCGACCGTGGCCGTGCCATTCGGGATGTCATTCTGGTTCTCTGTCCATTGCACTACATTCTCGAAAGGTGGATTCTGGTAGAGCCAGGTATAGCTGAAGTGCGTGGCATAGATGCGCCCGCCTGCGTTGGCATACTGCACGAGGTTCTGTAACTGCTCGGGTGTTTTTGGGATGGCCGAACCCTCGCAGGGCAGCATGAGTACGTCGTAACTGGCGAGCGAGACGGTCGTGGCGAGCGTACTTATATTCGGCGTGCCGGCGTCAAGCTTGGAGCCATTGCTGACGAAGAGATTGATACGCCCTGTGCCACCCGGGTCCGTGAACTCCGCATCGTCAAGGCCCACCTTGCGGAGTACACATTCCACAGCATCGGCCTTTCCGGTCACCAGAGCGATTTTGGGTATGTCACCCTCACTCTGGTTGCGCGGCAGGTTCATGGGGAATGTGGTGTTGGCGCAGGCCTGGACAGTGGGGATTGTCATCTGCCGACGCCAGTGACCGGACTGCACCACAACCGGGATGTTGGAGCCAACGGGAACATTGGCCAGCGTGAACGTACCGTCGACTGCCGTCGTTGTGCCCACGAGAGGTGATCCCGAGGGTTGCTGTCCCGTATTGGAGCAGCTCACCCCTGGGGTGAAAGGCGCCACCGCCGCATTCGGGATATACACCAGGGCGCCCGGGATAGGATCGGTGCCGTTCGGTGCGTACACTTTGCCGCTAAGCGTCGTGGTACCGCCGCCGGGGCAGCTCACCTGTTGCAGGCAAAGTCCGGTACACCCCTGACCCGGCGAAATCGCCGGCCAAAAGAAACATATGAGGAGGACGAGAAAGAGCGCGAGCCGGGTGAGCATAGGACGCTTTCACGGGATAATTCCAGGCCAGGGTTCTGCGGCGCTTCCGGCACAGTCTGAGCAGTACGTGTGTTGAGTTCAGAGAGTAGGACGTATGGCATTCCGCGAAGGAGTACATTTGCGACCGAGGTTTCTGGGTCCCCAAATTGCCATGGTTCACGGGTACCCCCTGCAATCCGTTAACCTCGCCCATGAACTCTTTCATCGCGTCTTCCGGCATGTGCGCCGCGGAATCCCAAAGAGCGAGCAATAGGCTGACCAGCGGCACCTCTCGCCATTCGGGGAATCGGGACAGAAGGCGCTCAGAAGCCGCTCTAGGCCCAATCCGGGAATCCCATCCACACGTGGATACCACAACGCTGCTTTACGGCTCCACTCTCTCGACAGGCTGCTCCCATCGCAGAGGAGAGCGGGCTTTTGCTGCTTTGGCTAAATTTTGGAGCACCGGATCAGATTTGAACTGATGAATACTGGTTTTGCAGACCAGCGCGTTAGCCACTTCGCCACCGGTGCCTGGACAATGCCGCCCTACCGCGGCTGCGCCGTTGTGCGCAGGTAGGGCTTCACCGTCTTGTAACCCGGGAAGATCTTCTCGGCTTCTTCGTTGCTCACGGCGCCGGTGATAATCACATCCTCGCCCTGCTTCCAGTTCGCGGGTGTTGCGACCTTGTGCTTCGCCGTCAACTGCATGGAGTCCAGCACGCGCAGTACCTCGTCGAAGTTCCGGCCCGTGGTCATGGGATAGGCCAGGTGCAGCTTGATGCGCTTGTCCGGCCCGATCACAAACACGGTACGTACGGGCGCGTTCAGCGCCGCGGTGCGGCCCCCTTCCACGTCACCGGCATCGCCCGGCAGCATGTCATAGAGCTTGGCAATCTTCAGTTCCGGATCGCCGATCATCGGGTACTTCACCGGCGAGCCGCCCACATCTTCGATGTCCTTGGCCCACTTCTGGTGACTCTCCACCGGGTCCAGCGAAAGGCCGATCACCTTCGCGCCGCGTTGCGCAAACTGGCTTTCCAGGCTCGCCATGGCGCCCAGTTCGGTTGTGCAGACCGGCGTAAAATCCTTGGGGTGCGAAAACAGAACAGCCCAGCCGTCCCCAATCCACTCATGAAAATGAAGGGTGCCCTGGGTTGTTTCGGCGGAGAAGTCCGGCGCTATATCGTTGATGCGAAGAGACATCAGATCCCTTTCCATGTCGAGCGCCTGAGGCAGGCGGAAGTGGCATTTGCAAAGAGGCGCATGCCTCGCGTTCAAAAGGTTAGATTCGTTGAAGTGCGTTCCGTCGCGGGCCGGCATGCAAAGACCCACCCGGCTCAGCCTGGGTGGGTCTGGACTTGCTTTTTGACGCCTTGCTCTTTCGTCTCTAGCTCATCCGCTCACCCCTGCCAGGCCGCAGCAACAGCAGCGGCAGAGACAGCGGGTCGGGATGGACGAAGAGGAAAGCATGTCATTCAATCTGCACCGCAGGGGCAGGTTGGTCCCCTTTGCGGTGAACCCAAGGTACGAAACGCGCGGCGCGCTGTCAACTGAGATCGGGCTGCGCACCCACCAACTCGCTAGACTGGCAGCATGGAAACACGCCTCAGTTACTCCGTTCTCGACGTCTTCGCGGAGGCGCCGCTCGAGGGCAATCCCCTGGCGGTCTTTCACGATGGCCGCGGCCTCACCGGCCTTCAAATGCAGGCCCTCGCGCGCGAAACCAACCTCTCCGAAACCACCTTTATCCTGCCCTCGGAAGACCCCGAGCAGGACCGCACCGAGGGCGTGCGCGTCCGAATCTTCACCACGCAGGAAGAACTGCCGTTTGCCGGTCATCCCACCCTGGGTACGGCGAGTTGGTTGCGCCTGCATCATTCTCCCGTGCGCGGCGCCGAGACAGTGACCCTTCGACTGAACGCAGGCCCCGTGCCGGTGCACTTCCCCCCGGAATCGCGGGGCAACCAGAAAGGCGTCTACGGCTCAATGCATCAGCCTGACCCAGCGTTCGGCCAGGAGTTCGCACCGGCTGAGGTGGCAAAGATCCTCGGGCTGGACGAAGCCGATCTGCTGCCCGGCTACAGGCCGCAGGCTGTTTCGACCGGCAACGCCTTCTGCGTCGTGGCCCTGCGCTCCGTCGCGGTGCTGGGAACCCTTGCCATCCCGCAGCGCGAGGCCACAGAGTGGCTCCACGCGCGCGGCATCCGCTGGTTCTACTGCATAGCCCAGGATGGGACGGGCAGCAGCCAAGACACCTGGCGCGCCCGCATGCAATGGCACAGCGGCGAGGACCCGGCCACAGGCTCGGCCGCAGGACCTTGCATCGCCTGGCTTGTACGGCACGGCTTGGCGGGATCGGGGCGGCCGATTGAGATTCATCAGGGGGTGGAGATCATGCGCCGGAGTCGTCTGATTGTGCAAGCAACCTCGATTGACAAGGCAATTCGCGAGGTACGGGTAGCAGGCCGCACCATTCCCGTGGCAACCGGAGTTTTTCTCCTCCCTTCCTAACGCGGGATATGCACAGAGGCGCGAACCTTAAACGTCAGTAACTGCAATGGTTCGCGCTCTTTTCCGTGGATGCGCTGTAAACAATAGGTGAATCTTCGCCTTTTCTTCGGATTGCCGCGGCGGTTGCCTGTCCGTATGCTCAGGCAATCGCACCTCGCACCTACAACCTCTGTATTGTGCGAATCAGACTTCGGTTCAACTCCATTTTCCTCGATTTACGCGGCTTCCAAGCCGTGTCGGCCTGGTTGTGTTCACTTGTTCGGGAGCCTTCCGGGAAGCACCTTTAACGCGCCGTTCCTTTGCGTCCGGCGCGCCTGCACCCTCGCGCTTGAGCTCCTCTCGCGGTCTGCAGGACAGCCAAGATCTCGGGTAGTTCCGGGTGTCCTTCGCGACGCCTGCGGCCTCCCTCGTCCTTTTACCCAGGCGGCTCCCCCGAGCCACTCGAAACCTACCAGCCGGAGCCGACCGGCAGAGAGACGACCCCAACCAATGCGCCCCCGTAAGACCATTCTGTGCGTAGAAGCCAATGAGCAGATCCTTTCCGTTCGCAAATTCATGCTGGAAACGCGCGGGTATCGCGTAATCGCCCTGACCAGCTCCTATGCGGCGCTCGAGTACCTGGAAGGCACCCCGCCCGGATCGGTCGATCTCTTGCTCTCCGATCTGCTCCTGCCCGGCATGGACGGCAATGAACTGGCCCGTCGCGCCAAGGGAATGCATCCCGGCATCCCCACGTTGCTCGTGTCGGGAATGGTCTCCAACTATGACCGCGCCGGAGCAGCCGATGCCTTTCTACCCAAGGGTGCCTGCACCCCCGCCGAAATGCTGGACCGCATACGCGTCCTGGCCACACGCAAGCGAGGCCCCAAGAAGCAGGTGCCCTTCATGACACCCCTTGCTGTGCCCGTCGCAGGCTAGCTAGCGAAGCGCCGCCTGGCCTAGGCCTCAACCAGGCCATAGCGGCGCTGCCATTGCTGCCTCAAGCGATTCCAGACAGCGGCGCGCTCCTCCGCCGTCAGTGCTGGATCGGGTTGCTCCACGAAGCGTGCCGCCTCGGCTTTCGCGAGTTCCAGAACCTGGCGGTCGCGAGACAAATTCGCAACGCGAAACTCGGGCAAACCTGCCTGACGCGTTCCGAAGAACTCCCCGGGACCGCGCTGCGCAAGATCGAACTCCGCAAGCTGGAAGCCGTCCTGGGTTTGCACCATGACGTCCAGCCTGGCTTCTGCCTCCGGGGTAATTCGCTCGCCCGTCAGTAAAACGCAGAAGCTCTTCGCACTTCCCCGGCCCACGCGCCCACGCAGCTGATGAAGCTGCGCCAGGCCAAAGCGCTCGGCGTGCTCGATCACTATCACCGTGGCATTCGGTACGTCCACGCCGACTTCAATCACCGTGGTCGCCACCAGCACATCGATCTCGCCTCGCTTGAAGCGGGCCATGGTCACTTCTTTCTCATCCGCGGCCATGCGTCCGTGCAGCAATCCCAGCCGCAGCCCCGCCAGCGGACCCTGCGCAAGCTCATCGTGCATTTCCACCGCGGAGCGCAGCTTGGGGCGGTTCGCCTGGCGCACCCTCGCACCCTTCACCGCGGCGAGAGATTCGCCTTCCGCACGGTTCGCCGCTCCCTTTGCAGAAGCACTCTTCTTCGCGGCTTTCCGCAAAGCAGCCTCCGCCCCGGTGAGGCCTGAAGCCGACGCACTGGCTCCCTCGCCCGCTGCCTCGCTCTCATCGTGAGCAAAGTCAAGCTCCGGCTGATCGTCCTTGCCACCCTCGATCAGGGGATACACGATGTATGCCTGTCGCCCCGCCGCCACCTGCTTACGCACAAAGGTCCACGCTTCGGCGGCACGCTCGGCGGGCAGGCGCCGCGTCGTGATCGGCGTGCGGCCCGGCGGAAGCTCATCCAGAATGCTCGCCTCCAGATCGCCGTACATCGTCAGCGCCAACGTCCGCGGAATGGGTGTCGCCGTCATGACCAGCACATCCGGCTCCGTCGCAACGCCATCCGGCCCCGGCTTCCGCATCAGCTTGTAGCGCTGCTGCACACCAAACCGGTGCTGCTCGTCCATGATCACCAACCCCAGATTGTCGAAGTCCACCTTCTCTTCGACCAGCGCGTGCGTGCCGATCGCCAGATCAGCTTCCCCACGAAAAATCCGTCCCCGCGCCTCGCGTTTCGCGCGCTGGTCCAGCGACCCGGTCAGCAGCGTAACCCGGTATCCGCGCCCGCTGCTCGGCGAAACCGCATCTCCCAGCAGCTTGCGCGCCGAAAGATAATGCTGTGTCGCCAGGATCTCCGTCGGCGCCATCATCGCAACCTGGTAGCCGTTTTCGATCGCAATCAACGCCGCTTCCAGCGCCACAATCGTCTTGCCCGAACCCACATCGCCCTGCAGCAAACGCCGCATCGGCCGAGGCTCGCGCATGTCGTGTGCGATCTCAGCCAACACTCGTTTTTGCGCCTTCGTCGGCTTGAACGGCAAGACCTGCTTCAACGCCTCCCGTACCTTGTCGTCCGTCTGAAAAGCAGTCCCTTGCCGCTCACGAAGCTTCTTCCGCTTCAGCTCCAGCCCCAGCTCCAGGTACCAGAGCTCCTCGAAGATCAGCCGCCGGTGCGCCGGGGTGCGCGCCTCCTGCAAATCAGCCAACGGCGTCTCCGCAGCCGGAAAATGCAGATCGCGGAGCGCCTGCATCCGGCTCGGCAAACCGAGTCGTTCCACCAGCGCGCGCGGAAGGGTCTCCACGGCCTCCACGTTGGCCTCCGCCAGCTCGCGAAACAGCCCCCAGATCACCCGCCGGAGCCAGCGCGAAGTCAGCTTCGCGCCCCACGCCGTGGTGCCCCCAAGTGAGCTATACACGGGCACAATGCGGCCCATCTCCAGCGTGGTGAACTCGGCGTCATCGCCATTGCTTTGCCCAGGCTCGGGCAGGATCTCAAAGGTCGGCTGGATCATCTTCCAGCGCGCCGCTCCCGGACCCGCACCGGGCGCCGTCCCGGAGCGCGAACCCTCCAGCTTCCCGTACAACGCAACCTGCTGCCCGGATTTGAATCGATCCCGCAGGTACGTGCCGTTGAACCAAAGACACTTGATCGTCTCAAGAATCGGCGGACTCGATAACATGGTCCCGGCTGTCGCAGCGTCTGCCGTCTCGGGCGCCCCCGGTCGCAGACCAACCGTCATCTCAAAGATCGGCTTGGACCGCGTACGCAGCAAAACAGCCCCGCGCACCTCGCCCACCACCGACGCCATATCCCCGGCCTGGTATTCCGACAGCGGTTTGGGATGAACCCGGTCCTCATAGCGGAAGGGCAGGTGGTACAGCAGATCTTCCACGGTCTCGACCCCGCGCTCGGCCAGGCTCCCCGCCACCCGCTCGCCGACGCGCTTGAGAAATTTCACCGGGGTATCGAGCGTAAGCACCACAGCTCCCATGCTAACGGCTGGCCTGAGCCAGGACGCGGCCAGGACGCGGCAATGAAATAATGCACTTGAGCCCAGCGAGGGGCTCCGTAAACTCCGGATGGATACCTTTCTCGGCCGTTTCAAGAACCCGTTGGTGCTGCTGGCCGTAGTTCTGCTGCAGACGCTCTGGCTCGCCACGCAGGTGCAGCATCCCTTGCAGCCTGGCCTTGGATTTTCAAGCGGCGAAGACGGCCACAAGGTCACCCTGCTGCGCTCCTGGGCCATGGCGGTGGCCGCACCGGTAGAGCGCGTCTCCCATGGGGCCGGGCTCGGCATCCGCTACACCTGGACCAACTACGTCGATCTCCGCGGAGCCCGCGAGCAAAACGGGGCGCTCAAAGAAGAGGTCGCCCGCCTGCGCCTCGAGCAGGCCGCCTTCGCCCAGGATGCCGCCGAAGGCCGCCGCCTGCAAACCCTGCTCGCCTTCAAGCAGCACTATGTCACCTCCACCATTGCCGCGCAGGTGATCGGGAGCAGCGGCTCCGACCGCTCGCACGTCTTCTGGATCGATAAAGGGTCAGCCGACGGCCTTCGCCCGGAGCAGGCCGTCATCACACCCGACGGTGTTGTCGGCAAACTCCGCGACGTCATGGCCCACACCGCGCAGCTCCTGCTCATCGACGATCCCAACTCAGGCGCCGGCGTCATCCTGCAATCCACGCGGGTACGCGGCATCGTACGCGGCACCGCAGCCGGCGAAGTCGTCATCAACAACCTGACCGCCGACGACCGGATCCGGCCCGGCGAACAGGTCATTACCTCGGGCGGCGACGAGGTCTTTCCCCGCGGTCTGCCGGTCGGTACCATCGCTTTCATCGAACCCGACCCAAGACACCAGCCCTACACCCTCATCCATCTCAAACCGGCGGCCAACCTTCGCCAGCTCGAAGAGGTCCTGGTCATCACCGGAACCGATGCGACGCTCCCCGCGGTAGCCCAAAGCGACGCCGCCCAGGCACAGGCCACCGCCGAAGCCAACCAGCGCGCCGCGGACCTCGTCGCCGCCCGCCTCCCGAGCCTGCATGACGACGACGCCGAGGCCGGCGCCCCAGCCGCAACCGGCGCCGAAGCCGGCAAGGCCGCCGAAGCCGCCGGCGGGACGAGCGGACCGGTACCCGGTGTTCCCAACTCCGGTATGCCCAAAGTCAAGCCGCCCGTGCACACCGACCGTTACTCGCCAGGCTCTACGCCCTCCGCCGAAGACCTCACCCCCGGAGCGCCAAGGCCCTAGCCAGTATGCTGGGACGGAAGCCCTGAATGCCTGAGCACAGCTATACCTCCCGGCGCGAGCTGGAACAATACCACTTCCACCCGCTGGTCACGGTGCTGGCGCCCTTGCTCTGCGTGCTTCTGGGCGCCATGCTCCCGCGGGTCTGGCCCAGGCTGGATATCCTCGACCTTCCCCTTATTGCCACGGTCTTCTTCGCCGTCTCGCGCCGCAGCCCGGTTGCCGGCACGCTGACCGGCACAGCCATCGGGCTCCTGCAGGACGCCTTCACCGATCTACCCTTCGGCGTCAACGGCATTGCCAAAGCCATCATTGGCTACGTCGCCGCAAGCCTCGGGTTCGCGATCGATGTAGAAAATATTCTCAATCGCGTCCTTATGAACTTCGTCGCCAGCCTGCTGCAGAGCGGCATCCTCTACCTGATCACCCGCCGCCTGCTGGGCGATGCCACGGTACAGCTACGACCCGTGCACGAACTCATCCGCGCTGCCGTCAACACGGTCGCAGCTCTCCCCATCTTTCTCCTACTGGACCGGTTTCGCGTTCTGGAAGACTAGACTGGCGCTGTCCGCCTTTCTCGTTCCGCCTAGCGCGTTCCGCCCAATAGTTGTACGAACCGCCGAAACCCCGCCTGCCGCGCCGCCGCGTTCGGAGCACTTGCATCCGGAGCCTCGCCGGCCCGCATGAAGCCATGCCCCGCCCCGTCGTACACAACCGGCTCGTACGTCTTCCCGGCTGCCTTCATCGCATCCTTGGTCCCTTCGACGGTGGACGTGATTCGCGCATCATTGCCCGCGTAAAACCCATACACCGGCGCAGTGATGTTCTTCATCAGCTCGGGCGCCGGAGGAGGTCCATAGAACACAAAGGCCGCACTCAGATCATGCCGGTGTGTGGCAAACAGAAACGACTTACCCCCACCCCAGCAAAATCCACCCACAAACAGCTTGCTGCTCGCCGCCGGTAGATGCTTTCCATAATCCGCAGCCGCATCCAGGTCGTTCGTCACCTGCGCTTCAGGTAATGCCGACACCGCCTTCACGACCGCACCCTGATCTGGGAATGCGCTCGTTCCACCGGGCGTTGCCGGCACATACGGTGCGCCGCTTCCTCCCTGGCCCATTTTCATCTGGGTGTCGGACGTAAGCACGAACCGCGGAGCGGCATTCTCCCGGACGTGCGCCGAAGCAGCGGGTGGCGCGCCCAACCCGCTCAACAGATCCGGTTCAACAACGATGTACCCAGCTGCCGCGACCTCATCCGCCATCTCCCGCGCCCAATCGCTCAAGCCAAAGATTTCGTGAATCAGCACCACCACCGGCGCCTTGCCCCTGGTCTCCGGATACACCACCCAGGCCTGCAGATCGCGCCCGCCCGTCTCATGTATCGTCACAAACTCGCCATGCCGGGAACTCTTCGCGAGATTGGCTTTGGCCCAGTCCTGGGCGATACACCGGCCAGTGCAAAGAACCGGGCACATCATGAGGGCGGCGAGCCCGCCCGCGCTGGTACGCAGAATGCTTTTCATCGGTCCGAGTCTAGTCCTTCCGTGTAAACGCTTGCGCATAGGAGACGGCACGGCCGCGTATCGCACATTCGCGCAGCGTCCTTAAGAGCTCTCGCCTTACGCGATCGGGAAACCGCTCTGCCTGGAAGCAAACTCGCTGATCACCGGCAGCTTCATGTAGCTCCCCTGCGAAGCTTTTACCAGGCAAAGCACCCAGAGCACCAGCATCGCCAGCCAGCCGACCAGAAACACAATCTGCCCAAGAATTGGAATGATGTTGAACAAGCTGAGGCAAACTCCCAGCAAAGCGAGCCCCAGGCACTGGAACGCATGGAACTTCACAAACGGCCGCGTGTTGTACGGAGCCAGCACCAGAAACAGGATCGCCGGGATGATCGTTACATAGGCCAGTGCGCCGGCCGCCGTATCGCTTAAGCCCTGGTCGGCCGGAACAATCCCCGGCCGCGGCGGGTACGGCTGCTGAACATAGCCGTTGGTTCCATTCGGTGGGTAGGACTGCGGGTTATAGGGCTGCTCGGGGTAACTCTGCGGCGGAGCCTTGTATACATCCTCTGGAGGCACTTGGCCCCCCATCTGCGGATCCTGCATGCTGCGCCTCACTTCTCCTGATCGATCATCGCGAGCGGTCTACTTCAGCCGGGGTAGCCCGCTCACTCGAATGACCCTTAGGAAGTGCACCCGTTGTACACCCGCAGAGACTACGGCGTCGTCGTCTATAGCCGTCAGCCACTGCGCCGGAGCGCTACCGGTCCAGCAGCGAGCTCACGATGCCGCCAATCACTGCCCCGGTGCCCACATCCCGCGGCCGCTCGCCCCCACCCGAAGGCAGATACGGCTGCAGGGCATGGGCCAGATTCGCAAGTGGCAGCGTCTGCAGCCACACCCGCCCCGGCCCGGTCAACGCGCCCAGAAAGATCCCATCCCCACCAAAAAACATGTTCCGGATACCCTGGATGCGCGTGATGTTGAACGCCACCTGGGACTGAAACGCTCCCACATGCCCCGGGTGCACACGCAGGGTCTCCCCCGGCGCCAGGTCGCGCACCACCACCTCGCCGCTCAACTCCAACCAGGCCGTGCCCACGCCGGTAATCTTCTGCAGCAGGAAGCCATCCCCGCCAAAGATGCCCGCGCCCAGCGACTGTTGGAACCCAACCCCCAACTGGATCTGCGGCGTCGCGCACAGAAACCCGTGCCGGTGAATCATGAACTCATGCCCGGGTCCCACTTCGATGGGCAGGATGTGCCCTGGAACCTTGGTCGCAAAAGCCACCTCGCCCTGGTATCCCTGCGCCTGGTACTCGGTCATAAACAGCGTTCCGCCGCCCGCGATGCGCTTGATCGCGCCAAAGAAGCCGCCCCCGCCGCCGAACTGCGTGTGCGTCGTCATCGCAATCGCCTGCGACATCCAACTCAGCTCTCCCGCCTCGGAAATCACACTCTCGCCCGGATCCAGCAGCAATTCCAGCACAGGCATCGTCGTGCCCACAATTCGGCTTTGCATCGCTCACGCTCTCGAGCCCAGCCAGCCAGGCTCCGCATAACAGCACGAGAATACGCCGGAACCGTTCCGCTGGTTCCACGAACCTCACCACTCACCCGGATCCGTAGGCTGCCCAATCCGGCCCACGTTGTCGATGTGCTCCAAAAAGCGTTCCCCGTTCCCCGTTCCCCGCCAGATCATCCGGCCGAATCTCCAGCCCATCATCAAGCAAGAACAGCAAAGGAGCATTCCCGTCCTTGTAGTGAGGTCACCCTTCGTTTAGCGCGTCTTCCTAGCCGTGGAATGCGTTCAGAACCATCTGCCTCGCCGTCCTCAACGCCAGCACCGGATCCCCCGTAGGGTAAAACTCCATCGCAATCCACCCCCTGTACCGCAGCGCCGCCAGCTTGTGATAGATCACGTCGTAGTCGATCTCCCCCGTCCCCGGCTCATGCCTCCCCGGCACATCCGCAACATGGATCAATCCCACCAGATCAATGTTTTTCTCGAGCTTCTCCAACAAATTCCCTCGCCCGCGCTGCTCATGGTAAAGGTCGTACAACACCTTCACGTTGGGCCGATTTACCGCGCGCACCAGCGGAAAAGCCTCCGCTACACTCTGCAGAAAAATCGTCGGGTTTTCCAGCGGATCGATGGGCTCGATCACAATCTCAACCCCCTCCGCCGCCGCCAGCTCCGCAGCCTTGGTCAAATTCGCAACAGCCGTCTCCCGCTGCGCCGCAGGCCCCGCTGCACCCGCAACCGGCCCTGAAAGCAGAATCACCCGCCGGCACCCAAGCTGCTGCATCGCACGCAGTTGCTCTCGGAAATCAGCCAGAAACGCGTCATCCGCCCCCGGCACCGCAAATCCCGTCTTCACGCCACTCGCCGCGTCCACCACCAGCCCAAGCCTTCCCAGCAGCGCCGTGATCCTCGCCATCTCCTCCGGCGACCACCGCTGAAACTCCCCCACCAGCTCCACACCCTGATACCCAGCCTCCGCAACCATCTCCACCGCGCGATCAAACGGTGCGAGCTTTTGCAAAGTCCATAGCATGCAGGAAAGCCTAGGTGCCGGAACAGATTGCTGCCCTCGCGCCAACAGCGGCAAAGCCGCCGATCCCAACATCAGCTTAGAGAACCTGCGACGATTCAACCGCATCATTCGCGGCATCCTACGCTTCCTTCTTGTTCCGCGCCTTCACCTTGAACCAGATCGGGCTGCCGATAAACCGGAACGACTTTCGAATCTCGTTCTCCAGAAAGCGCTCGTAACTGAAGTGCAGCTTCACATCCCGATCCGTAAACAGCACGAACGTAGGCGGCGCTACCGCGGCCTGCGTCATGTAATAGATCCGCACCCGCTTCGACATCGGCACCGAAGCCCGCCCAAAATCGACCCTCTCCAGAAAGCGATTCATGTTGCCCGTCGTGATGCGCTTGCGCCGCTCCCGCGCAACCAGTTGCACCTTCTTGAAGACCTCTTCCAGCCCCTTGCCTTCCGAAGCCGACACAAACAACAGTGGCGCGTAGTCCAGATATTTCAGCGCATCCCGCACCTGCTCCTCGAAGACCTTCTTGTCCGCAGGCTGCTTTCCATCAAACGGCCGGGTGCCGTCAGCATTCAATTTGCTCTTCGGCGGCGCGACCAGATCCCATTTGTTCACCACAATAATTACCGACCGCCCGCTCTCATGCGCGTAGCCGCCAATCGTGGCATCGGACCCCGTTACGCCTTCCGTCGCATCGATCATCAACAACGCCACATCCGCCGCCTCCAGATGCTTGCGGCTCATAATCACGGACAGCTTCTCGGCCATCAGCGTCGTCTTTCCTTTGCGCCGAATGCCCGCCGTGTCGATGAATCGAAAGTCATGCCCCTCCCGCGTGACAATCTCGTCCACCGCGTCGCGCGTCGTGCCCGCAATCGGGCTCACAATCGCCCGGTCGGTTCCGGTCAGCGCATTCAACAGCGTGGACTTGCCCACATTCGGCCGCCCGATGATTGCGATCTTGGTCTCCCGCTGAATGTGCTCGCCATGCGTTCGAAGCCGGCGCTCCGGCTCTTCTTGCGCCGACCCGAAATCCGGCTCTACGCCGCTTCCTCCCGTTGGCGCTTCGAAATCCGGCTCCCCTACCGGCGGCGCATCCACCCCCGCCGGTTCGTCGGCCGTAGCCGCCTCACCCTCCAGCAGATCCTCATACATCGCCCGGGGATCAAGGGCAGCCCGGTCCGCCAGCAGGTCCCCCTCATCCTCCGCAGCTTCGTCCGTCTGCGTCGGCATCACCTCTTCCGGCTCTTCTCCGTCTGGCGCCGCATGATCTTCCAGCCCGCCCGCCGCCGGTAAAACCTCCCACACCGCATCCAGCAGATCCCCAATCCCGGATCCATGCTCCGCCGATACCGGGTATACGTTCTTGAACCCAAGCGTACGGAAATTCTCCGCTCCGCTCTCCAACTGCGCCGTATCCATCTTGTTCACCGCCAGAAAGAGCGGCTTCCCACCACGCAGCAATAATTGGGCCAACTCTTCATCGGAAGCCCCCAGGTCCGTCCGCCCGTCGACCACCATCACAATGGCGTCGGCCTCCTCGAGCGCCACCCTGGCCTGCCGAAAAATCTCGCTCGGAATCAACGCTTCCTCATGGGGTATCACGCCCCCGGTGTCCACCAGCCGCACCTCCCGGCCGCCCCACTCCACCTCGCCATAGATCCGGTCGCGCGTGATGCCCGGCTCATCTCCCACGATCGACCGCCGGGTTCCCGTGAGCCTGTTAAACAGGGTCGACTTGCCTACATTCGGCCGCCCGCAGATCGCAACCAGCGGCTCGTGCAACTTCGGCGCCGCTTCCCCCAGTTGATGGCTGCTCACGCCAGTGTGGGTAGCCCGCACCGCCCGCGCATCGGCCCGTTTGCTGCGAACCGGCGCATCTTCCAGATCGCCAACAATAATCCTGTGCTCATTCTCCGGACTACGCGTCGGCGTAAGCCGCGCCCTGGCCGCCGCCGCCTTCTTCGCCGCCGCTTCCTTGCGCTGCTTGGGCGAGATCGCCCCCGTACTCGCGGAAGCCTTGCGTGCCCCCGTCGCAGGCCCCTTGCCCAGCCGCGGGCGGGTGCTCGCCTGCCGGTGCTTCTTGCCCATCCGTTTCTTCTGCTCGCGCCGTGGAGCCATGATCACATCCTCGTCTCAACATCGTCGCATGCGCAATGGCAGGACGACCCGCAACGATGTGGTCAGTCCAGGCGATCCAACCTGCCGGAAGAGGACGGCTGGGCCACTCCAGACCTACGCGATCAACCTGACTACAAACCGTGACGACAGCTAAGACTTGCGGCGGCGGCTCCGGGCAAATCCCGCAAGTCCCAGAAAACCCGTTCCCATCAGCAGAATCGAGTCAGGCTCCGGAGAGACCGCGGAGGCTTCCACGACCGGGTCGGGCGTCGCGGCATTCAGGTCGATGGACGGCGCAGGGCCAAGCAGCCCCCCAGTTCCCAAAAACGCCACGTTCGACGTAGAGCCGTCAGGCGAGTTCCCATTGAAGCTCACGTCGAATATCCCCTCCGACGCCGCTTCTCCGTTGAAGGTGTAGTACCCCGTCTCGTTCAACGTGACATCCAGATTGCCTGAGGTGTCATAAAAAAGGACGGGCGCATTCACCTGATCCCAGAACGCGAGCACGTTGTTACCTGACGTGATCGTGAAGGCCTCTACCGTCTGCGGCAGTCCATAGATGTAAGGAACCGTCCCCAGCATGTAATTGACCGTTCCCCCGGCAAAGGCGCTGAAAATGCCGCTGTCCGCCTGCGTGGCAAACGGCGGCGCAAACGTCAGGCTCGAAGGCGTAAAGCTCACATTGCCAGTTACGGAAACTGAATCAGCAAGAGCGAACGGCGAGCAAACAGCAAAACAGGTACTGCAAACCACAAGGGGAACAAAGCCGCGCATAAAACTCCTAAAGTGTGGGTCGATGTTGCTTGTAAGGAAGATGCCTCGATCTTCCGGAGATGTTGCTGGTGTTTCACCCTCAAGTGCCCTATTCCCCTGAAATTCACAAGGCCTCCTAAGTGGTAGGCGTAAACACAAAAGTCGCAGAAAAGTTCCTCTCAGCTACATGTTTCTTTGCCACGCTATCCCGGTTTATACTTGCCTCGCGCCTATGACTGTCTTCGGACGCTAGCTTCGGCTGATGCGAGCAGCACTCCCCGTGCATGCTGCGCTCCTCTGCGCCCCGAACCTGCTCCGGAGACAATCCCATGATCCTCGACGACATCCTGACGCCGCGCCTCCGCCTCGTCGCCTTCTCCACACCGTTGCTTCAAGCGGACTTCGGAGGCGACCTGCCTCGTTTCGCGTCCCTGCTCGGCGCCCAAATTCCTGCCTGCTGGCCTCCCGAAAACTGGGAACCCCACTGCTTCGACTGGATCCAGAATATGGCCGCCCATCATCCACACATCCATCGGTGGAACCGCTACATCCTGCTTCGCGAGCCCCACCCCATCCTTCTTGGCACCGTGGGCGCCTTTCCCCGCACGGATACGGAAGCGGAGATCGGCTACGGCATTCTTCCTCCCTGGCGACGGCAGCGTTACGCGACCGAAGCCGCGCGGGCACTGATCGGCGCACTCTTCAGCTCGGCCGGTACCCAGACCATCACCGCGCAAACCTTTCCGCACCTCATAGGCTCCGTACGCGTCATGGAGCGCTGTGGCATGCAACCCGCCGGACCCGGCGACGAACCCGGCACGGTTCGCTACCGGCTCCAGAGGACGCCTTAACCTTCGGCTCGGGCGCCGACGCGCGAACGATTCTCTGTAGCAGCACCCTCCCGCTTCTCGCGGACCTTGCGCGAAAGTCTGGTGCAGCCGATCCGTGTGCACTCCAACGCCACGGTAAGCACGATGAGAAAGGGCAAAATCAGAATGGCAATCAGGGTATCGGACACGGCAAACCTCCAAGTTCTAAGTGAAGTGCCATGCGTTCCAAATGTTGGTCTTCGGCTCAACACAGGGCACACTTCACCTGAGAATGCGTAGAGCTGGGAGGAAAAGGGCCAAGTTCTTCTTTCGTCCCAGGGGCCAGCCTGGGCAGGCGCACGAGCTTCGGCAGATTGCCGCAGGGTGATCGGAGCTAATTCAGGAAAGGTGGGACCGAAGAATTTCCCCTACTCGTACTTCAGCGTCGTGACCGGGTCCAGCTTCGCCGCCCGGTTCGCCGGCAGCGTCCCAAAGATCACGCCAACGACGATAGCCGTCACCAGCGAGATGATCGCACTCCAAGGAGAGATCGGGATTTTCAAATCCGTGAAAACACTCACAGCAAAGGGCAAGGCAAGGCCCAGCAGTGTCCCCACCAGCCCGCCGGCCAGCGACAAAAGTACACTCTCGGTTAGGAACTGAATCCGGATCTCGCGACTCGTCGCCCCCAGCGCCTTGCGTATCCCGATTTCCTTGATCCGCGACTGCACATTCGCCAGCATGGAATTCATGATGCCCACGCCCGAAACCACCAGCGTAATCGCGGAAGCCAGCGTCAACACAATCATCAGCATCGTCGAGATCTGACCCATCACCTGCAACACCGTGGTGAGCGTGAACGCCGTAAACGTGTTCCCCGCCCGGTGCCGCGAAACGATGATCTGCTCGATCTTCCGCGCCACCGGCTCCACATCCGACGAGTTCGCCACGGTAAAGAAGATCTGCTTCAGGTTGTCCGTTCCCTGAAAGTACCGTGCCACCGGGTACGGGATCAGCATCGTCTGATTGCTCACCTCGCTCATGCCGAAGGTGGTCACGCCCTCTTTAAAAACGCCGATCACCGTAAAAGGAATCCCGCTCACGCTGATCGTCTGATCGATCGCTGCGCCCGAACTGCCATACAGCTCCTGAGCCAGCGGCTCCACCATCACCGCGACCTTGGCGTGCGTTAAATCGTCCTGATCGTCAAAGAAGCGCCCCGCGACAACCTTCAGATTACGCACCTTCTTGTACTGCGGGCTCACGCCCAGCATCATGGCCTCTTTTACCTTGCCATTTTCTACAGGGATCCGGTCGTGCCACTCCAGCATGGGAGAGCTCGCCGTAATCCACGGCCCAATCTGATCCAGAACAGCCGTCATATCATCGCGCGTCATGTAATCCGGCACGCTCACGTTATCCGGCCCGTTTACAAGGCCGCCGCCGCCCTGCATCTCGATCATGTTCGGCCCGATGGACGCAATCAGATTCAACGCATACTGCCGTCCCGTCAACCCCAGCGTCGCTACCAGAATCACCGACGCCGACCCGATCACCATACCCAGCATGGTCAGCAGAAAACGCGCCTTGCTGGCGCAAAAGGTGTCGATAGCCTGGGCGACAATCTCCCGAAAAGCAACCGTAGAGCCCGCACTCCGCAGCGTTCTCTCGAAGGTGTCCCGGCTTAAGGACGGCCGAGGCGCATGGCGGCGCGCAGCTTCTGCCGGTACGGGTTCCTGTACGCTGGTCGCCATCCCTCGCCTAGTCCTCGGGGCCTGGTTGCACCCCCGCCTTCCTGCCCAGTATCGCAGCCCCGGGTGTCCGCAGGCTGACACGCCGGAGTCTATAGCTTAGTCTTCAGATACGTCCGGGCATCCGCAGGATGCAACATTAGAACGAGCGACTCACGCTTTCGGTTTCACCGCCGCAATCTCCTGCTTCGGCGGCTCGGAATGGATGCTGATCTCCTGATTGCGTCCCAGCCACCGGTTGTCTCCCGGCCAGTACATCGTAAACACGATGCTTCCCGTCTGCTCCGCCCCTGCCGTGATGTCCGCGAAGGAGCCCGGATGCCCCAGCTCCTCTGAGTCGGTCCGGTTCGTCGTCGCCCAGTTATCGGCAGTCCAGACCAGTTGAAAGCGCTCCTCGTCCGCCACCCGCAGTGTCCCTCCCTGCACCATTGTGCTGATCGGACGGTTTACGCGAAAGATCTCCATCCGGCTCCGGAAGCTGCGTTGCTCCACGGGCACCGCATAGCGTTTTTCCACCACCGAAATCCGGTCAAACACCTTGCCGTCCGCCACCGACCGCAACAGCTTCAGGTACTCCGCATGCGCCCACACCAGCGGTTGCGCCGAGCCCGCCGACCGTCCGCAGTACATCCCCTCACTAGGCAGATCGTCACGATCCCACACCTGCTCCGGCAGCATCCCGCCGATGGACGAAAACCGCTCCATCGCCCGCAGCAACGGCTTCACATCACGCCCGGCCTCGAGCTCATAATGCGCCCTCTCGCCGGTGAGAATCGGCCATGCGCGCCCCTGGCCATACCCGGTAAACGGCCCGCCGTCCTTCCGCTGGCCATAGCCATCATGGTTGTACCGCCGCCAGCACGGCCCATACGGCGTCTCGATCTTCAGGATCTTATCCACCACTTTCAACGAGTCAACGATCAGCGGATCGTCTGCCCGGCGTATCCCGTACCGCACCAGTTCCAAAAACCCCGCATCGATGACCGCTCGCGCCTCAAACGTGAATTGTTCCCCCGGCTCGCGGTTGGCGATCATCACATTTCCCGGTGGAATCGTCGGGTTGTGAAACGGCTCGCCCTCCGCCGGCGGCCGGATGCGCATGTAGTGGTACGAGACGTCCGGATCCAGTACCCCACGGTTCGTGGTCGTCCACTCGTCCAGGTGCGCCTCGATCCAGTCGGCATACTCCTCCAGAAAGCTGCCCAGTTCCCCGGAACCGAAGCTTCGGCTAATATCCGCCGCGCACAGCAGTCCGGAGATCACCGCCGCCAGCGTCGAGGGCGAATACCCGGCGTCCTCTTCCCAGCGCTCCTGCTGCGTCACCGGTGCATACCGCACCAGAAAGCCGGCAGCCCGGGTCACGAAGGGGAAGATATCGAACTCGCCCAGCGCGTCCGCCTTCCAAAGCCGCCACGCCAGCATCATCGGAAAGGCGACCTCGTCCAGCTGGATCCCGGACCAGTACGGGATCCCGTCAATCCAAAAATTCTGCGAAAACCCGCCATCGGGATGCTGCGTGCACGCCAGGTACACCAGCGCCCGCAGGGCTGTATCGTTGCGCCCGCAGGCCATCATCGCCGTCGCGGACTGGATCATGTCCCGCGTCCACACCAGGTGGTAGCCGCCCAGATCGTCATCGCCCTTCGCATTGCCCCACGGAATCGATGCCGATGCGATGAAAGCGCCGGAGTACGTCTTGTCCTCGTGCGTCAGGATCATGCTCTGCGACACACGCGCCAGTTTTCCCCCATCCGTCGAGGCATCCGCCAACAGCTTCGGACTCGTAGCGCGTTTCCACTGATCGATAAATCGCGCCCGGTGCACGTCGAACGGCGTCGACAGCGTCTGCATCATGCCGGAGAGCGCCGCATGCGGGGCGTTCCCGAACGCGATCGCGATGGTGAACTCACGATATTTTGCGATATCGATCTCGCCGGTGATGGCGACGTTGCCGTCCATCGCCTCCCCGTACTCCCATTGCATGCTCAGGTTCCGCGTCAGATCCTGGTATCCATCGCTGACACCCACAAATCCACAGGAGGTCCTCGAAAACCCGCAACTTGCGCCAAAAGCCAGCCGCGCATCATTCTTCCAGGCAAGAACAGCTCGTTTTCCGGCTATGTTCAACGCGCGCGCTGAGTTGCCGGCACCGCCCCCGTCCAGGTGCGGCGCGAGCAAGGCATAACACTTCAGCCGGGACAAAATCTCCTCGTCGCCGTCCAGGCGTACATGCATCAGCACCACCGGATGGTGCGGATCGGTGATGAAATCCTTGGTCACCGTGTAGCGGCCATCCAGGTCGCTCGCCACCACGCGAACTGCCAGGGCTTCGTCATCTATGTAGTGAAAGTCGTACTCAAAATCCCGCTTCTCCTCGTGGACAAAGCTCTCTCCGTCCGAGAAAAGCAGCTCCATGTCGCGCATCTGCGGGCGATCGATGGTGGGGTAATACACCTCGTTCAGAGTCCCATGCGACAGCGTGAACCACACCCGGCTGGACGCCGCATACGCCGTGCAGACCGCGTCTTTTTTGCTGGAGGTCCAGCGCGGCGGCAGCCCCGGGCCACCCGGTGCGGCCCCGCCGTCTTCCACCCAGTCGTACACCACTTCTCCGGTTTGCATACCTTCCTAGGATGCCTCGCGTTCCTGAATTCAGGAACGCCAGTGTCAAGAAATCGCTCTACCCCGCTCTTACGCATCCAACAGCCGTGCTCGGAAGCTCGCGCCGGCAATTCGCCGGTGACGAGTCCCCTGCCTTGCCCGACCGATTCTAAGGAGAAGATGCATGGCGTTTGAACTTCCTCCCCTGCCCTACGATTACGCTGCCCTTGAGCCGCACATCGATGAAGCAACCATGAAGCTGCACCACGACAAGCATCACCAGACCTACGTCACCAATCTCAATGGCGCCGTCGAAAAACACCCCGACCTCGGCAAGAAAACCCCGGAAGAGTTGTTGAAAGACCTCGCGGGTGTGCCGGAAGAGGTTCGCACCATCGTCCGCAACAACGGTGGCGGTCACGTCAACCACACCATGTTCTGGCAGATCATGAAGCCGGGCGGCGGTGGCGATCCCATAGGCGCGATCTCAAGCCAGATCGGAGAGGATTTCGGCACCTTCGACGCTTTCAAAAAGCAGTTCAATGAAGCTGCTGCCAAGCAGTTCGGCTCCGGCTGGGGATGGCTCGTGTACCGCGGCGGCAAGCTCGAAATCATCACCACCCCCAATCAGGACAGCCCCTTGATGCAGGGCCTCTTTCCCATCCTCGGCAACGACGTCTGGGAACACGCCTACTACCTCAAGTACAACAACCGCCGCCCCGATTACCTGGCCGCCTGGTGGAACACCGTGAACTGGGAAGAGGTCAATAAGCGTTTCGAACAGGCAAAAAAGGTTTGATCTTTTTCTAAAATATCGAAGCAAAGAGGAGGCGTTTATCGCGCCTCCTTTTCCTTTATCGTCGCGGGCCTCGCCACGCGGAAGAGTCCTGAGACTTGCTTCCTGCGTCATATCAGTAACCGATCGCAAGTTCGTTTGAGGCCCTTGCATGTGGATTGTCCGGCTGGCCCTGCGCCGCCCTTACACCTTCGTCGTTCTTTGCATGCTAATTGCCCTGCTGGGCATCGGCTGCGCTCTGGAAACGCCGAAAGACATCTTTCCCAACATCAACATTCCGGTCGTCTCCATCGTCTGGACCTATACCGGACTGACCCCGACGGAGATGGATGGCCGCGTCGTTACGGTGTGCGAGCGCGCGCTCACCACCACCGTCAACGACATGGAGCACACCGAAAGCCAAAGCTACTCGGGCGTCGCCGTCATCAAGGTCTTCTTTCAGCCGAATGTGCAGGTTGACCTCGCGCTCGCGCAGGTGACTGCTGTCGTCCAGACCATCCTGCGCGTTCTACCCCCAGGCTCGTTTCCGCCCTTTGTTCTCAAATATGACGCATCCACGGTGCCGGTTCTTGAACTCGGCCTAAGCGGCCAGGGGCTTAGCGAAGCCGATCTCTACGACGACGGCCTCCAGTTCATCCGTCCCCGTCTTGCCAATGTGAAAGGTGCCAGCGTACCCCTTCCTTACGGCGGCAAGGTCAAGCAGGTCATGGTCGATACCGACCCGAACCTGATGTTCTCGCATCACCTCTCGGCACAGGACGTCTCTAGCGCCGTTAACGCCCAGAACCTGATTTTGCCCGCCGGCACCGCCCGCATCGGCGACCGCGAATACATCGTTCGAACCAATTCCAGCCCGGCCGACGTGGCTGCCCTGAATGACTTGCCCATTCGCGCCTCCAATGGTGCCGTCGTCTATATCAAGGACGTTGCCGAGGCCCACATGGGCTTTGCCGAACAGACCAACATCGTCCGCGAAGACGGCCGCCGCTCCGCCCTGCTCACCGTACTTAAGAACGGCGACACCTCGACCCTGGACATCGTCTCCCAAACCAAGCAGATGATTCCGCAACTCAGCGCCGGTCTCGGTAGCCTCAAAATCACGCCGCTCTTCGATCAGTCCATCTTCGTCCGTACCTCCATCAGCGAAGTCGTCCGTGAAGCCTGCATCGCTGCCGCCCTGACCGGCCTGATGATCCTGCTGTTTCTCGGTTCCTGGCGCTCCACGGTCATCGTCTGCATCTCCATTCCGCTCTCGATTGCGACCTCCCTGATCATCCTCACCGCCTGCGGTCAGACCATCAACGTCATGACCCTCGGCGGCCTCGCGCTCGCGGTCGGCATCCTGGTCGATGATGCCACCGTGGAGATCGAAAACACCCACCGCAACATGGCCGAGGGCCTGCCTCTCACCCGCGCCATTCTGCACTCCGCGCAGCAGGTTGCCGCGCCCGCCTTCGTTTCCACGCTCAGCATCTGCATCGTGTTCGTGCCGGTCGTCTTGCTCACGGGCGCGGCTAAATACCTCTTTACCCCGCTCGCCATGGCCGTCGTCTTCGCCATGCTCGCCAGCTACTTTCTCTCGCGCAGCCTCCTGCCCACCATGATGCACTTCATGCTCGGCAGCGAGATCGGCCTCTACCAGGACCCCGGCGAAAGCGAAAAGGAAGAACGCCGCAGCTTCGTCTGGCGTTGGCACTCCCGCTTCGACCGCCAGTTCGAACGCTTCCAACACGGCTACAAGTCCGTGCTCGCCTGGTGCCTGGAGAACGCCGGCCTGACCATTCTTCTCTTCGCTCTACTCGTCGTCCTCTCGCTTCCGCTCACCTTCTTCATCGGTCGCGACTTCTTTCCCTACGTCGACTCCGGTCAGATGAACCTGCATGTCAACCCGCCCCCGGGCCTGCGCCTCGAAGACTCCGAGCAGTACTTCGCCGACGTAGAGCGGGAGATTCGACAGGTTGTCCCCGCCGAACGCATCCAGCTCATCCTCGACAACATCGGCCTTCCCAACTCCGGCATCAATCTCGCTTTCAGCAGCTCAGCCGTCATCTCCAACACGGACGGCGACATCCAGATCGCCCTGAAGCCCGGCAAAAAAGATACGCAGATGTACATGCGTCAACTTCGCGCCGATCTAACCCGGAAGTTCCCCGACGCCACCTTCTTCTTCACCCCTGCCAACATCACGAACCAGATCCTCGACTTCGGCCTGCCCGCACCCATCGACCTCCAGGTCAGCGGCCACGGCAAAGACAACTACCAGCTCGCCGCCAAGCTCTCCAAGCAGATCTCTCTTATCCCCGGTGCGGTCGACGTTCACGTCCACCAGCAGGTGCAATACCCCACCATGCTGATCAACGTAGATCGCAGCAAGGCACAGCAAATCGGCCTGCAGCAGCGCGATGTCGCCAACTCCGCGCTCGTGTCCCTGAGCGGAACCGGCCAGACTGCCCCCAACGAGTGGCTCAATCCCGCGAACAACGTCAACTACCAGATCGTCACCCAGACCCCCATCTACCGCATCAGTTCCCTGCCGGAGCTCTCGCGTACACCGATCACCTCGCCCAACGGCAACGCCTCGCAACTGCTTGCGAACCTTGCCAACTTTCGCCGCGATCAATCGCCCATCATCACGGACCACTACAACATTCAGCCGGTCTTTGACGTCTACGCCGACGTCGATCAACGCGACCTTGGCTCGGTCTCCAACGCGATCGAAAAAATCATGAACGATACCGACAAAACCCTGCCCAAGACCACCACTCTGGCCTTGCGCGGTGAAGTCGCAACCATGAACGATTCGTTCCTGCGCCTCGGTCTGGGCATGATCTTCGCCATTCTGCTCGTGTATCTCCTCATGGCCGTGAACTTCCAGTCCTGGCTCGATCCACTCATCATTCTCATGGCCCTGCCCGGCGCCTTTGCCGGCATTCTCTGGATGCTCTTCGTCACCCAGACCACCTTCAGCGTGCCCTCCCTGATGGGGGCCATCATGACCGTGGGCGTAGCCACCGCCAATTCCATCCTGATGGTCGTCTTCGCCAATGACGAGCGCCTCGCCGGAGCCGACCGCAAGGAAGCCGCCCTGAACGCCGGCCACACCCGCCTTCGTCCCGTCCTCATGACCGCCCTCGCGATGATCATCGGTATGCTGCCCATGGCGCTGGCCTTCGGCGAAGGCGGCGAACAGAACGCGCCCCTCGGCCGCGCGGTCATCGGCGGCCTCCTTTTCGCCACACTCGGAACCCTCTTCCTCGTGCCCACCATCTACTCGCTCCTGAAGAAGGAAGCTCCGGTCGACTTCGCCGAGATTGTGACACGCGAGGCCCCCGACGAGATGAACCCGAACCACAATTTCGCGCGACCCCGCGCCGGACAACCGCAGGAAGGTACGGCCTGATGCCGCAGAATCCCAACGACCCGATCGACCCCAACAAAAAAAATCTGCCCTGGCCCGAAGAGAGCGATCCCCGCAACCTCGGTGAGCGTTTTGAACATGCCGCATCTCCCGAAGATCGCGAGCTGGGCAACAGCTTCGAACGCAGTTCCGAGGCCGACCGGAATGAGCTCGGCCGCGAGTTCTCCGACCCCAGCTACGCGGAAAATCGCAAACTCGGAGCCAGCTTTGCGGACCCCAATGCGACCGACGACGCACGCCTCGGCAGGAGCTTCGAAGAAACCGAATCCAGCCGCAAAAAGCCACCCCTTAAAGAGCGCGTCCACCTGCCCCACGCTCCCCAGGGACGCAGCCGCCGCGTCTTCTGGCTCGTCCTTCTGGCTGCGGCGATTCTCTTCGTTATCGTTCTTTTCGCCGGCTGGCTACCCCGCCACGAGATGAACAAGCACAATGAACAGGAAGCCAACCAGCGCCGCGACGCCAAACCGATCGTCGAGGTCGCCAAGGTCATGCGCTCGGGCAGCAGCCCCGGTCTTGTCGTGCCCGGCACCACCCTTCCGCTCACCGAGGCCTTCATCTACGCCCGCGCCAACGGCTATCTCACCAAGCGCCTCGTCGACATCGGCGACCATGTCCATAAAGGCCAGCTGCTCGCCATCCTCGACGCACCGGACCTCAACGCTTCCGTTGCGCAAGCGCTCCAGCAGCTCCGTCAGGCTCAACAGCAACTCGACCAGCAAAGAGCCCAGCTCGCCCTTGCTACCGTTACCGTCAACCGCTACCGGGTGCTCGTGGCCAAGGGCGTGTTCTCCCGCCAGGACGGCGATACCCAGGAAACCAACTATGGCTCGCAACTTGCGCTCGTGGCCGCCGCCCAACGCAACGTCGATGCCTTTCAGGCCAATTACCAACGCAATAAAGCATTACAGGATTTCGAGTACGTACGCGCTCCCTTCACAGGCGTGATCACTCAACGCAATGTCGATGTCGGCGCGCTGATCAACTCCTCCGGCACCAGCTCAGGCTCGTCCAGTGGGCCGGCTCCCATGGGCCAGACTTCCACCTCGGGCGGCACCACAGAGGCTGCCCAGACCAACGGCGGCGGTACCGCCGGTTCCACCAGCGGGGCCGCCACCTCCGCCCAATCCCCCGGCCAGGCCGGCGCGCTGTTCGCTGTCGCCGACAACACCCGTCTCCGTATTCTCGTCTCTGTTCCCGAGGGGTACACCACCGCCATCCACGTGGGCACCACGGCACAACTTGCCTTTCAGGAGTTTCCCGACCAGCCCTCCTTCGGCAAGGTCACCCGCACCGCCGACTCCGTGGACCCGAACACCCGCACCGAACTGGTTGAAGTGCAGGTCGATAACCGAGGTGGCAAGCTCGTGCCCGGCATGTATGTCGTCACCACGTTCGCCCCTCCGCCCAACCAGCAATCCCCGCTCCTTATCACCGGCGAAGCCATCGCCATCCGCAACGACACCTCTACCGTCGCCAAAGTAATTAACGGCAAAATCCAGTACGTGCCCGTGATCCTCGGCCGCGATCTGGGCTCCGCTGTAGAGATCATGAGCGGGCTCCACGAAGGTGACTTCATCGTCACCAACATCACCGATGAAGTCCGCGACAACGCCGAGGTCCAGCCACACATGACGAAGGGTCCCACGGAGCAGCCCTCTGCGCCCCCGTCACAAAAGACGCCTCCCGGCGGCAGTACGCAATATGGCAATCAGGGCATGACTGACCAGA
The DNA here is from genome assembly GCA_964249715.1 of uncultured Acidobacteriaceae bacterium. GTDB lineage: Bacteria > Acidobacteriota > Terriglobia > Terriglobales > Acidobacteriaceae > Granulicella. The sequence goes on from CAXUDN010000002.1 coordinate 78,785, forward strand.
ATCTTCAGGGCAAGCAGGGCCAGGAAAACGGCGGCGGCGGTAAGGGCAAATCTTCCAATCAAAACGCCAACCCCAGCGGAAGCGAAAGCAAGCCATGAGCTGGAGAAGCCCCCGGTCCCTTCATAAACTGGCCCTGCGCGGGAGAAAGAAAAGCTTGAAGTCCGCCACATTCCGCAAACATCTCCGTCCCGCCGCGGCAACACTTTCGCTTGCGCTGCTTTCGGCCGCAAGCGCGCAGATACCCGCGCCAACTTCGCCAACCCCTACCCAAAACAACACTCCCAGCCTGCAAGGCGTGCCCGGGCAATCGCCCGCGCCCTCGACGGTACCCACACCCTCGCCCGCGCTGCCGGCCTCACAAACCAATAACCCGCCCACGCTTCAGCCCACCCCCCGGCAAAACCCCTCCCCCACGCCCGCGCTGCCGCCCAACCTTCCTCTTCCGGCGCTCAGCCCCGTCCCCGACCAGCGTTCCGTCCCTGCTGGAGCCACACCGCCAGCCGGCTCCGCCTCCCAACTGCTCCCACCCGCCGTCTCGCCCCTCGACCCCCACGTCGGTCCACCCAGCGCCCCCGCGCCCCAGATCGTCCAGGCCCAGGGCACCGCCGTGCAGCCGCCGCGGGAAGACGTCCACGGCCTCGGTTTCGACTTCCTCGGCTTCCTGGGACCATTCCACCGCCCTTCTGTCCCCCAGCTCTTCCCCGGCGACCAGGGCCGCCTCACCAACCTCATCCGCGACGGCAAGCTCTATCTCGGCATCGAGGATGCTCTCGCCCTCGCCCTCGAAAACAACCTCGATGTCGAGGCCGAACGTTATGACATCACCCTCGCCCGCACCGACCTTACCCGCGCCCGCGGCGGCGGCAATCTTCGCGGCATCGACTTCGGCATCACCGAGCCTCCCGCCGGTGTCGGCGGCCCCGGTTCCCCGCTCCTCAACGCCAACATCACCAATACCAATCCCACCACCCCGACCGTTACCGACCTCACCTCGCTGAACTCCACCACCCAGGTCCAGAACAACCTGGGCCAGCTCGGCACCGGCTTCACCTACTCCCTGGGCCCCAACGTCCCGCTCTTCGACCCGCAACTGATCGGTACCGCAGGCTTCCTCCGCCGCTCCGACACCGTAACCCTCGGCAACACCACCGCTACCACCGGCACAGGAACAGGAACGGGCAGCGCGTCCGGCGGCACCCTCACCACACCGCAGCCGCTTGACTTCATCGCCCTCAACCTCGCCTACCTTCAGGGCTTCCGCACCGGCGCCCAGCTCGAGGCCATCGCCAACAACGACTCGCAGGTCGTCTACGGCTCAGCCGGCCAGCTCGACCCCTTTTCCACCCCCAGCACCTCCGTCACCATCACCCAGCCGCTCCTTCGCGGCCGCGGCAGCGACATCAGTCTTCGCTTCATCCACCTCGCCCGCACGGACCAGAAGATCTCTCGTCTCCTCTTCGAGCAACAGGTGCTCGAAACCGTCTATGGCATCTCCCGTCTCTACTACGACCTTGTCTCCTTGGGCGAAAGCGTCGCCGTCCAGGAAGAGTCCCTGCGTGCTGCCACCAAGCAGCGCCAGGACGATCAGGACCAGGTCACCGAAGGTACCCTGGCCCCCATCGAGCTCACCCGCGCCCAGGCCCTCGAAAGCTCGAGCCGCTTCGCGCTCACCCAATCCCAGGGGCTTTACAAGCAGGAAGAAATCATCCTGCGCAACCAGCTCATCCGCACTGCCTCCCCGGCCTTCGTCGCGCAATTCGATGAAATTGTTCCCACGGACAAAATCATCGTTCCCACCGAACTCGAGCCGCTCAACCTCTCCTCTCTTATTCAACAGGGCCTCGCCCGCCGCCCCGATCTGGCCCAGGCCCAGCTGCAGATCCAGACCGGCCAGATCCAGGCCGCCGCCAGCCGCAACAACGCCCTCCCCCAGCTCAACCTCTACGGCAACGTCGCCACCCGCGGCTTCAGCGAGCAGCCCTACGAGCAGCAGGGCAGCGCCGGCACCGGCATCCCCAGCGTCCCGCAAAACCTCGCCCTCGGGGGCCTTCGCGTGAGCACCATCTATCAGGCCGGTGTACAGCTCACGCTTCCCCTGCGCAACCGTGTCAACGAAGCCGACGCCGCCCGCGACATCGTCCAGGTCCGTCAGGTCCAGGCCCGCACCGAAAAGCTCGCCCAGGGTGTTCGCCAGGACGTAGAAACCGCCGTAGTCTCTCTTCAGACCGCCGACGCCGCCTACCGCGCCGCCGTCTCCAGTCGCGACTACCAGGCCCAGCTCCTCGACGCGGAACGCGACAAGCTTTCCGTAGGCCAATCCACCGACCTCGCCGTCCTCCAGGACGAAGCCTACCTGGCCCAGGCCCGCTCCACCGAAATCGCCGCCCGCTCCAACTACATGAAGGCCCGCATTGACCTCGACCACGCCCTCGGCGACCTCCTCGACAAAAACGGCATCTCCCTCGACGACGCCATCCGCGGCCAACTCCCGCAATAATCCTCAGTCTTCGGGCTAAGCTGCCGTTCTCCCGTCATCCCCGCAACGAGTCTGCTGCCTCCCTTGCCCTTGCCTTTCTTGTTTGTCGTTCCCACTTTGCCCATCAGGTCTCAAAAACCCCACGCACCATAAAAGGTGCAGCGCAAACCGCTTCGAAGTCCACCCCTAAAGTCTCTTCTTTGAATACTTTAAGCAGAAAAGACGGGTGGGTATCCCCTCCTAAACCGACCCTCATAGCAAGCCAGCTACCCAGCCCTGATTCCCTACCGCCCCGCCCCGACCCCGCTCACCAAAGCCTGCCGCAACATCGCCGACCCAACCCCCTGCGCCACCCGGGTCCCCATGGGGACGTCCCCGTGCGCATACGGCAACGCCGGGGTAGCCCCCGGAGCATCATGCGTCTGGAACCACACCAGAATCCGGTGTCCAAACTGCGCCCCCGCCACCCCCGAAATCCCACCGTGCCCCGCCCCCGGCACCACCCACAACTCACACCGGCTCCCACAAATTGATTCCAGCTCCTGCGCATGATGCATCGGGATGTTGTTATCCGCCGTCCCCGTCATCAGCAGCACCGGCACTTCAGAGTGCGCCACCGCCGTATCTGGCCGAGCATCCGGCAGCCAGATCCCATACCGCAGATGCGCCCACCCAATGGCCACCCGGACCATAAGCCATCCAGCCGTCTTCCAGAACCGCGTCCCCAACCCGGTCTCATGCCCCAGCCGCTCATAAACCACTGGTCGGAACCGCGCAAAGGGATCCTCCACCGCCGCCGCACAGATCTGCGGCGTCACGGCTGTAGCCTCTACGGCGATTGCCGCGCCCATCGACTCCCCCATCAGGTACGTACACCCCGGAGCCTGCGTCCGCGCCCACACCGTCCATCGCCGCACATCATCCCGCTCCAGCAGCCCGAACGTGGCCACCCTGCCACCGGATTCCCCATGCTCCCGCGAGTCCGGCAGCAGCACGTCATACCCCTGCGCCACAAAAATGTCAGCAAAACCGCTCATATCCACGCGATTTCCGCCAATCCCGTGCAGCAAAACCACCGAACGCCCGTTCGGATGCCGCGACTCTACCCACCACGCGCTCAGCTTGGCGCCATCCGCCGCGTCCACCGTCACCGACCGCACCCCGGCCTCAAACTGCCGCCCCATACGCAGCCGAAACATCCCCCCCGAAAACACATGCTGCGTCGGCAGCCGCAACGTACTCTCTGCCAGCGCAATCCCCAGCACAATGCAGACACCCAGGTACAGCGCAGGGCTCAGCAGCAGCGCCCACAGCGCCACCCGCCACCACCTCGCTCCTCCCGTGGTATGTCCCCTCTGCACGTTCCCTGCGCCTCTCCTTACCAGCAGCCTACACAGCGCCGCCCGCTTTTCACCGCTTATCTTCTCTGATCTTTCCCGACAGGCTGAAGATGCGACGAAATCCAGCGCCTTGCATCGCTCCGAAGCCGCTCATACGTCGGCTCACCTCCGGAATAACGCCGAATCATCCCGTGCGCCGCTCCGGTGTACCAGTTTAGAGAGAGTGTTACCCCCGGTTGCGAGTTGGCCGGGCTCCCGGCGCTATTGGCACCCACACGAACATCCCCGGGCTGCAGCGCCGCTGCCGCCGCCTCAGCGTCTTCCAGCGACACATACTCCAAAACCCGTCCCTCCGGCGAGAAGCGCTCAAAGTTGTACCGCGCCTTTGACCGCCCCAAAGGCTCGAAATACGCCCGAACCACCCAGTGCTCCCCACCTTCCGTGAAGCTGTCAATCACATCGCTTTCCAGCGCACTGATCCCTGGCGCCCCTCGCTCCCGCGCCAGCCGCAGAATCCTCCGCTCCCCATCAAACTCCTCCCACCGCCCCAGCGCGGCTTCCACCACCACAAGATTCTTGTGCGCCTGCCAAAGCTCCGGCTGCTGCGCCACGGCGTTTCGATAGCTTGTCTCCGCAGCCTCATACTCGTGCATTCCAAGCTCTGCATCTCCAAGCCCAAACTCGCCCTGCACATCGCTGGGATGCACCTTCAGATACGCCCCAAACACCTTCTTCGCCTCGGGGAACTGCTTCTTCATCAACAACTCCCGCCCCTGCCGAAGCTCCCCTTGCGGAGCCGCCCCAGGCAGCGCCAACGGCACCTGCGCTGCCAATGCAACCACGCGCATCGCGGTAACCCCCACCCCCACTTGCCACCAAAACCGCAATCTCACCTCACCCTTCGGTGTTGGACGTGGTGCAACGCCGTTCCGCCCATCAACCCACCCGAAAGCAGCACAAACAACCAGAAAACCTCCGGATGCCGCCGCAAAACGGGCCGCGCATCCTGCCGCGCCCGATATGCCGGGTTCAGCGACTCCGGCCCCATCCCCGCCACCAGCGGCTGCGCCGGCACCGCCAGCGCGCTCTCGTCATACGCCGGAGCCCGCAACGCCGCATCCCCGTAGCGCAGAACATACCGGCTCTCCCTGTCCGCAAAAAAACAGACCTTGCGCTCTCGCATTTCAAGAATCACCGACCGGATCGGCAACGGCGCCCGGCCATCGTTATTGATCGCCACCAGCACCGTAGCCGGCCGGGCCAGCGTCGCCCCCAGCGTCGAATCCAACGCATCCTCACGCAGATCGATCGGGTAAAGCTGCGGATCCCCTGAAGGCAAGCTCACATGGAAAATGTGTCCCGCATCCAGCGCCTCTGTCGACGTCACGGGCTCCCCGTCCGCCCGCGCGCTCACCGTTACTCCCCGCGAGAAGTTCCTCCCGAAGCCCGGATCCAGCGCAATGGCCACCCGCTCCACCGGCACATGCGCCGGCACCCGCAACAGCGCTACGGACAGAAATCCCCGCTGGTCCACATGATCCGTGCTCACTGTCGGCACATACCGCGTCTGGCGCAAACGGCTCGGCGGCACCTCCGCACCTTTGATGTCCCCCACCGCCAGACCCCCGAGAGGCGCTCCACCCGGAGTTCGCACCGTCAGCCCCACATGCAGCACAGGCCAGTTCGACTCCCCCAGCAGCAACTCAGTCCACTGCCCCAGATGCTCGCCACTCAGGTCAAAAATCGCCACTTTCCCAAGATCCTGCCGCCCACCTCGCTCATCCCGCCCCTCGACCGCCGCGGTAGCCACAAAATCCTTCAACCCCAAATGCAGCCGAACCTCCGAGAAGGGCCGAGGCGGCATCCTCAAATCGAAATTCAGCTCGTTTCCCCGCACCGCCGCATGCTCAACGGCCACGGTCGCATCCGCCACCGGCTCCGGCCCACTCTCTGTCAACGTGTACGGAACCTCCGACTCATCGGCCCCCGGCACTACCCGAAACAGCCGTACATCATTGTGCGCCGCGGATGCCGTGTGCCCCAGCACCGTTGCATCCAGCACTGCGCACGCCATGCCGCTCGCATCCGACGCCACCTTGACACTCCGCTGATAGCGCAAATGTTCCGGCCGCGCCACCGCCCCGATATTCACCAACAACGAACTTTGCCAAATCAGCCACGTCAGCCCGGCTCCGATCGCCCTCATGCCAGCCCAACTCCGCCCGCCCGGTACCCTCGCCCTGGCTCACCCGCCCCTGCGCTCCCAAAGGCGGAACCCGCCAAGCCGCCTTCCATGGGGACACTCTACGCCTTCCACTCAGCCGTTGCCGCGGATACGCCCGCCGCGTCTAAAATCGCTAGCGACCGCCCACTCGAAGGAGTTCCCGTGCCGCAGCCCGCCCTCTACAGGATCCTCGTCCTCGATGATGACGAGGTCTTCCTCAATCTTGCGAACGCCTTTCTGTCGATGGCAGGCCACCAGGTCACCGCGCTCTCTCATAGCGATCAAGCCCTCGCCGCACTCAAAACCAACTCAGCCTTCGACCTTGTCCTAACCGATCTCACCATGCCCGGGCTTGAAGGTCAGGCCCTCGCCGGCACGCTGCGCGCCGCCATGCCCGCCAACGCTCCTCTGCTCGGCATCAGCGCTACGCAGCCCTCCGCAGAGACCGTCGCCCTCTTCGACGCTTTTCTCCTCAAGCCCTTGAACCCCCAAACCTTGCAAGACGCCGTTCATAACGCCATCGAGAACCGCGCATCCAGGGGAGCCGCTGCTGCGACATCACCGGAGCCGCAAGCCACCTCCAAACCCATTCTCGACGAGGCCATCCTCGGGTCATTGGCCCGCACCATCCCACCCCCGCAGCTGCACAAACTTTATGAAATGGGCATCGCCGACGTAGAGAAACGCCTCCTCCGCATCCAGGAAGCCGCTACCACCGGAGACATGGCCACCATCAGGCGTGAAGCCCACGCCATTAAAGGATCCTGCGGCATGGTCGGCGCACGCGAACTCGAGGCCCTCGCCTCCGCCATCGAGGACAGTACCACTTTCGATGCATCCGCCATGGCACAAATGCCGCATGCCTGCCTGCGCCTCCGGCGTATGCTGGGTGCTAAGCTCCAAACTGTTTAAGCCTCATCGGAGACCCCCCCACACATGGTCACGGCCACCCGCAAGCCCGCCTCATCCACCCACGGATCGACCTCGCCTCTCAATCGCCCCATCCGCATCGTTGTCGCTGACGACCACGCCGTTGTCCGTTTTGGCGTACAGAACATGCTCGCAAACCGCGAGGAGTTCGACGTTGTAGGCGAGGCGGAAGACGGCGACCAGGCCGTTACCATGACTCTCGACCTCGAGCCGGATGTGCTCCTTCTCGACCTCAACATGCCGCGCCTCCCCGGCCTCGAAGCCATGCGCGCCATCATGAGCCGGTCCCCCCGCGTCAAGATCCTGCTGCTCACCAGCACCATCTCGACCCAGCAAATCATCGAGGCCCTCCAAATTGGCGCACGCGGCATCCTGCTCAAGGACTCTGCCGCCGGCGATCTTGGCGAAGCCTTGCGTGCTGTCCTCTCCGGCGACTACTGGATCGGCGGCCAGCGCGTCAACAATCTCCTCACCGCCCTGCACGACCTCATGCAGAAGGCCTCGGCTCTCCCCGAGCGCAAAACCTACGGCCTCACGCCCCGCGAGCTCGAAGTTGTAAGCTGCATCGTCGAAGGCTGCTCCAACAAGGACATCGCCAAGCAGTTCACCATCTCCGAAGAAACCGTAAAGCGTCACCTATCCAACATCTTCGACAAAACCGGCGTAAGCACCCGCCTCGAACTGGCCCTCTTCG
>CAXUDN010000003.1:0-54812 GCA_964249715.1 uncultured Acidobacteriaceae bacterium
TAGTTTACGGTGGGGCCGGCTGGCGGAACTGTAGACGCGGTGTACGCGCATATCGCTGTGTTTCGGGCGGCGTAGGTGCGTCTTACCGGGTGCTTTGGGGCTCTAATGGAGGAGATGGAATTTCTGGAAATACCAGCGGTTTTGGAAGAGCGTGGCGGGGTTGCGCTGCAGTGGGAGGCGTTGCGGGAGCGGGTGGCCGGGCGGGCGCAGAGCCCGCTGGGGCAGGCGGCGGTGCGGGCGTTGGAGCCGTCAGGAAACCCGGCGTGGATTGAAGCGCAGCAGGGGCGGACGGCGGAGATGCGGGTGTTGCTGGTGGGTGGAGCGGGGTTTTCGTTTCGTGGAATCTTCGATGTGGAGGACACGCTGGCGAAGGCGCGCATTCCTGGCGCGGCGCTGGAGGCGGAAGAGTTGTTGCGCGTCGTGGCGCATGCGGAGCGGGTGGAGGCCTGGCGGCAGTTGGTGCTGGCGCCGCCGGATGCGGTGAAGGGGGCTTGGCCGGGGATTGAGGCGCTATCCGAACCGCTGCTGGGGCATGACCTGCAGCCGTTGCTGCGGGGATTGCAGGGAAAGATTGAGCCGGATGGGTCGCTGAGCGACGAGGCTTCCCCGGAGTTGCACCGGATCCGGCGTGCGCTGGGGCGGCAGCACCAGGCGATCGAGGCTTCGCTGAAGCGGGCGTTGGATCGGCTGAGTGCGGATAATGCGGTGCAGGATGCCCTGATTACGGTGCGCGGTGACCGGTTCGTGATCCCGGTGAAGGTGGAGGCCCGGCGGCGGGTTCCGGGGGTGGTACACGGGTCCAGCTCGACGGGGCAGACGGTGTTTGTGGAGCCGATGGAGACGATCGAGGGCAACAACGAGTTGCAGCGATTGCTGGGTGAAGAGCAGGCGGAGATCCACCGGATTTTGCTGGCGATGACGAGAGCCGTGGGGGCAGAGGCCGAGGCGCTGCGGCTGGGCGCGGAGATCCTGGCGCAGGCGGATGCGCATGGGGCGGCGGCTCGGTTTGCGGAGGATCTGGACTGCGTGCGGCCGGTTTTTGCAGATGGGGGCTCTCCGGAGGCTGATGTGGAGCGGCAATCAAACGTGTCCGAGGATCCGGACCCCGGTACGGACGGGGAGCTGGAGCTGGTGTTTGCGCGTCATCCTCTACTGGAGCTTCGTTTGCGGGAGCAGGGAACCGGGATTGTGCCGTTGACGATTGCGCTGCCAGCGGGCAAGCGGCAGATGATCATTTCCGGGCCGAATACGGGGGGTAAAACCGTCGCGCTGAAAACGGCGGGGTTGCTGGCGTTGATGGCGCAGGCCGGCTTGCCGGTGCCCGCGGCGCGTGCGCGGCTGCCGTTGTTTACGGCGGTGTATGCGGATATTGGGGATGCGCAGTCGCTGGAGACGAATCTGTCGACGTTTTCGGCGCATGTGACGAATGTGGACCGGATTTCGCGGGGGGCGGATGCGGGATCGCTGGTTTTGCTGGACGAGCTGGGGTCGGCGACCGATCCGGAAGAGGGCGCAGCGCTGGCGGTGGCGGTGGCGGAGCACTTTTTACGGCTGCGGAGTTGGTCGATCGTGACGACGCACCTGACAGCGCTGAAAGTGTACGCGGCCAAGCATGACGGGGTGCTGAATGCAGCGGTGGGGTTTGATGAGGCGACGCTTTCGCCGACGTATGACCTGCGGCTGGGTGTGCCGGGAGCTTCCGCGGGCCTGAATATTGCGGCGCGGCTGGGATTGGATCCGGCAATCGTGGCGAATGCCCGAGGGCAGATGAGCTCGCAGCAGGTGGATATTGGGCGATTTCTGGACGAGTTGCATGCGCAGTTGACGGCGGCGGGACAGGAACGGGTGGAGAACGCAGAGACGGCGCGCAAGCTGGAACGGGAACGGGAGTTTGTGCAGCAAGAGGGCCGCAAGGAGCAGCAGGCGAGGACACGGGAGTTGGAGCGGCAGCTGTCGGAGCTGATCAAGGATTTCGAGGCGCAACTGCGGGATACGGTCAAGGCGATCGACGATAAAACAATCGCGCAGAAGATTGCGAAGGACTCGGCGCTGCGGATTGCGCGGTTGCGGCGGGAGTTCAGCGAGCAATTTCAGACTGCGGTGGAGACACATGCGACCCCCGCACCGGGAAGCGCGAGTGCGAAGAAGGCCCGTCGTGAGGGCGAGCCGCAAGCGGGCGATTTGGTGAGGCTCCGGAGTTTGGGTGGGCGCGAGGGTGTGGTGGTGCGGGTGCTCGACACAAAAACGCTGGAGGTGAGCTTCGGGACGATGAAGACGCGGGTTCCGAGGACGGATATTGCTGAATTGACGCCGGTGAAGGAGCCTTCGCCAGAGACATTGAACCGAAGACGCGGAGGCGTTACCGTTGCGGGCGGTGACTCGGACTACCTAACGTCGGAGATCAACGTGATTGGGCGGACGGCGGATGAGGCGGAAGCCGAGGTCGACAGGTTTGTGGAGCGGGCATTCCTGGCTGGACTGCCGCGCATCCGGGTGGTGCACGGGGTGGGCATGGGGGTTCTGCGGCGGACGCTGCGGGATTACCTACGCAAGCATCCGCATGTTACCGGGGTGGAGGAACCACCCTATAACGAGGGCGGGCAGGGTGTGACGATGGTGAGCTTGCGGCAGTAGAGCGTCCGTTCGCGCTGCTTACCTTTTTGTAAGCTGCCGGAGCGCCAGAGCTAACGCAGGATGGTGTGCGTGACGGAGGCGCTCCGGGAGGCTTCAAAGAAGACGCCACAGGCTTGAATGACGATGCGGTTCGGACCGGCGAGGAGGACTGAATCACCCGGTACTTCGGTTGTGGCCCCGGTGATGTCCATATCTTCGTGCTGGAGGTCGACTTCGAGTACCGACGGTGTACGAATGCCAAGCTGGCTGAAACTTGCCCGTCCTTCGGCACCGCCGTTCTCCCGGCTGAATTCGACGGCCGTGAGGGTCCGGGTGGTGATGTCGTTCAGGGGAACGGAACCATCACGCCATCGCAGGGAGTCGTCGCGATACGTGAGCGTGGAGCCCACGAGAGGTTGGGCCTGGTCCAACCTCCAGCAGCCGGTATTGGACGTCGGCAGGACGCGGGTTATGCGCCAGGTCCCTTGCAAGCGGCCGGGGAGAGGCTCGGCGGGGAGCGTTGCAGCGGAAAGCAAAAGAAAGGCAAAGGCGGCAGTGATGTGGCGGAGCCTGATGTTTGTGAGCATGTGAACTGTCCGTGGACCGGTGACCGATACGGCGTGCCGGTGAAGGTTGTTTGTTCAAAGTGATGCAAATTGGGCGTGAAAGCGTTGGACGGAGTTTTTACACCTGCATCGCTCTATTGGGTAAACCCACTGAGAGACTATGGTTCCCGCGTAGTGGTAGGAATAGCACTATGGATCCAAGAGAGCTGCGCAAAGCGACACGCGCGGAGCACGAAGCAACGGAAGCCCTGATGCCGCTGCTGGGGCCTGAGCTAACGCTGGAGTTGTATGTGCGGGTGCTCCAGGTACTTTTGCCGTTGCTGAGGAGCTGGGAGACGTGGGTGGACAGTGTTACGCGGGACGACCTGCAGGGGATGCTCCAACGGCGCCGGCGCAGCCACTTCCTGGTTGCGGATCTGACCGCGTTGGGTGCGGGGCCGGCCGAGACGGGGACGGCCGGCGTAGATTGGCATGAGGTCGTGAGCGGGCCCGAAGGCCGGGCAGGGGATGATCCGGATTCGGGCAGGTTTGCGGCAAACCTTCTCGGGGCAGTCTATGTGATGGAGGGTTCCACACTAGGCGGACGGTTCCTGGCACGTCATGTAGAAGAAAGTCTGGGGCTGGAACCTGGCGTGGGGGATTCCTACTTCCAGGGACATGAGGAAGATACCGGGTGGATGTGGCATGAGATCTTGGACAAGATCAGCGCGATTCCAGAAGTAGATGCGGCCCTGACGGTCGCGGCTGCGAAACGGACGTTCGAGGCCTTCGGCGAGGCGCTCCGGACGGGGTTGAATGCATCGCAAATGGTGCGCAGATGACCTCCCTACCGGGAAGCGCATCGAAGGGTGGGGTGAGTACGCTGAATGTGTCGCTGAATGCATCTCTGGGGCCCGCATCAGCGTCCGCTGCAGAGCAAATCGTCGCTACCGAGGGTTCCTGCGAGAACGAAGCTATCCATGTGCCGGGAGCGGTTCAGCAACATGGTTTCCTGCTGGTGACAGACTCGGACCTTACCAAGGTGCTGGTTGCGAGTGAAAATGCTGAGCGCTTCCTGAAACTGCCTTTGCGCTTGATTCTGGGTTCGTCGCTGGAGACGCTGTTTGAGCGGGAACTCGTGTCGAGTCTTCGCCTGCTGCGGTTGGCGAGCGCGCCGGAACAGGAAGGCCTCTCTACGTTTCTGGGATCGTTTCGGGTTTCAGGGCAGTTTTTCAGCGTGGTATCGCACTGCGCGGGCCGCAACCGGATGCTGGAGTTCGAGGTGCAGGACCGGCTGGTCGGGCCGGAGATGATGAACGGCGTCATCACGAATTTTGTAGGCAAATTGAGCCGATTAGAGACGCAGGAGGAATTGTGTGAGGCTCTGGCGAAGCAGGTGGCAGACCTCACCGGTTTCGATCGTGTGTTGCTGTACTCGTTTGATGAGGAAGGACATGGAACCGTACTGTCGGAGATCAACGACGGCCGGTTACCGAGCTATTGCGGATTGCGCTTTCCTGCCTCCGATATTCCGAGGCAAGCGCGTGCTCTGTACATTCTGAATACCGTGCGCGTGATCCCGGATGGAGGGTACACCCCTTCGCCGTTGCGCGGGCTGCCCGGGGAGGATGCGCAAGGTCTGGATCTGTCTCTGAGCATGCTGCGCAGTGTTTCGCCGGTGCACCTGCAATATATGCAGAATATGGGGACCTTGTCCTCGATGTCGGTGTCGCTGGTGACCGAGGGCAAGTTGTGGGGGCTGATCAGTGCACACCATGCCGAACCCAAACTGGTTCCGTACCTCGTGCGCAGTGCCTGCGACATGCTGAGCAAGGTTGCCGGAACGCAGCTTTCGAGCTTTCAAACAGCAGCAAGGCTGAAGCAAACGGTTCAGTTTCACGCGGTGCAGCGCCAGATCCTGACAGAACTGGCGGGCGAACAAAATTACCTGGACGGCCTGGAGCGGGTGATGCCGCACCTGCTGCGGGTCGCCAACGCTTCCGGGGTGGCGTTGGTGATCGACGATCACGTGGGGCGTTATGGCGAATTGCCGGACGTGGCCGCGGTGCGGAGCCTGGCCGGCTGGCTGGGTGAACGCGAAGAGATGGAACTTTGGGCCAGCTCGCATTTAAGTGCGGAGTTGCCGTGGGCTGCAGGTTTCAGCGATGCAGGGAGTGGGTTGCTGGCCATTCGAATCTCTTCGGTACAGAAACGGTTCATCCTGTGGTTTCGGCCTGAGCTGGTGAAAACCGTAAGGTGGGCGGGTGAGCCGGAGAAGATCGTGCAGGCGAACAACACCCTGAGTCCAAGGAACTCGTTCAGCGAGTGGAAAGAGACGGTGCGGGGACGGAGTGCGCCGTGGACGAGCGTGGAGACCGAGTCTGCAGGTGATTTCCGGGCCGCGCTCACGACCATCGGTCTGCGACGAGCTGAAGAAGAGATAGAGCTCGGCGAAGCGCGCTTCCAGCAGCTCACGCAGGCTCTGCCTGTGAGGGTTTTCACGGCGGATGATGCAGGGTATCTGACTTATACCAATGAGCGTTGGCAGGCCACCGGCATGGGCAGCAAGGGGCGTTGGTTTGAGGAAGCGCCGCTTCCGCCGGAAGACGCGAAGACCAGCGCAAGACTTTGGGAAAAGTGCGTTGCGGAGAATCGTCCCTTCGAGGCTGAGGTACGGATTCGGTCAACTGACCCGGACGGGAGCGTAGGGCCGGAGCGATGGAACTTTATTCGAGCTGTGCCGTTTCAGCGGGCGGGCGCGGAGCGCGCGGGGTGGATTGGATGCTTCATCGACCTGACGGAAAGCAAAGAGCGCGAGATGGCGCTGCGCATGAACGAGAAGCTGGCGCTGACCGGCCGCATGACGAGCGTCATCGCTCATGAGATCAACAATCCGCTCGAGGCCATCACAAACCTGATGTATCTCCTACGTTCGGAGATCGATTCGGACGGACCCGCGACGGGGTACATCGGGATGGTGGAAAGCGAACTGGAGCGAATCTCGGGAATTACGAAGCAGACGCTTCGTTGGAACCGGGAAAGCGCGGATGCGCGCGAGACATTCGCCGCAGGACCGATGGTGGATGATGTGCTCCGGCTGTTTGCCGGCAAGATTCGCAACCGGCAGATCACAGTGTGTGTCGACGGTGACCGTGAACTGATCATCTGCGGCGTGGTGGGCCAGTTGCGCCAGGTGCTGGCTAACCTGGTCTCGAATGCCATTGACGCCTGTCCGGTGGGCGGCCGGGCTACGGTACACATCGTGCATGAGGCCGGCGATAAGCTTGGCTTTGCCGTGGAGGACAACGGCAGGGGCATTCCGGAAGAGGTGCAGAAGCGGATTTTTGAGCCGTTCTACTCTACCAAGGGCGATCTCGGAAACGGGCTGGGTCTCTATATATCGAAGGAAATCATGGAGCGGCATGGCGGGGCGATCGAGGTGGAAAGGTCGACAAGTACGGGCACAACGATGCGTGTTCTCATGCCGCTTCATGGGCCGGCCGTATCGCCTTAGCCTTCACGGCGTCATCGCGGGAGGCGTGGCCCAGTAGGAGGCCCTGTGCTCGACTACGGCATCGGGATACTTCTCGACGTGGACTGCGATTGTGTGCAGGCCGGGGTCAGCGGCGGCGGAGCCTGTGGGGAAGCGGGGGACGAAGCTGAGTTGGTAGCCGTTATGGATGCGGTTAGCCAGAGTGTTGAGGCTTCGATCAAAGCCGTGTTGTGACGCGAAGTTAATGTATTCGCCGCCGGTCTCACGAGCGAATTCTTTTGCGGCATTCTTTCGCAGGGCCTGAATTGCCATTCCAATCAGGCCGATGATGCTGCCTGTCGCCCCGTCGGTTGTCTTCAAATCTTCCGTTATCGCGTCACGACCCGGAGAAAATGCAACGGCGTCGACCATGGTGTTGGAACGGTTAAGGGCTTCGATGACGGAGGCCGGTTTGGCCAGGCTGCCGTGATCGCGCGTTTCGGAGACCATGAGAACGACGCGGCGTCCCGTGGCATGGTCGCGGTCCAGCAGGCGATTCGCATAGGAAAGGGCGTCGAAGATACCGGCGCCGGTGTCGTCAAAGCAGGGCTCGAGTTTGCGGAAGGCGGCGTCGCGCTTGTCCGGATCGGCGGTAAGGCCGGTGAGCAGTTCGAGTTCCTTTCCGAAATCGACGACGGCGACACGGGCAGGGGCGCCACCGACGATGGCGTCGACCATCGTGCTGAGGCCCTGGATTCTGGGACCCTCGCGCCAGGCGTCGCGGGAACACTGAACGAGGACAACCAGAGAGAGTGGGACGGGGTTGCCGGAATCATCTAGCCGTACGCGCTGGGGAATGCCATCTGCGGTGATGGTGAAGTCTTCGGCCTGGAGACCGAAGATGGTGTCGCCCTTCCTGGTGCGGACCTCGGTGGGGACAAGGACTAGCTGAGACTGGACGGTGATCGTGGGAGCGGTGCGGGCGGAGGAAGACTGGGAAGACGGGTCGGCGCTGGTTTGGGCGTGAGCGGGGCAAACGGGTAGGCAGAGGGAGGCGAAAAAGAGGCCGAAGGCAGGGGCCGTGGCGAAACGCAACACCATAGATGTAGTGTAGCGGCGGGTCGGGGCAGGATCCGCTGGCCCCGGTGGTCACCCCGTTCACTGCAGTAAATTGCCGTTCGCTGTAGAAGCCGTGACGCAGAGGAGAGATTTGCCTAACCTGAAAGATGTACGGACAGCTTGCGGCTCTGTGGTGTAGGGCGTATCTGTTTAGGAACTTCGAGGAAGCATCGGGACTGGGTACGCTCGGGTAGCATCCAAAAGTCACGCTTCAGAGATCAGGAGAAACATAAGACACATGGGTAAAGCAATCAAACTCTTGGAAAAAGGCGTGGTGTACGGCGCGCGCGCGAGTTGGACAGTTTTTGAGAAGTTCAACAGCATCAGCCCCAACAAAAGCTTTACGCCCAAGTGGAGCGACAAGCCGCTTTTGAAGAGCTACCAAAAAGAGAAGCCCCCGCTTGGTTGGCCCCGCACGACCGACTCGCTTTGCCCCAAGTGCATTCCAGAGATCCGGCAGCAGATTATTGACGGCAAGCTGCCGCACGAGATCCTTTTGAACGAGAAGGTCGGCGAGATCAAGGCGCAGATCATTGAGCGCGACGGGCAGATCCTCATGGTGAAGGATTGCCCCATTCACGGTCATTTCGAAGACGTGATGTCAATCGATCCGCCGATGATGCAGCATCTCGAAGAGGTTTTTCCCGGTCGCGACATTCGTGCGCACAATGACGAGTCGCTACATAACCACGGGACCTCGACGGTGACGCATGGCCGCGGCTCGGTGCTCACGATCGATCTTACGAATCGCTGCAACATGATGTGCGATCCGTGCTTTATGGACGCGAATCAGGTGGGTTTTGTGCATGAACTGACCTGGGACGAGATCAAGACGATGCTTGACAACGCGATTACGATCAAGCCACGGCGTCAAATGAGCGTGCAGTTTTCGGGTGGCGAGCCGACGTTGTCGCCTTACTTCCTGGACGCGGTAGCCTATTCGCGCAAGGTGGGTTACAACTCCGTGCAGGCTGCAACGAACGGCATTGAGTTTGCGAAGTCGAAGGAGTTTGCCAAGGCTGCGGCCGAAGCCGGTCTTCGATATGCGTACCTGCAGTTCGACGGAATCGGGAATGCGGCAAACTCGCACCGTAAGGTCGGAAACGCTTTCGATGTAAAGTTGCAGGCTATTCATAATTTGCACGAGGCCGGCGTGGACATCGTCCCGGTGACGACGATCGTCAACGGCATCAACAATGAGCAGGTCGGGCGCATCATTCAGTTCGCGCTGGATAACCCAAGAAAGATCAATTTCCTGTCCTTCCAGCCTGTGAGCTTTACGGGTCGCGACGAGGCCGTCAGCGATGAGCGTCGCACGGCTCAGCGGTATACGCTGAGCCACCTTGCTCATGATGTCCGCGATCAAACAGGGCTGGGTGAGAGCACTCGTGACTGGTTCCCGATCTCCTTTATGTCAACCTTTTCGGACTGGGCCGATCTCGTGCACGGGCCGGAACGTGAGTGGGGTCAGTTGAGCTGTGGATGCCATCCGAATTGCGGTATCGGCATGGCACTGATGATCGATAAGGAAACCAAGGAAGCTGTGCCGGTCACGGCCTTCCTGAAAGCCGATCAGCTTGCGAAGGACATCGCCAAAGTCAACGATGCGTCACGGGGCAAGGTGCTGACGATCATCGGGGCGGCCCTTGCGCTGATCCGGAACTATGAGCCAGCAAAGGCTCCCACTCACTTCTCGATCTTCTCGCTTTTGCAGAAGTTTGATAAGTGCTTTGGCGCCACCGGCCACAACTACGGCAAGGTGACAGCGGATCGCACGCTGGACGACATTGAAAAGCGTCGCAAGGATCGTTGGAACTTCCTCTTCATCGCTGGTATGTGGTTCCAGGATCTATTCAACTATGACTTCCGTCGCACAGAACAGTGCATTATCCCGTACGCGACGCAAGAGGGCGAGATCAGCTTTTGCGCTTACAACACTGGCGTAGGCTGGCGCAACATCATCGAAAAGATGCACATGACCTCATCGCTCACGAAGTGGTACGAAGAGCATGGCCGTCATGAAATCTTTGCGGGTGGCAAGAAGGTTGGTCTCGAGAAGCAGGACAAGTATGACCTCGTCCTCAATGATGAGCATGTGAATGCAGCGGCGAACGACACATTTGAGAAGTCCGGCATCGCCAAGAACTCGCGTGAGGAGAAAATCCGGGCGCGCGATGCAAAGCTGAAGCAGGATGCCGAGAATGCGCGTATGGCTAAGCTGTATCGTACGGAAATTCTCAAGGAACCTGAGCTTCCTGGTGGTTTCGTGGCTCTGGGCGAGATCAAGCGCGCGGCACCGGTGGCACAGAAGGAAGAGGATCTGGTCGCCGGCGATTAGGCCGACTGCTTCTTGCGCTGAAAAGCCGCCCCCATGGGCGGCTTTCCTTTTAGCGCAGCCAATATTAGAGCGAGAGCCTAGCGTTTATCCGTCTGTTCTCTAGGCGATGCAATTGGGACGGTATGTTCCGCGAAACATGGCGGATTCAGCTGAGCGCCTCCGCTGCAGGCCGCGGTTCGGCTGCCCGTTCACCTTGATCCAGAGGCCAAATTGGTCTGCGGCTCCACCGAACTCGCTCGCGTTTACCTTCAGCAGCAACGTGGAATGTGCGAAGTTACCACGTCCAGCATTGAAACAGAAGTCGACGAGCGCATCAAACTGGTTCTGTTCCAAGGGCGGTTTTACAGCAGCGTTCACGCAATCTATTGCGTCACGAAGGTCCGCGCGCAGCAGCACCTCGGCCTCGAGTGAGGTGATTTCGCTTTCAGAATGAACGTCGCTTCCGGTGTGACCGTACCCGATAGTCCAGATTCCTCCCGAATCCTGATATGCCTTGAGGCGCAGGCCTTCATACCGCTTGGTCAGCGCCAAGCCGGCATCGCTGTAACGAAAATTTTGCATAATGAAAGGCGCGCCTCCTGTGCGCGCAATTTCGGGTTCGTTGTAGGTAGTTCGGCCAGAGCCGAATACGGCGCGATTCCCCGGGCGTCGTACACTGGAAGTGCCCCCGGATGGCCTCTTCGCGGCGGGAGTTCGCTGCGAGCCGCCGGCCAACATCGTAGGAATGGAGCAAACGACCCTTGGCAGAAACGATCTATGATTTGGTTCTTATCGGCGGCGGTCCCGCCGGCTACACCTGCGCTATCCGCGCGGCGCAACTGGGCCTAAGAGTTGCCCTTCTTGAAAAGACTGACAAGCTGGGTGGAACTTGTCTTCATTGGGGCTGTATTCCAACGAAGAGCATGTTGTTTTCTGCCGAAGTGTGGGATCACTTAAAGCACGCAGCCAGCTTCGGCATCGACAACGTCGAACAGCCAAAGCTGAATTGGGAAAACGTAATCAAGCGAAAGAACGACATCACGTTGAAGCACACCAAGGGCCTTGACTTCCTGATGAAGAAGAACAAGATCACGGTCGTGCGCGGACATGGGCGTTTGACCGGATTGCCGCAGGACGGTATCTGGTCGGTTGAGGTGACGGACGAGGACAAAGCCCAGAACCGCGGCCGGGATCTGCAGGCTGAAGGCTACACGCAGCAAACCACAACAACGGTGAGGGGCAAGAAGGTTGTGCTTGCGATGGGCTCGGACGCGCGCATCTTGCCGGGGTACCAGGCTGACGATACGATCCTCACCAATATGCAGATTCTTACGTTGGCGAACATGCCGAAGTCGATGATCGTCATCGGTTCCGGTGCTGTAGGTGTGGAGTTTGCTTCGGTGATGAACAGCTTCGGATCCGAGGTCACCATCCTCGAGGCGCTGCCGCGGGTGGTTCCCGTGGAAGACGAGGAGGTCTCCAAGGAACTTGCGCGTCAGTATAAGAAGCGTGGGATCGACATCAATACCGGTTGCAAGGTCGAGAGTATCGAGAAGACCGCGGAGGGTGCCACCGTGAAATGGACGGATGCGCAGGGCCGGCCGCAGTCGAAGAGTGCTGAGAAGGTGCTTGTTGCGGTAGGTCGCGCGCCGCGTACCTACGATGCTGGGTTGGACAAGATCGGCCTGGAACTCGAGCGCGGTTTTGTGATGGTGAATGAGTGGATGGAGACCAAGGTTCCGGGTCTCTATGCGATCGGCGACATTGTAGGCGGGCTGCCGCAGCTTGCGCATGTGGGTGCCATGGCGGGCATCGTCGTTGCAAGCAAAGCCGCGGGCAAGTATGCAAGGCCCGTACGAAAGGATCGCGTTCCAGGCTGCACGTATTGCGATCCGCAGATTGGTTCCGTTGGCCTTACGGAAGCGCAGGCCAGGGAGAAAGGGTATCAGGTCAAGGTTGGTAAATTCCCTTTCGTCGGGAACTCAAAGGCTACCATTCTTGATGCGCATGATGGCTTCGTGAAGGTTGTTTCCGACGCGAAATATGGAGAGATACTTGGGGTTCATATCATCGGTCCCTCGGCAACCGAACTTATCAGTGAAGCTGTCACTGCCATCGAGCTGGAAGCGACAGTGGAGGAGATGATGTTCACGATTCACGCCCACCCGACACTGTATGAGGCTCTTCTGGACGGCTTCTCGGCAGTGGACGGAATGGCGATCAACGTATAAGCCGCAGGCGGGTCGCGTGTTGTTGCTGCGCGGCCACCTTGGAGCGAACATGTCAGAACAACGGCCGCCGGTCCCGCCCTTCACTCGGGAAACTGCTCTGTTGAAAGTACGGAAGGCCGAGGACGCTTGGAACACACGCGATCCACAATCTGTCGCGCTTGCCTACGCGGCTGATACTCGATGGCGCAATCGGTCCGAGTTTCTTCGGGGTCGTCAGGCGATCGTCGAGTTTCTCACGCGCAAGTGGCAGCGCGAGTTAGAGTACCGGCTGATCAAAGAACTCTGGGCATACGGAGACGAGCGCATCGCTGTTCGTTTCGCGTACGAATGGCACGATGAGAACGGTGTGTGGGTTCGTTCCTACGGAAACGAAAACTGGGAATTTGATTGCGACGGCCTGATGACCACGCGCATCGCCAGTATCAACGATGTTCCGATTTCTGATTCGGATCGCCTTTACCATTGGCCTGAAGGTCGTCGCCCCGACCACCATCCCGGTCTGTCCGATCTTGGTCTCTGAATCGAATGATCGTCCACCTTCTGAACTTAGGACGTGTTTCCTACGCCGAGGGTCTGAGGGTCATGCGCCAAATCGCGGATGCACGCGGCAGCGGCAAAATCTCTGACACGCTGTTGCTGATGGAGCACCCACCCGTTCTGACTCTGGGGCGTAACGCGCATCGTGACCATGTCCTGGCCTCTGAGCATTTGCTTGCGCAAAAGGGTATTTCGACCTATGAAACCAATCGGGGTGGGGACGTCACTTATCACGGCCCAGGGCAACTTGTCGGTTACCCGGTTTTTGATCTCCGAGGGAAGGATCTGCCGGGCAAGCATGGCCCTCATCTCGGTCCTGTGGACTTCGTTCGACTTATTGAAGAGGCGCTGATTCACACATGCAAAGACTTCGGTGTCGTTACGCAACGAGTGCCAAAGCGTACGGGTGTATGGACGATTCCGGGGGGAAGCATTGCAGAGAAGAAAATTGCTGCAATTGGAATCCACTTTTCGCAAGGGATCACAACACACGGATTTGCGTTAAACGTCAGCACTGATCTTCGCGACTTCGACTTGATCGTTCCTTGCGGTATCGCTGACCGGACTGTCACCTCGCTTGAGAAAGAAGCCGAGGTAAACCCGCCACCTACACTCCCGCGCGTTGCGGATGCAACAGCTCGGAATTTCGGTCGGATCTTTGGCCGAGATGTACTCGCAGCCGAGTCGCTAGACGAACTACTCCGTCCGCAACCCTCGCCATGTTGATTGCTCGGCACGGGACCCTCAACATCCGCTAACCGCCCAGCAGTTCTGCCAGCATTCTTCTACCATCCGTATAATCTTCATTTGCCGAGGCGTCCAGCCTTCACCGGAGAAGTTCGTACCATGCCAACCGACGTACTTATGCCCCAGATGGGCGAATCGATCACCGAAGGTACCCTTACGAAATGGCTCAAAAAGCCCGGCGACATCGTTGCCCGAGATGAACCGCTGTTTGAAATATCTACCGACAAGGTAGACGCTGAAATTCCTTCTCCGGTAGGTGGAACACTCGGGGAGATCAAGGTGAATGAGGGCGCCACGGTTGGAGTGAACACCGTGGTGTGCACGGTATCGGAAGCAGGAGCAAGCGTTGGTTCTGCCGCGGCAGCCGAGCCGGAGAGTGCTGCACAGTCCGTAACTGCCGAGGACACCGTCACGCCTTCCGCTGAGGCAACAGCGATTCGTGATGTCTCTTCACAAAACGGCGCTTCTGTGCCAAGAACTTCCTCCGAGTTAGTCGGAGGTCCCGGCACGGAAGTTCTCATGCCGCAGATGGGCGAATCGATCACTGAAGGAACCTTGACCAAGTGGCTGAAGAAAGTTGGCGATAAGGTCCAGCGAGACGAACCGATTTTCGAAATCTCCACCGACAAGGTGGACGCGGAGATACCCTCTCCCGTGGCGGGAACGCTGACAGAGATCAAGGTTGCCGAAGGTTCTACTGTCTCCATCAACACCGTTGTGGCAACAATCGGCGGCGGTGCTACGGCACAGAAGGGAACACAACCCGCCAAATCAGTTCCTGTCGCCCAGGAAACGACGGCTCCGCCCACCGCCGCGGCTTCAAAAGGGGAAACGCCCCGCTCTTCCCCTCTGGTTCGCAAGATTGCCGTGGAGAACAGCATCGACCTTTTCACCGTCCCTGGTACCGGCGCATCAGGTCGCATAACCAAGCAGGATATTCTCGGCCACTTAGAAGGTGGTTCTACAACCAGCAAGCCCCAGCCGGCCCAGCAGACAGCCAGTCAGTTTCAGGGGCAAACCACTGCGGCGTCGAAGCCTGAAGCTTCGGCTGCAACCCACCCCACCTATGCTCAGGCGCAATCGGCAGCAGCTACAACGCAACCTGCAAAGGCTGCGGCAACGCCGACGCCCCAACCCGGTGAACTCGTCCCGATGTCCAAAATGCGCGCCATCATCGCGCGTCGCATGGTGGAATCCAAGCAAACCAGCGCCCACGTCCACACCGTCTTCAAGGTGGATATGACACGCATTGTTCGTCTGCGGGAAAAAGAGAAAAATAAATACGAGCAGCGTAATAGCGTCAAACTAACCTACATGCCTTTCATTGCTCGTGCGGCGGTGCAGGCCTTGCGCAAGCACCCCATTGTGAATGCGGCTACGGAAGGTGAGGCCGTTCGTTACAACAGAAACATCAACGTAGGCATCGCTGTAGCGCTGGATTGGGGACTTATTGTTCCCGTCATTAAGCAAGCTGAAGAGAAATCATTCCTCGGTGTAGCTCGTTCCATTGTGGATCTCGCGGACCGCGCACGCAATAAAAAGCTAGGCCCTGACGAAGTCGCTGGCGGTACATTCACGCTCACGAATTCCGGAATCTTCGGTGAACAGTTCGGTACGCCAATCATCGCGCAGCCGCAGTCAGCAATCCTTGGCATAGGCGGACTCAATAAGGAACCCATGGTTCTCACCGACAAGGACGGCAACGACTCGATCGCTGTTCGTAATATCCAGCGGTTTACGCTGGGATTTGACCATCGAATTATTGACGGTGCTGACGCGGGTAAGTTCATGACAGACTTCAAGAACTATCTCGAGAACTGGTCTGAGGACATCGGCTAGTTAAGCAGAAAGATAAAGGCAACTGCACCCATGCAGTTGCCTTTATCTTTTGAAGGTTGAAGTACATATAAAGATTTAAGTTGATTTGATTGTGCCAACCTCTTCGAGGATGGCATTCACTTCACCGGTAATCGTGTCCAGCAACGCTGTCATTTTCGTTATAGATGCTGGATCTTTTAAGCCCGCGACAGATGTGATCTGTGCGATGTCACCATTGATCGCGTTCAGATAGGTCACCAGCGTTGGTGCCGGACCGGCAGCCTTGATCACGACTGCCGCGGCCGCCATAGCACTTTGCACCTTCTCGATGAGTGCATCAACCAAGGGTGCTGCTCCTGGGTCTGCCAAAGTCACCACGGCTTCCACCATGGGAGCCACATAAGTCAACGTAGCCGAGGCGCTTGCTTCCCACCCCGGGACGTGCGTAAAGAGCTTCTTCAGTTCCGTCCTGACCCGCCCGAAGAACGGGACGGGCACTGTTGTTGCAAGAACTGCTTGTGCAGCCATAGAAACCTCTTTCGTCTATTCGTTCACTTTATGCATTGAGGAAAGATTGCCGTATTGGACCACTACGTACAGCAACGGTGCTAGCCGTCATCAGTGCTGCGCGCATTGAGGCGACTGCCCTGCATCCTGGCTTAAGCCGCTTACAATTGCAGTCAGAACGCCACACCCCACTCCAAACCAGTCCCTTGCACTCATGGCAAGATGACCCGCCGTGTCGAAACGAACACCGTGTTCTGCTGCCAACGCAAGTACGCACAGTCCCACAATCGTAGATTTCGGACTTTGAACAACTTGCCTCAAATCAGGGATTAGACCCACATCGCCTCCTCGGCTATCTCCACTTCTAATGCCGGCTCCGCAGCACGAAAAGCACAAGTTGTACCAACCCCAGCGCTCCGCCGAATGCCCCTGAAACACCTCGCATACGCTGCATGTTTCGCTCGTGGCATTCCACGCGTTGCTCTAGCTGATGCAAGCGGCCCGGCTGTCCAACGCCCATAAGATGATTCATTTGAGCCTTCAGTGCGCTCAAATCTTCCAAAACCTTCGTTTCAAAGCTCGTCATTCCACCTCCTCGCCCTAACTCTCGGCGATTTACTTACCTTCTAACTCACAGGCCAATTTACAAAGAGTGCACTTGAAAACCTTGAATACACAGGCGGCGTGCTGCCGTCATACATTCGCACAAAATATTGCTCGGCCTGCGCCGCCCTTGGGATTGCGAAATTTCGCACCGGGCTCCGCAGCACCAGATCCGGCCCATCCACTCCCATACCAAACATCCAATCGCGGCGACGCACCTCAAACCCGCCAGCCGCAGGCGGGATCAGCCCCGCGTCGACTTGGATCACTGAATCGCTCAAGCTCGTTACCTTCATCTGCTGTAAATTAGCGAGCACATTCGCTGGGCCAATCGCAGCCGTTGCGGGCAACACAGCGTCACTTGCAATCGACTCACTCAACTTAAGCCCAAGCCCGTCATTCCACTCCGTAACCCAGTCGTTCGCGAACTGAATCGTGTACTCGATGACTTCAGGAACGGCATGGTTGTCTCTTGCCAAAACGCTTCGCACTAACAAAGAGTTCGTCACGCCCGCGCTTGTTACCGCCAGCACATCTCCAGGCCAGATGTCTTGATCTGGATTCAACAAAGCATATGTGCCTTGGAGCGAAGCCGACCTTGCCGTAGCCATTGCCAGCACAGCCTGCGC
Source organism: uncultured Acidobacteriaceae bacterium (assembly GCA_964249715.1). Lineage (GTDB taxonomy): Bacteria > Acidobacteriota > Terriglobia > Terriglobales > Acidobacteriaceae > Granulicella. The sequence continues at coordinate 17,139 of CAXUDN010000003.1, forward strand.
CGCTGCCTCGCAGTCCATGCTCGATCGCGCTAGAGGAGCGGTAACCTTCCCCAACCATCGGCTCACACCGGGAACCGTTACGTTAGCGCCCGCGGTAACTTCAGCCGCCACACTTGCCGCATCTGCTAATCGCGCCACGGCCCGCGACTCCGTGCGGTAATTCACAGTGATTCGTTCTCCCGCAACAGGTATGCGACCTGCAAAAAAGACGATCTTGCCCGGTGAGCCAGCCACTGACCCATACGTAGCCCTGCAGTCCACGCCTTGCCCAGCCGAACCCACCAGCCTGGTCTGTGCCGTCCCATTCGGCAAGGTGCTCACTACCCACAAGCTTCCGGGTCGCGTCAACTCTACTGAGCCCACCGAGCCATAGAGATTCGTTGAGTTTGTTGCGACAAAGGTGCATGCGGCCGGGCTGATTGCGATCGGTGCACCCGAACCCGCTGAATCGTAGAGCACAATAGCGGGCGTGTTCGAGCTGGCGCCTTCGTCTACCAATTCGAAAATCAACTGCATCGGCGCATTCACTCCGCCAATCTGCCCAAACTCCTGCACTGCCCCATCCACCATGCAGTAATACCGCTGGAGTATTCGCTGCATCTCCACACAGAACAACCGCAGCCGCAGTGTGTATTGGTGTCCAACTACTGGCGTGAACACAGTTCCTGTTTCGGCCCCATTCACCACTGGCACAACGATCGTTACACCCCCGGTCGTGCTCACACTCTGGCGTACCCGGAAACCCGCAAAACAATTCGCGAGGACCGAGCTTCCCGAGTAGAAGCCACTTAGCATCCCATCTGAACCGGCCCCAAAGGTAACACCACCGAGTTCGGCAAGCACAAACCCGCCCATCTCGATTGCGTTAAGAGCGGTAAGAGTAGTCTGATCGTCAAAGCCGTTTCCGCCGCTCATTGTCAGACCAGCAGACGTGAGCGTGAGGTGGTTGCCTGCATCGCTCAACAACCACTGCGAGGTGTCGAACGAGGCGCCGTTGAAGCTGTCGCGTACGAGTCTGCGATTGCTCCCGCGAAAAACAGATTCACTCAGAGTAAATGTTGTCGTCGTGCCATCACCCTCAAAAATCTCTTGCACGTACGCCGTCGGTTCCTCAGCACCCGATATCGTTACATCGTTCGCTAACTCGCGCACGTTTGCAGTGCTTAACTCCGCCACGTTCAGCGTGCCGTTTGCATCGCTGAATGTGTGGGTTACCGCTCCTGCAGGTAGCACGGAAACTTCTCCATTGACAACCCGGTAGCTCGCATAAGTCGCATTGGCGGCTGCCGCCGCGTTCGTGCTCCAACTCGCTGCGGGTTGAACAGCAAAGCCCCCAATGGCTCTCGGGTTCCCACCCGCGGCAACAGTGAGGCCGGTTGTTACAGATCCGGATTTCGCTTGCGCAACACTCGCGAGCTGCGACACTAGGCTTGCCCCGTCCAAAGTTAACGCCAATCCATTAGTAACTGTGTTAGCTCCCGATCCTTGTTTGTCCAGAAGCCATTCATCGCTTACCGCAGAGAGCCGCGCGCGGTACACCGGACCAGTTACACCCGTTCCCGCATACACTGCCACCGGCTCGATTGCCAGGTATCCGCTGAAGAGGGTCGTGCCAGCTACGTTCGTGACTACCACACGGCCTCGTCGAGCAGGTGTTGCTAAACCACTCCAGCCAAGTAGAATCTCCGCTGTACAACGGGACGGTGCATTCAGATTTCGCTGCAGAGTGATTGGCCCCTCGGCCAATACGGCAGCGGTGTAATCCAACGCTCCCCGCCCATCCTCGTTATCAATCGTGATTCGCAAGATCCCTCCATGCCTTGCTGCTTCAGTAAGCTTGTGTCAAGCTGTCGCTGATCCGTTCGTTAAGCCGTGGGGGATCCGCCTCACGTTCCTCTCGCGAGCACCCTACCCTGCAACATAGCTGCGGAAGCAAACCACATGCTCCCCGTCTACCTTGTCCGTTACGGATAGCGCTCGGTAAACCCCTGCTAAACGCAATGCCTCATACCCGCCGGCTGTTTCTCCAGCCACCTCCGCGATGCCAGCTGACGCCTGTAACCGCGGATAGTGCCAAATCACCCGCTCTCCTTGCTGTCCTTCACCGACGAACAACGCAGACCATTCTTGAAAAAAGCTGGACCCCTCACGATCGCAAAAGCCCATCACCAGGCTCACCTTCATTCCCGCTGCAGGAGCGCCTGCCAGAAGCGGAGCTTCCAGCGTAAGAATGCCGTTGCTGACCGCGACCACCCGCCCCACGTTCAACGTCACTCGCCGAACGTAATCCACATCGGCAAGCGCTACCTTAACGTAGGCTCCGCTAACCCCGCTCCCTACAAAACCCGTCATACCGGCAGCGTAATCCACATCCACAGAGACGAGTGATCCCACAGCAAACGCCGCTGAAGCGCTCATACCAACATTCAAACTCGTGGAAGTCGATCCCGCTCCCAAGGCCACCGCTGATAAAGCCGTTCCGCCAGAGCCCGCCGGTGCCGCCCCACTCTGCACAGCCAGCAGATTCATCTGTTGCGTGCCCGCGGCCAGCGACATCTGCAGCTTGCTCCAACTTTCAAACGCAAACTTGACCATCGCATCCACATCAGAGCGTACCTGCATCTGCGTCGAAGCTGGTGCACCCGTTTTCATAGCTGCAATCACAGTTCCGCTGCTGCGTGTGAACCCGGTAATCCAGCCTAGATCGACCCACGGACTGGGCGGTGTGTCCAGAAAGAAGCTTCCACTTTGTGCCGGATCGAAGATCGTTGCCTGCTGCGCAGTCCTGTTCACCGGCGCAAAGTACGCTCTCACCCGCTTCACTGTTGGGGCCATCACCTCAGTCACCATCAGAGTTCACCCGCTTCCTGGAAGCTCATGACCTCAACCGTCACAATGCGCGTCAGGCGGTCCGCCTCGAGCTTTGTCGGCCCAAACGCAGCTTTACTCCACCAAACTCGTGTTCCCATCGCGGCTACAGCTCCCCCGTTCGCGAGCGCTGAGTAGTCATTCTTTGCCGTATTTTGCGGAAATTGCCGTACTGCGCTCAGCAGCTCGCCATCCATTGCTGCTAAGCATCGCCCGCGATCCAGCCCTCCGTTCAAAGGGGTTCCTGCTGTGGCATAGCTCAGCTCACAACGTAGCGACACCAAGGGCATCATTCCTTCATCAGCAATCGAAAGTCCCACCCAACGCAAATGGAAGCAGTCCGTCAGCGGTGCCACGCTTTCCGTCTCGTTCTCATCCACCACCAACCCCGGTCGTGTCACGCCGCGCACCACTACGGTCCGCTCCGGATTCAACGTCGCCAAGCGCCCACGCAACACTTCATAAAACGAATCCTTCGCGTTCTGCACGCGTACCCTCCTCATTCAACTCAATCGCAAACCATGAGTACCCTTGGTGACAAGCGGAAGCGGGCGATCAGCCAACACAGGTCCGGGCGCTATGCCCAGGCAGGCTCTTGCAAGCTCAAGCGGTAGGCACAAGGAATCCCTGCTACAAGCAATGGTTCATTGTTGGTGATCAAATAAAGCATCCCACCCACAACAATCCCCACCGCCGCCTGAAACAAAGACTCTGCTGACGGAAATCTCTCTGAGCCCATCAAAGTGGCTACGTCGCTCGCCCCTAGCAAAAGAGCTTTGTCTTGCCCCACTTTTCGCCAGGCCGCGGGCCCGACAGGAACGTCCTGAAACTGAGGCGTCCCTAGACCCAATTGCTCAGCATCGCTCCCACTCACCGCTAATCCCGGTAGTCGCAACACAACCTGGAAACCGCCGTTCGCATACAAAGAAGCCACCGCGGCCCGGATGGCCCCCTCCTCCGATATGGTCGCCATTGGCTAACCCAACCTCTCCGCCACGAAAGGCCGCAGCAGTGCTTGCACCTGGCTGTCTAACAAAGAATCGCTAAAATACTGCGTCTGCAGCGTGTCCAGCTTGCTCGACTTCACATTCAAGCCTGGCGTCGCTTGCGCATTTTTGACGATCTGGGCGCAGGCAAACTTCAACGCATTCGGCGTCGAGACCAGCCCCGCCGTGTACGTAACTTCAACTTCGCTGTATTGCAAACCTAGAAGGTTCATCGGTAACTGCAACTCACCACTTGCTGAGTCGACCGTCACTGTCGTCGGGTCCACGTTCACCCACTGACCCGGCAGGCCAAACACCAAGGCATACTCAAACAAGGTGTCGAAGCGTCGCTCGGTTTGCGGCGTATAGCGAGCCTGCACTGCGCTCACCTGTCCTACAGGACCATACGTCAACTGCGCCGTGCCCCACTGCTTCTTCACTCGCAAACGTTCTGTATACGTAGCGCTCAACAGTGAAGCACGTCGGCAATACGCTTCCATCATCGCGGACGCAGCCGCAACCCACGCATCCGACGTATCCGCGCTTAGGCCGAACGCCAAATACTCCGAAGACTCCAGATACGCCATCTCTTCCTCCGCAAAAGAGCTGCCCATTGCTCTTTGCCGTAGCAATTTGTAGAAATTTGTTTTCTTGCCTTGCGTAAGTCCGGGCCCCAAGGGGACCCGGACCACGCCACCGACTATCGATTTACCAAAACCTGGTAATGCGCATAATTCGCGCCTTTCACCACTACGCCACCGAACTTCACAACGACGTATTGCGAAGCCAGCGATCCAGGCACCCCAAGCTGGAACACGCGAGGAGTTGCATCGCCCAGCCAGTGATACTCGATCAGGTCCTCGGTCACGATGTACGCCGGAAGCACTGCCGAACCCGAACCAGGGGTTCCGGTATAAGGAAGCGTCCATTCCGGGATCAACGGAATGTCACCGGCCTGTGTCGAGAGTGTCTTCACGGTAAGCCCGCCTTCGATCGGCTTCGTGGTCAGCACCACGTTGTACTCCGTCTTCATTTCGCGATCGATCAGATCCAGCAACACCGGGTTCGCATAAATGGCCGTGGGGCGAACACCGAAGCTCGAGTTGGATAGCATCTGCGCGATGGTCGACTTCAGACCATCCACAATGCTCTCGCTCGTGGGAATAGTTACCGAGTTCCCGCCAGCCGCGATCTGCCCCGCAGCGCCGAAATACTGCGCGGTCGTCGGCGAACTCAGGCTGGTGTCCGTGCCATTCCAAAGAGCGATGTCATGGGTGCGCAAAACGCCATCTACCGTGTCAGCCAGGTCTTTCGCCCGCAGATAGGCAAACTGCCTCTGCTGCTTACCCACTTCCAAATCAAACAGGTTGTAAGTGGTCTGCGCCACCCGGCCCTCCAGCCCCCCAGAGCGTTCTACCCGGGTCGGGCTCACAACAGGCGGAACGATATTGCGCGGATCCATAAAGCCAGCAGAGGCAGCAGGCGAAGGAATTGCCGTCTCCTCGAAAAACCGCGACGGGTGACCCGTAGCAGGAACCTGCTTGATGCGCTGCCCAAAAGGCCCCCGGCGACGAACCAGATCCAGGATCTCTGTCTGGTACATCGGTACTTCGATAGCGCCAGGTCCGATGTAATCCGCAGTCGCATTGATGTCGGTAAATTTCGTGTTCATGCCTTCTCCTGTTTTCTTTCAGTCTCCATAGCAAAGGGCGCAGCCAGAGCCGCGCCCACATCTCTCTTCTCGCAGAAACAAAGTTCAGTTCTGGTAGGCGACACTTAACCCAGCAACCCAGCCCGTAACATCTCAGCCTTCACCGCAAACCGCTGCTCGATCGACAACGAAGCCAGAGCCGAATCCAGCGCTCCAGCCTCAAAACGCCCCTTCTCCAAACCTTCCAGCGCAGCCGCCGAGATCCCCTGCTTGGCCAGCGTGGCAACCATGCCTGTGGCCGCCGTCTTCCGTCCAACCGAGGCGTTCACAGTCGAGGCAGCTGCCGAAAGCTCAGCGATCCTGCTTTCAGCCTCCGCCAACTTCGTTTCCGCAAACCGTAACCGCTCGGAGAGGTCCGCCTCACGCTGCCCCTCAACGGTCGCAACGATCCGCTCCACCCGCTCCTCTGCAGCAGCCGACATCGCCACCTCACGCTCATTCAATCGATCAGCTGCTGTCTCCAGCGCCAAAACTGCGTCCGTGATTCGTTCCAACAACTCTTCCATCTGCTCCTCCAAACGAAACGCGCCTGTCGACGCATTCGTGAACCTCAACTCAGCCCTGTCTTCTCAACCGAACGCACATCGCGTCGCGATGGAGAGACCGCAGTTTGCTCAGTGGGACAAAGCTGCCGCTATCTCGGCCGCCCGTTGCAACGCTTTACCCGAAACGATGTGCCGCGATACGCTGCTTTGTCTCGTAACAGGATGGCCGCCCCAGTGAACGTAGCTTTGGTCAGCGTCCACACCGCTGCCTTCATGTCGGCCACGTGCGCATCCGCCAGTTCATAGCTCATGCCCATCTCGCTTCCGCGAGCACTCGCTCCTGCAGCGATCTTCGCCTCCATCTCAGGAAAATCGCGCGCATACAAGTAACCCTTCACCTGTAATCGCTGCCCTTCTAACTCCGCCGAGGTGATAATGCCGCACTTCTGCCGCGCATCGTGTCCATCCCAACCAGACTTATAATCCACAGCCATGCCCAGCAAACTCGGCAGCGCCGCTTCCGCCGCCGCACGGGTCAGCACCACCCTGTGTCCCCGCGAACCGCTCGGAGCCTTGTCGCTCGGAACATCCACCAGGGTCAGACAACCCTCAAAAGGCAGCCGGTTTGGATGTCCCGCTACCTCCGGGAATTCCACAGCCATTGCTCGCATCGACTTGATGCCACGTTGCCCTTGCACTGCTCTCTCCAAGCACACCTCCTAGGAATCGATAGCTTTGGCTTATTTGCTTGTTCTCGCTTTACCTAACTTCCGCAGGAGCCACTTTGCCCCGGGAGTCAAGAACTGTAAGAACAAGCATTGCGTTATTGCTGGTCCGAACTTCGTGCAGGCAACCCACGCATTGCCCTCACCTCATCCACGCTCAACACGCCCGCCTGCAGCAGCTGCATCTGGATGCTCACTTCCGTAGCCTCGTCGCGGCTCTCCAACTCGCTCCATACAAAGCGCAGATCAGTCCACCCTAACGCTTTCGTGATCACATCCCGCGTAAGGTAATCTGCGATCAACTTGGCCAAGGGCACCACGGCACTCTGAAAGGCTTCGTCCGCCAGTTCAGCCGCTGTCGTCCTATTCACATCCAGCGTCACTCCAAGCAACATCGCCGGTAAATCAAAGGCATTCGCAATCATCGTCAACAAGAACTGTTGCCATTCCAGGCGCAACTCCGCATCCGTACCCTGCGCCAGCCTCACCACCTGGGGAGGTTCTTCCGAACTCAACACGGGCACATGCCCCGAGCCTTCCACCTCTTCCTGCCACCAGCGCGTCAATCGCTCATGCTGCTCCGGCGTCCGGTCCTTCAGCCAAAGCGCATACGGGACTGTCCCGTTCGAAGCCAACCGCCCCGCGTACTTTTGCGCACCTAGAAAGCTGTTGATCGCTTCAAACGCGACCTCCATCTTTCCCAGCCCGAAGACTGTGTGCGATCGCGGGTTTAACCGCAGATACATCAACTCCCGGTCAAGCAGTTGCGTCCGCCCGTCGATGCCCACTTTGCCCGTCACCTGCGCATAGCGCGGTGTCTCCGGCCTGCCATCCCATTCGGGGTTCACCTGAATCGTTGCCCCATCCACTGGATACAACCGGATCGGGATAGCGTGATCTCCCAACTCAATCTCGACCGCACCGAAGCCCCCAACAAGCGCGTCTTCAATCACCGGCTCAATGAGTGTTCGAAAGCTATCCACAGCATTCGGGCTGGCCAGCGCGGCCGTTAAAATTGCGGCTCTTTCGGCTCGGTCACCGTTCACATCCGGGCCCGCCCCTGGCCGCACCTCGAGCCGCCAATCCATACATGCAATGCGGTCCTTAATGCAATTGATCGCCCTTCGCGCCGCCGGCGTCTCCGCCAGACGACGCAAATTCGCAGCCGTTGGCTTCGGTAACGTATTCGCCGCACCTTGCACCTTAAACGGCATCAGCACGCTGCCTGGTCCCAAGCCCAAGGACATAGGCACCGCCGAGGTCTTGCGTTCTCCCACGCTGGCTACAGAGGCACCTGCCTCCAACCTGGTAAATCTATCCCAGAACTTTCCAACTGCCGCACCCAATCCCATCCACCTCTCCTTTCCGCGACCGAGCGCCGCGCAAACAGAAAAGGGTGCAGCCGAAGCTGCACCCAGATCAAAGACATCCTCTATCGGCTTTTCATTGATCAGCGACGGTGTCCAATTTTCGCTGTCGAATGCCTAGCCCCAAAATCCATCATGCGTCATAAAGACGACTGATGCCGCTCTAAACTCGCAACTCCCGCCGTGCTGTCTCCGCAACCCGCCCCAGGTCCGCAATCGTCAATACTCGCAGCCCGGCACTCTCCATCACTCCAACACCAAACTCATACATCTCTCCATCGCTCACCTGCGAAATCGGCTCGACAATCGCTGTCAGTTCCAACTCCGCGCCTTCCACCCGAGCCACACCTTCTCGCAGACCGCCCATCGAGAATGCCAGGCCTTTCGCCAACTCCGCGTCACTCTCCAGCGACACCGCGTGGAACATCCTCACCAAACCGTTGCGGTACCCACAATCCAACTTGAGCGGATCGCCGAGTCGCGTGTACTGGCTTGCCACAATGCGCTTGCGCATCAACCCCCAAACATTTGCCTTGGTAAACTCATCCCGCATGCGCCTCGAGATCGCCGTCCGGCCGCTTACCTTCCGTCGCGTAGCGGCACCCTTTAACGGCTCAACATACATCCGCAGCAACTGCTCCATCTCAGCCGGCAAGCTCTCCGCTAAGGTCCCCCGCATCCCTGTAATCTGCAAGCTGTTTGACAGCGAATCCTCAAGCGTTTCCAGCACCGGCTTCGCATTCACATGCTCCTTCACACCTGAGGTCAACCGCTCTGCAATTTCCGTCTCCAACAATTCCAGCATCTCCGTATCTGCTTGCGGATCCAGGCACCGAACTCGGCTCCAGTCGCGCGTAAAACGTACCGTCGCTTTCGAGTCTTCACCGGCCGTCCGCAACAGCACGCCGATATTCGCGAACTCACCTTTCACCGGATCCGGCACATACCGGATCAGTGCAAACTCGCATTGCAGCCGCTCACTCATCTACATCACTATCTTCGATGCATCGGGCATCTTTTCCAAGGACATTGGCACCGCAAACGTCTTTCGCTGGTTCCATTTTGGGAATGGGTCCCGTCCGGAATCTCGAAATGCAAGAATGAACTCCCGAAGGCTGGCTCGCCGCTCGAGCAACCGCTCCAACAACTGCTCCACCTCGCCAACATCACCGCCATACCAATCCGGCGGTACCTCCTCCGCAATCGTCCCCAGCGTCTCCGCTCTGAACTCTTCGGCCCTGCTCAACCACGGCTCAAAGCTGTCCCAGCCGGTTACCTGTGCGTACACGATATTGCGCGGGTACACCCCACGCAGGGGCGCGTCGGGAAAGCTCCACTCCCCTGCGTTAAAGCAGAATCCCTGATCGATGAAAATCGCTCGATACTTTCTCTCGCGTTGACGCCGTTCAAACACTGCCTGCCGCCCATTGCAATTACCAGTCCACTTGTCCAACACCAGCATCCCCGCAAACTCATGCAAGTTTCTTACCTCTTCCAGCTGAGACTCTGGCAAATAGTCAACCACTTGCCCAGGCATCAGCCCGCCAACGAACCGGCTTCCAAATTGAAGGCCGGCCTCACACCGGGCCCTCACGCCCCGTCCAAGATCGAATTGCATTTCAGGGCTATTTGCAACAAGCCACTCGCTCACTTCCACTACATCGCTCTTCGGAACCGCCAGCCCTAACGCTTCTGCAATCCGAGTGGCAATCAACTCGTTGGCCAACACCCGCTCCCCTTGCGGATTGTTGCGGAACTTCACGACCCACAGCCCACCGTCGGATCCCAGCATCAACTGGCTCTGCGCCCCGCCCCGCATTCGCCGGATCGTTTGCACTGCCAGAACCGCCAACCCTTGCTCCTACTAACTACACTACCGCAAAGCCCGGTAATTGTACGCAACCCGAGAGCGCATTTGTTTCGTCCTTTTCAGGCAGCTCGAAGCACTGTAACAGCCCACCTTGTCATGCTTGCGCCGCACATCTTCGGGTACCCTCCATGACCTCCGCACGGACCGCCTGGGCGATAGCCATGGCCATCACAAGATCATCATGCGCTCCGTTCGCAGCTCCCGCGCGCCCGCGGTCATCGGACACAAACGTACGGCACTCTCCCAGCATCCTCTTGCTGAAGAATCGCTGCGGCGTCTCCTGCAGCAAAGTGGCTAGACGCGCTACCGCGTCAGGCTTGCTCGCCGCGGAAGTCAACCATCCAGCTTGCCCGCCTTGCGTATAAAGCCGCACGCCAGGGCGTGTCTCGAGCAGGGCCAGAACAGCCGCCCCATGATTGTTCCGCTCCACTGCAAGCAGCGCGTTCCCATAGCTCTTGGCCATTTGGAAACAGACCTCCGCAAGCTCCGGCGGACGCAATCTCTCCTGGAGCTCCGCACATTGCATTCCCGTGGCAAGATCTACCACTTGCACCGCGCCAAAGTCGCCGCCCTCCATTCCCCCAGCCGTGTCAACGGCCACCACATAGTCTCTACCCGGCATAGGGGAAAGCCACTCCAGTAGCGCCCCGTTCCTCGACTTTCTTACCGGCTCCTCCAACGCGCGCATACGTCGCTCTACCGTGTCCACTTCAAAGCAACATAACCCGGTGGCGCGGAAGCATGACTCGCCATCCTCCGCAAACTCCTGGCTCCGCAAGGTCCCGTACGCACGAGCAAGTCCTCGCCGAAATCCGATTTGCGCCGGACCCAGGCCGTGCCGCTTCGAAAGCTGCTGCTCTTCCGAACTCATCTCCTCCGAAGCAATCTCTGGGCCTGCATACGATGGCTCCATCCACCACGGAAAGAAATGCCTCACCATACCGGTCTTGTTATGCGCATCTACTTCGTGCATTCCAGGCATGCACGCAAAACCGCTCTCATCAAAAGAATCATCTTTGGCATCACACCATGCCTCATAGAAGGCGCCATACGCCCCAGTCGGCGTACTCTCCAGTACCAACTCCCCTTCCGGGGCAAGCCCTGCCCGCAGTCCCGCCAGGATCGCCTTCGCGTCGCCTGGCCATCGGCTTACCTCGCTGCAGTGGAGGTTCTGAAGACTTAGCCCGCGACCTGCATTTAGATCCGCCGCGCTCGCCACGCGGAACTCGCTCCCGATTGCAAACGCAATCTCGCTTGCACTGGAGCGCCGCAACTCAAATGTGTCTTCGCGCAGGTCCTCCGGCAGCAATTCCCACATCCGTCGCACCATGGAGAAGATTCCCTCCGCTGCCTCCCGCGTATGAGCCACCAACAGTGTCGTCGTCCCCGGAATCAACGCCGTGCGCAGAAAAAAGCGTCCGGCAACCCATGTCGTGATCCCCATCTGTCGCGCTTTTAAAACGATGTTCTCTCGTCCACGCCGCTGTTCAAACTTCTGTTGTGCTGCGTTGGCACACAACGGCCGCACTCGCCCATCTTTCCCGCGAATGCGCAAAAACCCTTCTGCCATGCTGATCATTGCGAGCGGATCGAAGTGCATTCGTTCTCCCAACGCCAGCAGCGCTTGAATCTCCTTGTCCTGCTCTCTCAATTCGCCCCACCTTTACCCAATTGCAGAGGCCGGGCGAGTTCGCCCGGCCTTTGCGTACATTGACTGTTTCTGCTTAGAACGAGCTCAATGCAACCCGCTTCCATGTATTCGCCGCAACGCATACATAATGGAAATTCGCGTCGTCAGCGAAATCACCTGCGTTGCACGCTGTGGAAGAGCTGGCGGGCGTCCGCAGGGTCTCATGGTATGCCGGAGCCGTCACGATGCCGTTGCTGTCCACCGTCATCGTGGCGCTCGGGTTCACGCACAACGAGATGTTTGCCGCACACGTGCTGCCCAGTTGATTCACGCCGGCGCCATTATTCACCATCAACGAAGCCGTGGTGTTAATAGCTGATCCTCCAATCTGGATCGGACTCCCGTTGTTATACGTCTGCATCTGGAAGAAACCTGCAGGCTGCCACGCCAGTATGCCCACGCTGTTTGCTCCAAAGGACGTCCCAATCGGAAACAAACACGGATTCCCTGAAGTCGAGTTGGGGCAATACGCCGCTATAGGAATTGCAGTACCCGCGTAGCTGTTCGTTGCCGTAAACGTGGCCCCCAGAGGTACCACGTTGCTTGACACCGCAAGCTGGCCCGCTGTTGCCGCGCCCAGGCCGACCCCATTCAAATTGATCGTCGTCGCGTTGATGGTGGATGCATTGAAGGCCGCCGGCGAAAAGCTGTAGGTCGTTCCTCCCAGCAACCAGGTCGCTGTACTATTCTGCGGCTGGTAGCTGAGAAAGTCCTCCACGCCCCCATTGCGATCCATTGCAAACAGCGCATACGTTGAATCCCATCGACTGCAGCTACGCAGGTTGCAATGGATCCGCAGCACAGCCTCTGAACCCGCATCCACCTCCATCGAGTTACGCCATGGACCTGTCGCCAGGTACGCCGCGTCCGGCAGTTGATGCGTTCCACCTCCACTCAGGTAGTTGCTCGCAGCAACCCCGTTCTGGATGGCCCATCCCCGCGCACCGGGGCCAAGCTGTCCCGCGTAATACTTCCCCGCCGAGATATATTGCGTCGGGCGCGGAACAAACTGCGTAACGTACTCCATATCGGCATAAACCAATTGCTGATAGTAATGCGCCTCCTCTACGGGGTCACCTGCAGCCCAGGCCACCTTGTTTGCCGCCAGCGTGAACGTTCCGTCCACACTCGCCGACGCAGGGTTGTACACATTCAGCACCTCTGCTATCGGGTACAGCGCATAGCTTCCACCCGCAAAGCTCACAGTACCGCCCGAACTGCTTCCATTCGCTCCACTAGCGGTATACGTCAGCGACGACGATCCCGTGGTCGTCACCTGGAAGCTTCCGTTATAACTCGCATCCGCGATCCCGCTCACGGTCATGGTCAACCCGTTCACATCCGGTATTGCCTGCGCTAGGTTCAGCGTCACAACGTTGCCGCTGCGCGTCGCACTCGTAATCGCCGAGGAAGCGCTCAGAAAGCCGCCCGTGCTCGTTCCACCATTCGCTCCCACGATGTACGTCAACGCCGAAGCATAGTACACCTGTGTCGCACTTGGCGATCCTGCCACGGGAAAGATTTGGCGAACCTGGCCCTGCGTGTCGGCAATCTGCTCAAGTCCGTAGCCGCAAAGGCCGCCCACGGAAATCACCGCCCCCGTCTTATGGACTTTGTTCAGCGTTAACTGCAAATGACTGGCGTCCACCACCGAGTACGCCGCCGTCTCAAAGTTCGGAAACGTACCTTGATCCGTCACGCAGGCCACGCCAGTCGTCGCCGGCAACGCTGCCGTGCTTGTCGCGTAAGCACTCGATAAGCCGCTCGTCGCCATCGGCAGAGTCACCGTTCCCGGAGCCAGATTGGTTGCCTGCGAAGTTGCCGCTCCCGCGGTCATCAACTGCGTACTCACAGGAAAATTCGTGCCCGTGAAGTTCACAATCGGCAGGTAGTCTCCACTATCGCCAGAAATTGCACCAGCAGTAATCACCTTGCTGGCCGCTTTATCCATCAGGTAGCGCCCGTCTCCCTGTGTTCCCGCAGCAGCCGTTGCATTCACCGTTAACTTGGTTGATCCCGTCGCGCACCCGGAAGCGCACGTCCCCTGGAACACTCGCGAGTCCTCCAGAACTTGCAGATCGAACGGGTGCGTTCCCTCATCCGCCAGGTCTCTGTAGCCGCCCGAAGTCGTGATAAATTGTCCCCCGGCTAAACAATCGCCCACCGAATAGCAGTTCACCACGTTTCCAGCCTGCACATGCTGGCCCTGTGTGTTGTAGTTTCCTGTCATCTGCAAAACGCCATAATTGTTCTTGTTGTACGGCACGCCCTCCGTATCGGCAGGGAACTGGTTCGATCCACCCGTAGGCGCGTTCTGCGTCAGTGTCAATACCATGCTGTTCGCGCCCGTGCTCGGCCGCGTCGCATACGCCTGCTGTGCCGACCGAGTCGTCACCTCTGTCATCGATTCAGCAAGCAATGACGCCCCATAAGCTGGCAGGGAATTCTCGAACATCTCAACATCCGAACCCCCGCGGAGATCCACGATGTGCGTCCCGGAGGCCAACCCCGCTGACGGCGCGCCTTCCGTTCCGGGATAGCTTTGGCTCGCCAACACCTCGCATCCGCTCGCGCAATTCGAGCTTGCGAGCGCATTGTTGATGCCATTGCTACCATTGCCCGTCAGCCATCCGGTGGCATCCAGAACACCATTCAGTGCGTTGACCTCTAGCTGCGTGCCTGCTGGTTGCACCACAGTCTGAGTCGCGCTCGGCAGCGTGCTCACCTTCGTTGCCGATCCGCCACCCAGCGCCGCTATGTTCACATCCACATAGTGCTTGTCTGCTGCCTGCTGCGCGCTTACCGGGTCTCCCGGCAAAATCAGCGGCCCCGTCATGGTGTCACCGCTCTTTTGTACATACGCAGACCCTGTAGCCGCCGACGGCGCCACGCCCGTCGTTACCGCTGCCGCAATCGCTTGGTCTACATACGCCTTGCTCACTGTCTGCATCGCCACACTCGTTGGCAATACCTGGTTCTCGATCGAAGCAAGCTTTACCGGACCACCGCCAGCCGGTACTACCCAATACTGTCGGCTTGTCGTTCCGTCACTCAGATGAAACACCGCCGTGTAGTAGGACCCCGTAGGTACAGCCCCCGCGTTGGATGCCAGCGCAATCGACAACGACCCACCTGCTCCCAGTGTCGTCGCAGTCTGCCCCGCCGCGACTGAATTTCCCGCAGCCGTCGTAAAGGCGTTCCAACTCACCACTACGCTACCCTGCGCCGGTGCTCCGCCTGCGCCGTACACCGTGTCTGCCACGATCGTCAGTGCTAGCTGCCCGTAACCCGGCATTGCCAGTGAAACGGCCATCAGCAGCCCAACCAGCACCCAACCTCGCCCGAATTGCCGCATAATATCCTCCCTCAAACCTGAAGCCAATCCCCGCAGTTCCTAACGCGCTCGGGCTTTCTCAGTCATAAGCAAGCTTGTCGCGCAACATCGCGCCCCTTGCCTCAAATCTCTCCCTGAAGAGCCAGGAAACGCACCGCAACAACTCGCCACATGCGCTAACGTAAAGATCATGCCCCTCGGCATCTCAACCCACATCTTCCTCCCCGATCGCCTCAACCCAGGCCATCTCGACACCCTTCATCACGCCGGTGCCGAAGCGATCGAAGTCTTTGCTTCCCGCCACCATTTCGACTACACCAACCGCAACGCCGTCCGTGAAATCGCGAACTGGTTTCGCGCCAACCCCGTCACTCCAACCATGCATATGCCGATCTTCACCGAGGCTGAAGAAACCGAGTGGTCACGCCATACCCAGCCAACTCTCAACCTGATCTCTCGCAACAAATCGGAACGCATCCTCGCCATGGACGAAGTGAAGCGCTCTCTCGAAGCCGCCGAACAGATCCCCTTTCGTTCCTGCGTCCTTCATCTCGGCCTCAAAGATGATCGCTGGTCCACCGAAATCCTCGATCTCTCGCTTACAGCGATAGAGCACCTGAAAGCCTTTGCTACCCCGCTGAGCGTGAAACTCCTCCTTGAGAACATACCGAACGATCTCGCCACGCCCGCGCATCTGGTCGAGATCACACGCGTAGGCCACTTCGACACAGTAGGTTTCTGCTTGGACACGGGGCATGCGCACCTTGCCCAACCCATGCTCCCCGACGAAACTGGCTACGACCGAAATGCCCGCGAGCGGCTTCGCGAACAGTGGGGCGACGCCGCCCTTAAAGATGCCCTGCCCGAAGCCTTCCAGATCTTCGTCAACCGCCTGGTCGAGCTTCATGTCCACGACAACAATGGCAGTCGTGACGAACATCTCTGGCCCGCCGAAGCCGCGGCAGGGAAGGGTATCGACTGGGGTCTGCTCCGCACCGCCCTCGCGCACCTTCCCCAGCCCCCAACGACCATTCTGGAGATTGCTTACGATCCTGCCCCGCTCACACAAAACATCGGACGCAAAGCCACACAATCCCGTCGCCTCTTGTATCCCGACACGCAAGATCTGCCAACATAATCCTGTGTTCCTCTGCCCATAGAAGTCACACTTCCACAACGCGACAGCCTATCAGGAGCCACAATGCCCGACACCATGAAAGCGGCGGTTATCCACGAACCAGGCGGCCCCGAAGTCCTCAAGCTCGAACAGATCCCAATCCCCACGCCTGCGAAGGGCGAGGTCCTCATCCGCATAAAAGCGTTCGGCATCAACCGCTCCGAACAGTTCACCCGTCTCGGCCAATCGCCGAACGTCAAATTTCCCCGCGTCCTCGGGATAGAAGCCGCAGGCACCGTGGAAGATGCTCCCAATAACGAATTTCAAAAGGGCGAAACTGTCGCTACCGTTATGGGCGGCATGGGCCGCGACTTCAATGGCGGATACGCCGAGTTCACCTGTGTTCCCGCTAAGCAACTCAAAGGCGTAAAGACCCAACTCAGTTGGGAGCAACTCGGCGCTGTTCCTGAAATGCTCCAAACCGCCTGGGGCTCCCTCTACAAAGCTCTCCAACTTAAACCTGCCGACCGCCTTCTTATCCGTGGCGGCACAACCACCATCGGCCTCGCGGCCGCTGCCATTGCGCACAAAGCGGGCAACTTCGTCGCATCCACAACCCGTAACCCCGATCGCGAAGACCTTCTCCGCAAAACGGGTGCCGACCAGGTCTTCATCGACTCCGGCGCTATTGCGGGCGATCTGCGCAAAGCCGCTCCACAGGGCTTCGACAAAGTCCTGGAACTCATCGGCGTCACTACCCTCAAAGACTCTCTCCAGTGCGCCAGGCTAGGCGGTATCGTCTGCATGACCGGCATCGTCGGCAACAAGTGGTCTTTCGATGACTTCGCTCCCATGGAGGCGATTCCCTCGACCGTTGGCCTCACCGTCTACACCGGAGAAAATGCGGATTTCCTCGCTATGCCATTCCAGCAACTCGTAGACCAGTTAGCCGACGGGTCCCTTCCCATCCAGATAGCTAAGGTGTTCCATCTCGATCAAATTGTGGAGGCGCACCAACTCATGGACAGCAACAAGGCTGGAGGCAAAATTGTGGTGCTGCCTTAACCAAGCCCAGATCTCGTCGTTCACAGGGCAACAATTCAATCGTACCTACTTCAGCGAAATACTACGCAAGCCCGCGCAAAAAAACATGGCCAGTCTCGGAGGACTGGCCATTTTACAGATTTGCCGCACGAGATTTAGTAGGCGTTACCAACCAACGCTTCCTCCTCAGCTTCCTTCACCGCTGAGGTCTCAATCGTCGCCTTGTTCATGCCCATCTTCTTTGCGAGAGCTTCACGCACTCGCCGTCCGTACTCCGCGTCGGCATTCGTGCACTGCGTAATGCGCTTCTCCTGTGTCACGGGAAGGCAGCTCGCAAGCGCACCGGCAAGGTTATTCACCAATTCGGTACGGTATTCCTCCGTCATCTCACGCCATAGATCGCCAGCCTGCTTGAAGTTGTTCTCACGGTCAATCTTCTGCCGCACCAATCGCCCCTCGTACATCGGCGTGTAATCCGCACCTGTCCGCGGAGCCTCCTTCAAGCCACCCAGATCCGTAGGCTCATAATTCACATGCAGATTCTGGCCTGGAGCATGGTCCACTTGGAACGCCATCTGCCCATCTCGCTGCCCGGTGTACGTCGCTATCTTCGGACGGTTAATCGGCAGCTGCAGGTAGTTCGTACCAACCCGATAACGCTGTGTGTCAGAGTACGAGAACGTCCGGCCCACCAGCAGCTTGTCATCAGAGAAGTCCAACCCGTCAACCAACACGCCCGTGCCGAATGCAACCTGCTCAGTCTCGGCAAAGTAATTGTCCGGGACGCGGTTCAGCACGATCTTGCCCACTGACTGCCAAGGGAACTGGTCCTTAGGCCAGAGCTTCGTCGCATCCAACGGATCGAAATCCAGCTCCGGATGATCATCGTCACTTATTGTCTGGACAAACATCTCCCACTCAGGAAGTTCACCCTTCTCGATCGCGTCATATAGATCCTGCGTCGCATGGTTGAAGTTTTCCCCCTGAATCTTGCTTGCCTCTTCCCCGGTTAGGTTCTTGATTCCAACCTTCGGTTCGAAGTGATACTTCACCAACACAGCCTCTCCCTGCGCATTCACCCACTTATAGGTGTTCACGCCCGAGCCCTGCATCATCCGGTAATTCGCTGGAATGCCCCACGGCGAGAACAGGAATGTTGACATATGCGTCGACTCCGGCGTGTTTGCCAGAAAATCCTGGAACCGCTGATCACTCTGCCGATTCGTCACCGGATCCGGTTTGAATGCATGCACCATATCCGGGAATTTCGTCGCGTCCCGGATAAAGAACACCTTAAGATTGTTTCCGACCAGATCCCAGTTGCCCTCTTCCGTATAGAACTTTACGGCGAAGCCACGCGGGTCCCGCAATGTCTCCGGGCTATGTCCGCCATGCACAACGGTCGAAAACCGCACAAAAATCGGTGTCTGTTTCCCAGGCGTCTGGAAGAGCTTAGCCCGCGTAAATTTGGCGACCGGCTCATCACCAACCTTGCCCGTCGGCTCAAAGTACCCGTGCGCCGCCACGCCCCGCGCATGCACCACACGCTCCGGAATCCGTTCCCGGTCAAAATGCGTGATCTTCTCCAGAAAATGATAGTTCTCCAGCGTCGCGGGCCCGCGACTCCCTACAGTGCGCAGATTTTGGTTGTCATAGACAGGGTGTCCCTGCCGCGTGGTTAACACCGCGCCCTTTGATTGCTCTGCATTGGCGGACGCGCTGTTCCCATTGCCGTTCCCGTTCTTGATTCCGTTTTCGCTCATAAGAATGTCTCCCGGCGCCGGCCCACATGCCCTCAACACCGTCTTCTTATGATGCTCTCACCTTTACTTCGCCGCAAAACTCAATTTCGATGAACCTTTACATGCCTACATCGCAGTCCCAGCCCGCAGCGCGAGACGGACTCGCCTTTGCGTCAGCAACTCCGTTCCCGCTACCATCACATTCACCATGGACAACAGCAACACCCCCACGCTCCGCCGCTCAGAAGACATTGCCCTCGATCTCCTGAAATTTGTCGCCGCCCATACCAACCTCAAGGGCGGTGCCACCTCCACCACCCCCGGCTTCGGGGTCCAGTCGCCTGCCAAAACGGACGACCAGGTCACCCAGCTTCTAGATCTTTACGCTCGTTGCCGCCAGGCCGTCGAGGCCCCGGCCACCTCACCCGCCAAGAAGTAGAACATGCCCAGTCCTGTTCGCATCGCGGTCATAGGTACAGGTGCCTTCGGCCGCAACCATCTTCGTGTCCTGCACGACCTGCAGCAATCAGCTGTAGACCTCACCAACTCACCTGAACAGCACCCCGTCCAACTGATCGCTGCCGTCGATCTGAACCCCGCCCACCGCGCCGAGGCCGCTACTCTCTACAGCATTCCTACATTCGCCACCGTTGACGACCTCCTCGCGGCCAAACTCAACCTCCACGCCGCCACCGTCGCCGTCCCCACCCTTCATCACGCGGCCGTTGCAGCCAAAGTCCTCGAAGCAGACCTCGATGTCCTCGTCGAAAAACCCCTAACCACAACCCTCGCTGAAGCTGACCAGCTTATCGCTCTCGCTGCAGCCAGAAACCGCATCCTCGCTGCCGGCCATCTGGAGCGCTTCAACCCCGCCGTCAACGCCGCCCTGCCTCGCCTTACCCGCCCCATGTTCTTCGAGGCTCACCGCCTCAGCATCTTCACCCCGCGTTCTCTCGATGTCGATGTCGTCCTCGACCTCATGATCCACGACCTCGACATCCTCCTCACCATGGCCCAGTCGCCCGTCGCCGAGATCCGCGCCGTAGGCCTCCCCGTCCTCTCCCCCAAAGTCGATATCGCCAACGTCCGCCTCGAGTTCCGCACCGGCGCCATCGCCAACCTTACCGCCAGCCGCATCTCCACCGAGCAGGTCCGCAAACTCCGCCTCTTCCAACCTGCCCAGTACCTCTCTCTCGACTACGCCCGCCAGGAACTCCTGACCATCAACGTCGACTCCACCCTCGCCACCTCAGCAACCTCCTCGGGTGCCCCGGGTCAGGCTCTTGAGTCCTGGATGGCTGAACGCGCAACCCAATCCACCGAACGCATTCCTCAAGGCCACCCCTCCCCGGGCCTCACCTTCGAGAAGCTCAACCTCCCCCGCGCCGAACCTCTCCGCCTGGAGATCGAAGACTTCCTTCACGCGAGTATCACTCGCACTCAACCCCGCGTCACCGCCCAGGCCGCTCGCACGGCCCTCGCCCTCGCGCTTGAAATCAATCGCGAGATTGCGGCACACACCAGTCGCGCCGGTCTCACTTCCTGACCTTCACCGGTGATGCGTCGTTCCGTTATCGGAACAAAACCTATTGCAGGTGAACGATTTTGAAGGTCGCGGGAATCTTCGGAGCCTCAAACTGGTCCGCGTCAAAACCCGGGTTAAGCGTCAGTTTCGTCACATCGATCTGCAGCGAGTATTGGTCCAAGGGGCGTGTGATCGTCACCCTCCGCGGCTCAAGACCCCCACCCGCGACCGGTTCGTAGCCTTCGTAGGTTGCTTTCGTCACCGGCTGCCCTTCGCTGTCGTAGATGTCTTGCGCAAACGGCAGCAGCGTTACCCGGCTGAAGTGCACCACGCGTCGCAACTGCAGATCATGGCCCTTCTTCACACGATGGATCTGCAGATCGTAATCGGGCTCCTCAACCGCCGCTCTGCGCCCCTTCGCCGGTTGCACAATCCGGGATGACTCTGTCAACGACACCCACTCATCTTCCGAAACAGCAGGCACCCGCAACGAATCCAGGAACACCGCCGGCCGCAGGTTCTCCAGCCCGTTCCCCGAAAGCTTCGTCACCGCGTTCGTCCCCAGGTACGCCGTGCTCCTGGGCGGAATGACCAGGGTGAACGTCTTCCCATCGCTTACCATGTCCATCGCCTTCGAACCGATCACCGGTAGCTGCAGAATCACCCGCAAGTCCGCAGGCTTTCGCAAAAAGATGTACCCGCGAAACGACGTATACGTCTTCTCTTTACCCGTCCGTTCCCCGCCGGTCGTCGCGGTCACCATCACCGATGCCTGCAATGTCTTGATCGCGGCGTCCCGCGCAGAGATCGTGTTCTCCAACTCTTCCACAGTTGCTGTTTTGTAGGTGCCTGGCGGTTGAACGTCCACCTTTTGGACCCGGCGCACACTGCTGAAGCAACCGCTCAAGCCGGTCACCCCCAAAAGCGCAACCAGGCCTGCCCACAC
Source organism: uncultured Acidobacteriaceae bacterium (assembly GCA_964249715.1). Classification (GTDB taxonomy): domain Bacteria; phylum Acidobacteriota; class Terriglobia; order Terriglobales; family Acidobacteriaceae; genus Granulicella. Next base: position 38,549 of record CAXUDN010000003.1, read on the forward strand.
TCGCCGACTCATCATAGACAGCTTCTAAGTATATGGCCCAAGGCTCGGAATCCGATTCCGGTCCCTACTGAAGCACTATCACCCTGCCAATTTCAGTTCACGCCAGACGCTCGCTTTTTCTCGGCGTCTCTGCGTTCCATCTCCCGCAACATGCGCGTTAGCGGTCCAGGACCCTTCCGCCGCGCCTTCTCCTTTTCCCCAGGCCGCGCTTCCAACAGCTCTATCGCCAGCTTGGCGTGCTGAAAGCTCCCGCCTTTTGCCCTTTCAACAAGCGTATCCACAATCTCTCGAAAGTTTTGCGCTAATTCGCGCTTCACGTGTGCCCGGCATTGTGCCGGACGAAGCGGCTTCTTTTTGGCCTCGGGCGCCTCCTTGCGCTCCATCGTAGTACCCCTGCATGTACGAACCATCCTCTTACCCCTCTCTGTCATCGCACCCCCAAAAAGAAGGCGGACAATCCCTCTCGGAACTGTCCGCCTTCTACCCGTTTTGCCAGACTATCAGCCTTGTCCCTAATTCTACGCAACCTCATTCCAGCGGAAACTGAGGTCATCACCGCCTCATCGCGCCCTCGCACGCGACGCCGCCTGGCACGCCCTCACTGGATCCAGCAGCCGCGCACGCAGCAGAATCCCGGTAAGCCGATCCAAAGCTCGCCCATACCGGCTCACCACTGTCCTCAAGCTCACACCCATAAGATCCGCAGCCTCCGTCTGCGTGTACTCGTGCATCGCGACCCGCCGGACAACCTCCCTTTCTCCAACGCTCAGCTGATCGAGGCACTTCTCCACGTCCAACCGGAAGATCACCGCATCATCAAAGCCGTGAATACGGTAACTGCTTGCCTTTCCGCCGATCACCTCGCGTCCCATCACGGACGATACCCGGCCAGCCTCCATCGTCATCTGCACATACCGCTGCAGCAAACGCTCCGTGTACTTGCGGTAGAAACCCAACTCCTCCGGCGGCACCGCGCGCCCTTGCGCCTCAGACTCCCGCTTCACCCGGTGCTCTGCCTCAACGCTCGCTTTCCTTACAAGTTGCGGCGCTGCGACTGCCCATACCCGCGGCAGACTCACGACCTGACCCGTTGTCGCTTCGCGTACCTCTTCGGAGGCTTGCAGCAAACGCACAACACCCTGTACCGGTGTACGACCCGCCATAACGACAATCTTGCTCTGCTTCAACATGCTTCGACTCCTCTATACTGCTCGACTTTTACTGTTGGTACTCCCTTGACCTACCGACGCCATCAACGAGCGCTGATGGCTAAAGCTACTTCGCGTACCGTTCTTGGCCGTCCACGTCGCTTTCGGCTCTGCGCACTCGGAAAATCCGCCAGAAACGACGTGCACCGTCGGCAGTACACCCCAGATACCAGGGACCTGACCCACAAAGCTCCGCATCCCTCGCATACCTTCAACTCCACCTTCATATACTTCATCCTTCTCTCCAGAAAACAGCCCGAATATCCAAGTTTTCACAGCAGATCTCATGAACTCCGTCTTGCTTCAAAGCAAGATTCGGTTCACGAAGTGCCACGCTGCTGTTAAAAATCACGGTCGATTCCCGAACTCACCCAAATGTCTCGCGCGACTGCCACAAAGGTGTTAACTCCTTTCATTACTTAAGTTTGCCCCCGATGTCGTGTTTATAACGAGCAACGCCGCTCCAAGTCAATAGATTCTTTTCCACAAAAGCTAACACGGGAAAACCATTGTATTTTCAGCTACTTACACTAGTATCGGCGATCTTTGCTTTAGGTTATTTCGCCTATTCTTCGCTTGCGCCTAGACTTAGCTCTGAAGGACAATCTATCCCGGCCTAGGCCGGTCCGCCTGCCGCCTTTTGCGACGCTACGGCTGCGCAGGCAAACGGACCTTGGCGCCGCCGACAGATTGCTTCCGGTACTCCGCTACATTTGCACTATGCTCGCGCAGGCTTCGCGCGAAGCTTGTTGACCCGTCGATGTTTGCAACGAAGTAGAGGTAGTTGGTCGACGCCGGATGCAGCGAGGCCTCCAAAGCCGCCATCCCCGGATTGCAAATAGGTCCAGGCGGAAGACCCGTGTGCACATAAGTGTTGTAAGCCGAGCCATCGCGCAGTTCGCTCTGATGGATGACGCCTGTCCACGTTCCCCGCAGCATCGACCCATAAACCACCGAAGGATCCGTCTGCAGCGGCATACCCAACCGCAGCCGGTTTTCAAAGACTCCCGCGACGATCGGTCGTTCCGCATCTACATGCACTTCGCGCTCAACCAGCGACGCCATCGTGACCACGCGCGGCATCTCCGCCTCCGCCAGCCCAAGACGAAGCGCCACCTGCCCAAACCTCCGCGTCATCGTCGCAAGCATCGCCTCTGGGGTGGTGTGCCGGCTGAACCGGTAGGTGTCTGGAAACAAATAACCCTCCAGCGATAGGGCATTCGGGTTCCATCGGCGGATGGAGCCTACCTGCGTCTCAGCCGCCCTCAGGAATACCTCGTGGCGCGCAAGTCCAGCCGTTTCGACCGCCTGCGCGACATCGAAAAGATTGAAGCCTTCAGGAATCACTACAGCGATCGTGAAGACATCCCCCCGCCGCAGCCGGCTGTAAACCTCCAGCATCGACGTCCGATGGTCGAATCGGTATTCCCCCGCTTTGAGAGATCCCCCCTCCACTTCACGCAACAACGCAAAGGCCCACTGGTTCCGGATGACGCCGGTTTCCGTAAGCTTGTTGGCGATTCCGAGTGTGCCGGTGTGTACAGGGATATCCACGAAGACCTCATGTTCCGGCCCATAAGGCGCCAAAGCAACATAGCCCAGCCCTAACAGCAATACGCAAACCAATACAGCCAACCACCCTAAAAAACGCAACGCAAGCCCCTTGCTTGAGTCTAGAGCCTCCTTGCAGCCGAATCATCTGGCTCCCCGCGTTCAAGCTGCAAGCGGCAAACCGAGGCGTCGCCGGGCGCAATAAACTACCTACATGCCCGCTAACCGAACCCTCGCTCTCGACGTAGGTGACCGGCGCATTGGGCTGGCCATCACGGATGCCCTCAACCTCACCGCGCACCCCCTTTTTACCTTGCAGCGCACCACCCTTCGCGCCGACATCAAAAGCATCGGCCGCTTTATCCGCCGCCACAACGTCGAAACTCTCGTAGTAGGCGATCCGCTGAACGCGGACGGCTCCACTAGCCCACAAACCACCAAAACCCGCGCTTTCGCACAGGCTCTCTTCGCCGCACATCCAGGTCTCGCTTATCACATGCTCGACGAGCGGCTCACGACGTACGAAGCTCATACCCTTCTCGATTCGGGCGGAGCACGGAGCGGCCCTGCGGACCGGATCGCACGAAAGGCCCTGATCGATCAGGCAGCCGCAACTCTTCTGCTTCAGGCTTTCTTAAGTCAGCAAAACGGCCCGAGCCTTTTGCCGGATCCGGACGCCTACCGTCCTCAATGACCTGAAGGACGCTGCATCGCACCACCAGCACCTTTCCGAACGCCGCGTCCGCACCTGGAGCTGGATCAATGTCCCTTGCCTCCGGAAGCTTCGCTGCTCGCGATGGAACCCGTCCCGAGCCGCTATAATTGTGCTCTAAATGAGCCGTCGCGCTCGAGCAACTCTTCCTCTTTGCTCGCGCAGCAAAGTTCGCTCACGCCGGTTTTCAAAGACAACCGGCAAGATCGGTCGTCCAAATTAAAGGTCAGGAGAGCTGCCAGTAGCACGCCCATGCAGGACATCAAGAAAGCTCTCGACGAGCAGATTCGTCAACTCGAACACGAACTCACCACCGAGCTCCCCGCTGAGATTAAAAAGGCCGTAGCTCTCGGAGATCTTTCCGAGAACGCCGAGTATCACATGGCCAAGCAGAGGCAGGAGTTTGTGAACGCGCGCCTGGGTCAGCTGAAGCGCCGTATGGCAGAGCTCTCTCTTGTGAACATGGCCAATATTCCCCACGACAAGGTCGGCTTCGGGTCTACGGTCGTTGTCCTGGATACCGATAAAGACCAGGAACTCACCTATAAGCTGGTCACCAGTGAAGAATCCGACGTCGTCAAGGGCCTCATCTCTACAACTTCGCCCATTGGCCGCGCCCTCATCGGAAAAGAAGTCGGCGACACTGCCGAAGTCACCACGCCCAATGGCAAGCGCGCGCTTGAAGTCCTCAAACTAAGCACAATTCACGATTCTCCCGCTGCGTAACAGGTCGATTTAGCTTTGCGCGCTGGTGACGGTCAGGCTAGGCTTGTCACGTGCGCGCCTTCGCCCTTGCCGTCACCCTCCATGCTGCTCTCCTCTGGTGTCAAGGAGGCTCCGAGCCGGTCCGCTCCTCGACAGATGTGCAGGCGGCCATCACCAGTGCTCTTCTTGGCCGTTGGACCGGGGTCCTGGAGTACCGCGATTACAGCGAGCCCGAGACCTCCACCAGTCGCGTTCAACTCCCGACTTGGCTTACCGTCCGTCAGGTCTCTGAAGGCCTGGCTGCGGACTACACCTACGACGACGGACCTTCCAAGATCGTGCTTGAACACTCCGTGCTCCTTCTCAACACAGCCGCAAAGACCTATACGGTTCTAGGTAGCGACGAGACGGAGCAAATCTCAACTATCACCGGGCTGGATCAACTCAAGAATGGCTTGGGCACCCTCATCCTTGCCGGCCTGGGCAAAGACAACAATCATCCCGCAGAGATCCGCACAACGTGGACGATTCGCCGAAACCTGCTGTCCTGGCTTGAAGAGGTACGCTCCAGAGGCTCCTCTGGCCCATTTGTCTTTCGCCATCGCTACACCTTCACCAGGGCTGAGCCGCCCACGCAGCCGTCGCTTGGTGCCAAGCCATGAGCGCGCTACACAAGCAAGGATTCGGTCGCGCAAGTCGCTTCCTGATGCAAAATCTGGCCTGGGTCGACTAGGTAAGGAGAATCTGACCCTTCAGTATGAACCTGTCAGGATGGACACCGTCGCGAGCCGTCAATCCTCGCCGGGCAGCCTGTGTCGCGCTGTTAGCCTTCACGGTCCCTCTCGGCTTGGCATGGAGACTGGCTCCTCTGCACCTCTCTCCGTTTGCCCTCAAATACGGCGGCTCTGCTTTGTGGGCGGTTGCCGTCTATTGGGTGATAGCGGCTCTGCAGCCGCGCTGGAACTCTGTCCGGCTAGCCTTCACGGCTGCCCTTTCAGCCCTGACGATAGAACTGATCAAGCTCGTTTACTGGCCGCCGTTGGATCGCTTTCGCGAGACGCTGGCGGGCAAGCTCCTCCTGGGCCGCTACTTCACCTTCGGCGCCATCGCGGCTTACTGGATTGCAATCACCGCAGTCGCTTGGGCCGATAGCCGGATGCGTGAAACCGCCGGGAAGCGGATGTACCGAAAGGATAGGGCGCGTGCGCGGGGCGATGCCCAGACAAGAGCCTCTCTCTAACACGGTCGAGTCAGCAGCAACCCAGCCGCTCCAAGTACCATTGACGTATGTCGTCTCCGACCCAACGAACGATGGCAGACGTCCCCAACTCTGTCCCTTTCTCGCAAGCTCAGAGGTTTGTCTGCGTACACGGCCACTTCTACCAGCCGCCACGGGAGAACCCTTGGCTGGAGACAGTCGGTGTTCAGAGTTCTGCGAGTCCTTTTCACGACTGGAACGAACGCATCACAGCCGAGTGCTACGCACCGAATGGCGCTTCACGCATCACCAACAAGCAAGGGCAGATTACCCGCATTCTCAACAACTATGCGCGGATGAGCTACAACTTTGGCCCGACGCTGCTCAGTTGGCTTCAAGAGTTTGCGAACCGCACCTACACAGCGATCCTGGACGCCGACAAAGAAAGCGCTGAACACTTCGGTGGGCACGGGTCGTCCTTGGCTCAGGTCTACAACCACATCATCATGCCTCTCGCATCAACCCGTGATGCGCGAACGCAGATCCGGTGGGGAATTGCGGATTTTGAGCACCGGTTTGGCCGCAAACCGGAGGGCATGTGGCTTGCGGAAACCGCAGTCTCCCGGGCAGTGCTGGATCTCCTGGCTCAGGAAGGAATCAAATTCACAATTCTGGCCCCGAATCAGTGCTTGCGGGTGCGTCCGCGAGCAGCGACTTCGAATGGCAACAACTCTCCAGGTCCCGTCAAGTACACCGCGCAAGAGTCCGCCACTGGCTGGCGGGAAACGCTGAACGCTTCCGTAGATTCTACCCAGCCTTATCGGGTAACGCTTGATCAGGGGCGGTCTATCGCAGTGTTTTTCTACGATGGCCCTACATCGCGCGCGATCGCCTTCGAGAAACTGCTCGATTCAGGTGAACACTTTGGCTGCCGTCTGTTAAGCAGCTTGCAAACGGTCCATGCAGAGAACGGTGGCCTTTCTCGCGCGCAACTGGCCCACGTAGCTACGGACGGGGAGAGCTATGGGCATCACCACCGGCATGGTGAAATGGCCCTGAGCTATGCCCTCCATTGGATCGAAGAGAAGCGACTAGCCCGTATCACCAACTACGGGGAATTTCTCGCGGCGTTCCCACCCACGTGGGAAGCAGAGGTCGTTGAAAACTCGTCGTGGAGTTGTTTTCACGGTGTTGAGCGCTGGCGCTCGGATTGCGGTTGCAGCGGCGGGAAACCCGGCTGGAACCAAGCCTGGCGTGCACCCCTCCGGGCTGCATTGGATTTCCTGCGCGACCGCACTGCACCGCTTGCAGTCGACTTTGCCGCCCCGCTATTGAAAGATTTCTGGGTCGCGCGCGACGCGTATATCAGCGTCGTTCTCGACCGAAGTCGAACCAATGTGGATCGCTTTTTCGCAGAGCACGCACAGCATGTTCTAACGCAATCTGAGCGAGTCAGCCTATTGGAACTTATGGAGCTCGAGCGCCATACACAGCTTATGTATACAAGTTGTGGGTGGTTTTTCGACGAGATCTCCGGCATCGAAACCGTGCAGATTATCGCTTATGCGGGCAGGGTATTACAGCTGGCCGCGAAGCTGTTCGGTGAGGACGGTTTAGCCCTCGAGTCGGAGTTCCTCGATATCCTTTCACAGGCAAAAAGCAATCTCGGTGAGATTGGCGACGGCGCAGAGGTATACCGCCGATGGGTCCAGGGTGCCCGTATGGATCTGGAACACGTCGGTGCTCACTACGCAATTTCATCTATGTTTCCCTCGCAAGCAAACTCGGGAAAAATTTTCTGTTTCGATGTTCACCGGCATGCGTATGACGTCCTGACTAGCGGGCGTGGGCGAGTAGCCATAGGACGTGCTCGTCTGAGTTCGCGCATCACCGAGGAGACCGAAGACATAGGTTTCGCCGTTCTGCATCTTGGCGATCAGAACTTGTCCGCAGCCGTCAAAAGCTTCCCGCATATTACCGAAGCAAATTGGAAGGATTTCAACGAGCAAGTCCGTAAAGCAGCCCATCGCTCCAACTTTCCGGAACTTATCCACCTGATCGAGAACATGTTCGGAAGCAAGGCATACTCTTTGCCATCCTTATTCGCTGATGAGCAGCAACGAATCTTGAAATGCATTTTGAATCAAACTCTTACCGATGTTGAGAATTCCTTGGTTCGGATCTACGAAGAGCATGCGACCTTGCTCCACTTCTTAGGGGAATCTAACTTCCCCACGCCGCCCGCGCTTGCACTCACAGCGGGTTTCGCCATCAACGCAAGCCTTCGTAAAGCATTGGAAGCAAAGCAATACGATCCAGCAGAGATTGCCCGATTGCTTCGCTGCGCTGCAATGGACAATGTGGAGCTCGACATGCCCATGCTTGGTTTCACGGCGGACGGACGTATGAAGCAAGCGATGTTGGCTCTCGAGGCAGCATTCCCGATCCAGAAAATGAGCGTTATGGCCGAAACCCTTACGGTCGCGGAGAGCCTCCGTCTGCTGCCCGGACCTTCCAACCTTTGGCAGGCCCAGAACATTTGGAATCAGTTGCGGCGCAGCTCTGAAAGGAGTAAGTGGCGTCGTGAGTGGCGGGAAGAGTTTCGAAAGCTCGGGTTCGCTCTGAAAATTGCAGTGGACGAAATCGAAAAGTTCGACGTCGTTCCTGTCTGACTTAACTCAATGGCGCACCCGAAACCCCTTTGGAAATCGCGAAAGTCCGTTTACCCGGACGCTCACACCCGCGCTTACGCCATATGGGCTGAGAGCACCAAACGTGAACTGCGGCCAATGCTGGTATTCAAGATCGATAGCTCGCACACTGATTCGGTCGTTCAGAGCAATGTCGAGCCCTGCGCCGGGAGCATAAGTCAAGAAGCCTCCATGAGCGTAGTGAAATGGAAGGGTAATCTCGCCTGCGCCTGCCAAGAACTTGGCGTACGGCGAGAAGCGGGCTGGTCTCGGCCACAACGCCACCCGCAAGCCGCCGAGGTAGTTCGCTTCGGTAACCTGCTCAGCAGCGTGCCAATGGAGAAAGCGCCCTTCGCCCTCGAAGCCGATACGCCATTGTGGATTTGCATCCACGAATAGGAAGAGGCCGCTTATATCGTTGTTCCCGTAGGCACTGTTGTAGGCGGAGATTCCTCCGCCTACCACGATGTTGCTCCCCGGACCCGACGCCGTCGCGATTGCTTGCGCATGGCCCAGCGTGAAAGAAAGGATCAACGCACAGAAAAAGCTGATTTTAAGAGATATATCCCTCACTGCGTCACCACCAGCGTCATGGTTTGTGCTTCGGTGATGTTTGAACCCTGACCTGTACCGATGATGCGGAAGCTGTAAGTTCCAGGCGGTGTTCCACTCACTTGTAATCCACCGCACCCCGAAACTCCGGCAGAAAGGACGACCCCCAAGAGCAGCAAGAGGAGCACCGACCACGCTTTTCTACGTGCTCTGCGGCGCAATCCAACCAGAGCGAATCCGGCCGGCAGGAAACAGAGCAGAGTGGCTGACCGTCCATCGAGCGAAGCCGAAGTGCTGGATCCGGCTCCGAGGGGGTCTCCAGTATCGAGAATAAGGGAGGTAATCGCTGAGCCATTCGGGAGAAGTTTCAGCTGAGTAGTATTGAACGTGCAGGTCGCTGCATAAGGGAGTCCCAGACAACCGAGCGCGATTGTATCCGTGAAACCCTTAACGGAAGCAACGGTTACGGCTAGCTGCGTATGCTGGTGACTCACCAGCGTAATACTCGGCGAGCTAAGAGCAATCGTGAATTGTGCCGGAGAACCTGCCGTAATTGGAGTTACGATCGACTGAGAAACAGCGTAAGAAGCATCCCCCATGTAACTCGCGACAATCTGCTGGTTAGGCGTATTGAAGATCACCGTGATGTTGGCTATGCCGGTCGCGTCAACAGGCGCAGCGCCAAGAGTCACGCCTCCGCTTGTGAAGTTCACAGTGCCACTCGGTGGTTGAGAGCCTCCACCATTTACAACCGCGATCAGGGTGATCTGCTGTGGGTTGCTGGTATCCGTCGGGGTGCCTGTAAGCAAAGTTGTCGTGCCCCGGCGTTGGACAGCTTCGCTTAGGATAGCGGACTGGCTACCAAAATTCGCCCCGTCCCCCGCATACACCGCCAGAATGGCATGAGTGCCAGCACCCAACTGCGGGACCGTCAGCGTTGCACGTCCTGTGCCGTCCACTGCTGCGCTGCCTAGTGTAGTCGCTCCATCCGTGAAAGTGACCTGGCCGCTCGCTGGTGCCGCTCCGGGGTTCGTGACAGCTGCCGTAAATATGACTTGGCTCAAAGTAAGAGCTGGATTTGCGTTGGAGGCTAGGGCTAGCACTGTCGTTTGCCTCACAGTGACAGCAGTTGGCACGGAAGAGGACGGACTTGCTTTGCCGTCGCCAACGTAAACCGCCACAAGATCATGCGTTCCAGGTGACAGGCTTGACAACGTCAGGTCAGCGCTGCCGTTCGCGCCCAGTTGCGAGGAACCAACGATCGCGCCTGCATCCATGAAACTTACACTCCCAGTCGCTGCGCCTCCATTGCTGCTGACACTGGCAGAGAGAGTGAGTGCCTGACCGTAGATTGCAGGATTAGCACTCGCCATTAGTGTCGTCTGTGTGCTCGCATTGAGGACGGTCTGGCTCATCTGAGCAATCGCGATGGCGAAATGGCTATCACCGCTGTAGGTAAACGACAACTCGTGAACTCCCACACCAAGAGACGCCGTACCAAAGGTCGCAAGTCCCGTAGAGCTTAGGGGTACCGTCGCCAGTACGAGGTCTTTATCCCGAACGAGGACACTGCCTGTAGGCGTGGGCGAGCCTTGAACCAGAGCGGTAAAGAGGACGTTTTCACCACTCACCGACGGGTTCACGTTGGAGGTCACTGCTATCGAAGAACTCTGAACCACGAGTTCGGGAAGAGGAGATGAGACTGAAGTTGCGTGATTGGTATCGCCTGAGTAGACCGCGGTTAAGCTATGCATGCCCAGGGCTAAATCTTGCGGGTAGATCATAGCTGTTCCATCGGAGCCAAGTGACACAGTACCGAGAGCGGCGGTTCCATCGTAGAAGCTGACCGATCCGCCTTGGTTTGGGCTGTCGCTGGACACGGTGGCCGTTAAAGTCAGCGTTCCACCTTTCGTAATCGGGTTCGCACTGGAAACCAGGGCAGTTTGAGTATTTGCCTGTTGCACTGTAACGACAATGGCAGCCGAGACGACGGCAGCATTGTTTGCATCTCCGCTGTAGCTGACTACTACGCGGTGTACACCGACGGATAGCTGGGAGGTAGTGAACAGGTAATTGCCTGCTGTGTTCACTGGCGCAGTGCCAAGGACGGAAGCACCGTCGAGCAGAACCATTGTCCCCGTAGGCGCCACTCCTGGCGTCGTGAGTGCGGCTACGAAATGGGCCGTCGTTCCGGCGACTATGGGGTTGGTGGGTCCACTCAGCGAAAGACTGGTCTGGGCCAGAGTCACGGTTTGCTGCACAGCAGGAGAGTTGGAAGGAAGATAGTTGGAATCGCCGTTGTAATAGGCTGTGATCATGTGAACGCCCGCAGCAATAGCAGTGGTGGTATAGGTAGAAAATCCACTTGAATCCAGGGCCGCAGTTCCCAGGATTGCGGCACCATTCGTGAAAGTTACGCTGCCGGTTGGTGTGCCCGTCCCGCTCGTTACAACAGCGGTGAAGATGGATGGCTCGCCCATGAGCGTAGTGGAAAAAGCCGAACTGAGTGTAGTTCCTGTTATGGTCTTCTGTACTATCTCGTTCAGCGCAGTGGAATTGCTGGAGGCATAGTTGGTGTTGCCGCTGAAATTCGCGACGATCGCATGAGAGCCGACGTTAAGAGCGCTGACCGCCAACGTGGCTTCACCACTGACGCTCAGCGGAGCGCTTCCAAGTACGTTGCTGCCATCCTTGAAGATGACGATTCCTGTAAGGGATCCATCCGCCGTCGCTCCGAGAGCCAAGGCAGTTACGGCGCTAAGGTGCACAGTTGCGCCGGCGTTTAACGGATCAACATCAGCGCTGAGCGTGGTGCCCGTGCCAATCTGCTGAATAATTTGAACAATTGTCGCAGATGTACTCGTCGCACTATCGACGTCCCCGCTATACACAGCCGTTACGTTGTGATTGCCGGGCGCGAGCGTGCTGACGTTGATGGAGACCGAACTGCTCCCGGTCAGCGTGCCAGAACCCAAGCTCGTCGATCCATCAAAGAACTGCACACTTCCCGTGGGAGCCGGTCCGCTACTGGTTATTACATTCGCAGACAGTGCCACGTTCGATCCAACGGTCGCATTGTTGTTTGCTGAACTGAGCACTGTCGTCGTGCTTGCCTGATCAACTTCTAGTGCTTTCGCGTTAGAACTACCTGGAACGTTCGAGCCGTCACCCGAATACTGCGCGCTCAGCGTGTGTGTGCCGACAGTGAAGTTGCCGGTGCTCCATGAGGCGCGCCCATTGCTGTCGAGAGTGACTGTGGCCAGGGCAGTCTGACCGTCATAGAAGATCACCGTACCCGTGGGCGTTCCATAGGAATCGGCCGCGCTCAACGAGAGAACGACGTTGCTGGTGACAACAGCGGGGCTGGTCGAGACGCTTAACGCCAGCGCCGCCTGCTGCTTGATGGTCTCCACGTATACCGGCGACGAACTGGCAGCATTGTTGTTGTCACCGGAGTAGTTAGCACTGAAGTTGTGAGCACCTAATGAAAGGCTCGGAATCTGACAGGCAGCCATGCCGTTCGCAGCAAGCGAAACATTGCTGCACCACGTCTGACCACCTTCCACAAAATCAACTGCGCCGGTACGGCCTGTATCGTCGCTTGTTACGGTAGCAAGAAGCGTAACGGCTTGTCCCAGCAAGCCAGGATTGGTGCTGGAGGTAATCGCTATTGCTGTAGGCTCCACGCTCAAGACTTGGCCGTACAGTAAATTCATCGGGGTTACGTTCGGCGTATTGGAGTTCCAGGTGATTGAGCCATTGATACTGGGACCCACGTTTGTAGGAGAGAACTCCACGCCCATGTTGCACAACATCGAAGGAGCAAGTGAGCCTTGGCCGCACGTGGTTGTAGAACTGTCTAGAGCAGCTTGCTGCAGCACAGGTGAATTGAAGGTGAATGGCTGGTTTCCCGCATTGATCATCGCTTCCGCAACAGGCTGCGAGATCTTACCAACCTTCATGGTTGGGTAAGGCCCAATCGTCAACAAGGAGCCGCTTACTTCACGCACGCGGTTGTTGAATCGATCAGAAAGCCAAAGATTACCTTGCGCGTCGAAAAAAAGTCCATCGGGCCCGTGCATTCGGGCTTGGTTCTCGGGGCCACCATCGCCGGCGTAGCGATCGTCGCTGGGAATGCCGGAAAGAGTTACGATGATTTGTTGCGAGCCGGAAATGAATCGAATGCAATTATTTACGCTGTCTGCAACGAAGAGGTCGCCTGCCGGATCGAAGGCCACTGCTGCGGGACCTTGCAGTTCCGCCTGAGCCGCTGGGCCATTATCTCCCGCGTACCTCGGCGTCCCGTCACCCGCCATTGTGCTTATATCGCCGCCCGCAGTGATCAGTCGAATTCGGTTGTTGCTGAGATCTGCTATCGCAATAGCGCCGTCGAACCGAACGGAGACGCCTGTAGGCTCATTAAGCTGCGCGGTTGTGGCTAGAATGTCGTCCCCGTTGTACCCGGCTATACCTGTTCCCGCAATCGTTTGTATTTGCCCATCAGCCATGGTCACCACACGGATGGCGGCGTTCGTCGTATCCGCGATCAGAAGATCGCCCGAAGCTGTAAGCGCGATGCCCTGTGGCGCATTCAACTTGGCATTGATTGCCGGCCCGATGCTGTTCGAGTAACCAGCCTGTCCAAGCACGCCCGCAACCGTAGTGATGACGCCGCTTACCGCATCAAGGCGCCGAATCGCGTTGTTTCCCGTATCGGCTATGTACAGATTGCCGGCACCGTCGAGTGCAAGCCCCGAGGGACTGGTAATTTCAGCTGCAACAGCTGGCCCCTGATCTCCCTGAAATCCCGCATTGCCGTTGCCAGCGACCGTCGTGATGATGTGTGTAACGGCATCGACTCGTCGAACCCGGTTGTTGATCGTGTCGGCGAGGTAAAGGTTGCCCGCTCCATCGACCGCAAGTCCGGAAGGAAGATAGATCGGAGCTTGCGTGGCCGGCACATGGTCTCCCTCGTAGAACCACTGGCCGTCACCGGCTACAGTGTCGATTTGTCCAGGAATGAGAACCGGAAGGCCACCCTGACCTTGGCCGCTTACCAGCGAACTGGCAAGCAACTGACCACCGGAAGTCTCCAAAAGAATGGCTCCGTGACGAATACCGGGGAAGCGCGGAGAGAACGTTACGCTGACCGTGCAGTTCTGCCCCGCGCTGAGACTCGGATTGGCTCCGCACGTACCCGCGTCGCTCACGGTAAATTCTGCTAACCCCGCCGCGCTGGTCCCCTCGGTCATGGCGATGGGCGAGGTCGCTGTACCTGAAGCTTGCGCCGTGAGCGTTACTGTCACCGGGGTGGAAGTTTGTCCAACCACAAGCGCGGGAAACGTGGTTTGTGTCGGGTAGAAAGTACCGGCATACGCCCCATTGGAAGTGAGAAACAGGCCCACAATGAAAACAATGCTCCAGGCGAACGATCTATGGAACGCGCCCGGTATCGAAAAGGTGCTCTGAGTTTTTCTGCGTACACGGATCAAGCCAAATCTCCCGCGCGCCATTTGTGAACGGGTCGCAAAGTCACGATCCGAAGAGGATGCGGCGCTCCCATGCTTTATCGGCGAAAAGGCGAAAACCTTCAGTTTGTCGCAGGATGATCCATCAACGCGGGTACCGATCCCTCAAATGGGGATGCGTGTCGACTCCGATTTAGCGCGGGCTTCCCGGGCAGCACCACCTGGCATCCCAACCGTAGTGTCCAAGAAGAATCAGAACCAAGCTGCAGTGGAGACGCGCTGTAATGCGACGCTCCTCAGGGGAATGGCATCCCAGGCCTGTAGACCGCTGTCCCCGCTCCAGATGCCGGTTGTCGTTGAGCAATCCGGAGACGCAATCGTTGCCTTAAATAGGTGCCTGGAGGGCAAGGGAATTTCGCTCTTTCTGACACTTACGGACGGCGCATTGCCGGAGCACGGCAAGTCAAAATGAACACGCAAGCCACCCTTCCCGACTCGCCCGGAACGAAAACTGCTAGGCAGCCCGTAATCGTTAGCGTCGCCTACCCTTATGCCGCGATCGGTCCCAAGGCCGTAGGCGGGGCGGAGGTGTTCTGCTCGCAGCTGGAAAAACGCATCTCTTCGCTCGGCTTCCGATCCGTTGTCATAGCCCATGCAGATTCGGAACCCCGCGGGCAGCTGTACCCCACAGTGATACCTGCGGGATCCATCACCGACCAGGTTCGCGCAGAGGTGGAGGCCGCTCATCAACGCAACCTGGACCGAGCTCTCGCCGAGAATGACGTCGCTCTAATCCATATGCACGGCTTCGACTTCGACCGGTACAGCATCCCGGAGAAGACCGCAGCCATTGTTACGTTGCACCTTCCCCCGTCCTGGTACCCTGAAGCGATCTGGAGTCTGCCGCCGAACTATCACCTCGTGTGCGTCTCCGAGAGCCAGCGCAGCGCCTGTCCTGCATCGGTGCAGAGTCGCCTGCAGGTCATCCCGAATGGGGTAGAACTGCCCAACGCCGAACTTCTGCGGGAACATGGTCGATATGCGCTCATGCTTGCACGCATCTGCCCCGAAAAAAACCTCCACACTGGCCTCGACGCCGCCCGGCTTGCAGGCATGCCAGCTCTGCTCGGGGGAGCGGTTTTTCCTTATGAGACACATGAGCGGTATTTCGCTCAGGAGATTGCTCCGCGTTTGACTTACAGTGATCACGCTTCAAAGAAGCATTCCCAAGGTGAGCCAACAAGGGCTGTAGCACGATTCCTGGGTCCGGTCTCAGGAGACGAAAAGGCGCGCCTATTGAGCCGTGCAGCCTGTCTTCTCTTGCCGTCGTTGGCGCCGGAGACAAGCTCGCTTGTAGCCATGGAGGCCCTCGCCTACGGAGTTCCAGTCATTGGAATGGCGGTTGGTGCAGTGCCGGAAATCGTAGAGCACGGACGCACTGGACTCTTGATTCAACCAGGCGAAGAGGCCGTTTGCCAAATAGCCGCCGCGATCTCCGATCTTCCCAAATTGGATCGCAAGGTATGCCGGGCCGTAGCGGAGGAGCAATTTCCTTGGAGGCTCACCGAGGAGTCCTACGTCACACTCTTTCGTGAACTGGCAGGGGAAAAGTCCGCGCTTTCTCGCACCGGAACGCACCTATCAGAGTTCCGTGAGGACGTTCAAACTGAGGAGGAAGAAGGTACTTCTGCCACAGAAACAATCCTTGATCAGATTACCTCCGCGGATGCACTCTTCGCGCTCACTGCGGAGTGGACCAGACTATGGCGCTGCGATAAGGACGCAACTCCCTTCCAGCATCCGGCATGGCTTCTTCCATGGTGGGAGCAGTTCGGCCCGGAGGGCGATCTCCGCGCCCTCACTCTGCGCACCAGGCAAGGCAATGAGCTTATCGGCTTTCTACCCCTCTATCTTTACCAGGAGCCGCGAGCCGCAACGCGCAAGCTTTTGCTGGTGGGTGCCGGCACGACGGATTATCTGGATGGCTTGTGGTTTTCAGGTGGGGACTGGATTGCTGAAACAGTACTCGCCTACGTCAAATCCAGCTTGAATGGCTGGGATGAGCAGAGCCTGGACCAGATTCGCGAAAATTCGCCGCTGGCCCGTGCGGCTTCGCGGATGGGGCTGCGCGCCTTCCCTTCCGAACCAACCTCCACACTCGATCTCACAAAGCAATTACC
>CAXUDN010000003.1:54912-80939 GCA_964249715.1 uncultured Acidobacteriaceae bacterium
GGCGTGCTGTATGGCCTGATGGATGCGCCCCACATTCGAGAGCGCCGCCTCTACCTTTACCTCATCGGCTTCGCAGCGCAGTTTGCGGCCCTCAGTCCAGGCACTTTGCTCCTTGACGAGGCAGTACGATACGCGGTGGCACACAACTGCACGAAGGTCGATCTGCTGCGGGGCGGAGAGGACTATAAGCATCTCTGGGGTGCGCAGTCCAATCCAACGCTAGCGCTGCGATCAATCAAACAGGACGAAATCCGCGGAACCGACAGGCCGGCCTGTTAACCAGTGCCCTCCCGAACTTCGTCCGCTCCCCGGTCAGGCAGCTATCGAGGCGGCTTTCAGCTTGCGGCGTTCTGTCTCGTTATAGGTGAAGCGGATGCGGTGGATCACCGTCACCGTTGAAAGGACTGCAAGAACCCAAAGCGCTGCGGGCATCGCATCCCAGCGCTGAAAGAGCGCACCCAGGATAATCAGAACGATCCGCTCCGGCCTTTCCATGAAGCCGACCTTGCAGGAACCGATTAACGCCTCAGCCCGCGCCCGGGTGTAGCTGACCATCAGGCTCGTCGTCATTACAAAAGCAACCAGGCAGACGTAAAAGTACCGATTTCCACGAGCGTAGAACACCAGGAGCCCGAAAAAGAGCGCTACATCGGAATACCGGTCGAGGACCGAATCGAAGAACGCGCCGAATACCGAAACCTGATTCGTTTGCCGTGCGACGCGTCCGTCCACCATATCGAACAACCCGGCT
This sequence comes from uncultured Acidobacteriaceae bacterium, assembly GCA_964249715.1. Classification (GTDB taxonomy): domain Bacteria; phylum Acidobacteriota; class Terriglobia; order Terriglobales; family Acidobacteriaceae; genus Granulicella. The sequence continues at coordinate 55,664 of CAXUDN010000003.1, forward strand.
CCGATAATGACCAGACCGGCGTACAAAAACATGCGAACGTAATTTTCGGCTCGAGCATAGCCAAAGAAGAAGGCAGCGAGCACATTGATCAGCAGGCCAATAAACGTAAGCGTGTTGGGTGAAATGCGCGAAAGGGCGAGACCGTTCACGATCTTCTGCAGCAGCCACCCGCTGCCTTTCCCGAATGCGCTGGTCCAGGTCACGCCAAAATTCCAAATCTAGTCTATCGCGGCCAAAGTGCGGGGGAAGGGAAGTGGTTTTGGGCGCATCCGGCAGCTCCCTCGAGGGGACGTTGCGGGAGGCGTCTGCATCCAACGAAGAAAGGTCGGAATGAACCGTGCCGAATGGGTGCGGAAGCCGAGAGGATTACGAAAAATGGCAAAAAGCAAAGAATCAAACAACCCGATGGATCCAAAGACCGTAAAACGTATGTACAAGAACCGCGTGGCGCTGCCGGACGATGTGAAAGAGAAAGTCGTCGTCATTATGAATATCAAGCTGGCGGCGGCTCTCGACACCTATACCCAGGCAAAATATGCGCACTGGAACGTGAAGGGGGTCAACTTTTACCAACTTCACCTCGTGTTCGACGCGACAGCCAAAGTCATCTTCAAGCACATCGACAAGATCGCCGAGCGGATCACGCAGCTGGGCGGAACGGCCAACGGTACCGTACGCATGGCGGCGGCATCCTCGCCGGTGGCCCCCTATAACGTCGAGGCGCTCAGCGGACCGGAGCACGTGGAAGCCCTGGCGAATGCCGTGGGAACCTACTGTAAGGAGTTGCGGGAAGCCTCCGATGACATCGACGACCTGAAAGACGAGCCAACGGCCGACTTCTTCAAGCAGCTGGTTGTGGATGCGGAAGAGGAACTCTACTTCTTGGAGTCGCATCTCGAAGCCGGCGACATTCAATAGGCGCGCCGTTGGGTTGGCGCCGAGTCTCTGGTTCGGCGCCTTTTCCCCATCCGGCACACTGGCGAGCGGCGTACTGACTCTACTGCGGCTGAATCGCTTTTCCGGCAGCGAGATCGCAGGCTCTCCACAAATACCAGCTCGCCACCGAGCGCCAAGGAGCCCATTTACGTGCCCTTCGCTCCATCACCTCCGGCTTTGGCAGGAGGTCCGGGGTTACCTTCTGCTCCGGCTTCAGCCCGAGAAACGTCAGCGCAAATCCCTTGCGCACCCCATAATCGGACACTGGCAGGACGTCAGGCCGCCCCAGGCGAAACATCATAAACATCTCCACCGTCCATCGCCCCACCCCCCGTACCTGTGTAAAGTGCTCAACAACCTCCTCATCCGACATGCGCTTGATGCGTGCGAGGGAAGGTACGGTCCCATCCACCGTCTTAGCCGCAAGATCGCGGATCGCCAGCGCCTTATTATGCGAGAGCCCGGCCGCCCGAAGCTGCTCGTTCGGGCACTCCAACACATGTTGTGCTGAGGGGTGCTTTCCCAAGCCGCTCACGGGCTCGAAGCTTGTCAGCAGCTTGGCATGGATGGCCGCCGCCGCCTTGCCATGTAACTGCTGGTACAGAATGGACCGTAGCAGGGCCTCAAAAGGCGACTGTTGCGCTGGCAACCGTAGCGTGAAGGCTCCCGCGCGGTCGATCAGCAATCCAAGCTTTCGGTCCGCGGCGCGCAGCTCGCTTACGGCGGCATCCACGTCGTACGGAAGGGCATGTGTGCGCCGGTTCGGTCCAGCCATATTGCTTCAGTCTGCCACGTCCGTCACAGGGGCGCTCACCCCCGTCTTCCTTCCGACCGTGCCCTCGCTGGTTAAGTTCGACAGCGAACATCACAGACACAGCAGATCCGAAGCACCCTGATCGGCAGAAATTCGGACCATTGTGGACGGCATTAACCCTTGTGATGCGGCGTCACTGAAAGGAAACGGGCGCGTTTGCCGTCGTGCAGATTGGCCCCGGAACTTCTTCATCGATAATCGCTTTGAAGCCTGGGAACGATTGCGCGAACAGCGTTCGCCGTGGTCCGATGTATCCATATGGCGCTGCTATACTCGAATTCTCCACAGCGCAAGACTTGTAAGGTTGTCTTCGCGCGATCGGTTCTGAAGGCACACGAACCGTCTCGCGAAAGCAGGAGAACGACAAAACTCAACCCTCCGCAGCCGGGACTTTCCTTGGCCGCGTACGCAGGAATACAGGCTTATGGCGCAGGTATTTGACCGCAGTTCGAACGCGCTGATCCGCGCGAGCCTCGCGCTGACGGGTTTGATCATTATCGTGCTGGGGATCACCCTGAACGAGTTGCAGCGTTCGCCCTGGGTGACACGGCAGGGCCAGCGGCCCGACCAGCCCGTCCCATTCAGTCATAAGCACCACGTCGAAGGACTTGGCCTGCAATGCCAGTATTGCCACACTTCAGTGGAAAAAAGCTTTTATGCCGGCATTCCTCCCACGAAGACATGCATCAACTGCCACTCTCAGATCTGGACCAATGCCCAGTTGCTGGAACCGGTCCGTGCAAGTTGGGCAACAGGGCAGTCGATTCCATGGATCCGCGTGCACGATCTTCCCGATTACGTTTATTTCAATCATTCTGTTCACGTGAACAAGGGCCTCGGCTGCTCCAGTTGCCATGGCCGCGTAGATGAAATGCCCATCATGTACATGCAGAACTCACTCCAGATGGAGTGGTGCCTCAACTGCCATCGCAACCCGGTTAAGAATTTGCGTCCGACCACCGAGATCTACAACATGGCGTGGGCCGGCGCATCTTCAGACCACCCCGTCTGGTGTGCGACCACGGGTACGCCCGGACCTACCGCACAGGGCATCTCCTGCGTCACGAAAGATCCAGGCGGCCACAATCCCGAGATTGCCATGTTGCAGGTTCCGGCTACGCCAGGCGGTACAGGCGGTGGGTTGAACGGCTCACAAGAGGCGCACGGCATGGGTGATCAAAGCAGTCCGGAGCAGCCTGGACCGCAGGGTATGACGCGGACCCAGTCCGGCACCATGGGTGGCCCACGCCCGATCAACGGCTCCGGCCAGACCTTCTCCGATACCCCGGTGATCCGCATGCCGGTCAATTACACCAAGTTCACCAGCCAGGAAGCGCTAGGTACCTACCTCGTGCAGATGTACCACATCCGTTCGGCCAACGAGCTCTCAAGCTGCGAAACATGCCACCGGTAAACACGAACGCCCCCGAGCGAACAACAGTCAGGCAGGCGATGGAACAAGCAAACGCATCGATCGAAAACAAGGCGAAACCAGCTGCAACGGCAACTCCGCCAGCGCAGTTGGTCACCCACATCACGCCCTCGGACAAGATGACGCTGGCCGAGGTTCGCACAAAGTTGGAAGGCAAGACCGGCAAGCGGTTCTGGAAGAACCTGGACGAATTGGCTGACACCCCTGCCTTCCAGGAACTCATGCGGGAGGAGTTTCCCCGTCAGGCTTCGGGTGGGGAGTGGGTCAATTCTGTCTCCCGGCGCGGTTTCATGAAGGTGATGGGCGCGAGCTTCGCGCTTGCCGGCCTTGCCGGCTGCACCAAGCAGCCCGATGAGCAGATTTACCCGTACATCAAGCAGCCTGAGGACCTCGTTCTCGGAACGCCGATGTTCTTCGCCACGGCTCATCCCTTCCCTACGGGGGCTATCCCCGTCCTGGTGAAATCGGATGCCTTCCACCCGGTCAAGATCGAAGGCAACCCCGAGCATCCCGCGGGCAAGGGCAAGGCCGACGCCTTCTCCCAGGCCTCTTTATTAGACCTATATGACCCGGATCGTTCGCAGCACGTCCGTTTCCGCGGTCAGAATGCGGAGTGGCCTTACTTTCAGCAGCAGTTCTCGGACGCTATTGGTCAACTGCCCGGTGGGCAGGGCCTGTATTTCCTGAGCGAAGTCACCACCTCCCCCAGTTTTGCCGCGCAATGGAAGCAGTTGCAGGCCAAATACCCGCAAGCCAAGCTCGTTCAATACGAGCCCGTGGGTAGCGGAACCGACAACACGGGTACCCAGTACAAGCTTGAAGACGCCGACGTCATTCTCTCTCTGGACGCCGACTTCCTCGGTGGCATCGCGTTCCCCGGCTTCCTCCCCATGTCGTCGGCCTACGCCGAGCGCCACCGCTTCGAGCCTGGCAAGACGATGAATCGCATGTATGTCGTCGAGACCATGCCTTCGGTGACCGGCTACAAGGCCGATCACGCGTTGCGTCTCAAGCCCAGCGAGGTGGATGCTTTTGCTACCGCACTCGCGGGAGGCGGCAGCGCGACTTTCTCCAATCCAGATGCTCAGAAATTTCTGGCAACCGTCCAGGCCGACCTGAAAAAGTCCGCCGGTCGCTGCGTCGTCATTGCCGGTCCCCAGAGTTCAGGCGCCTGCCAGAAAGCCGCCGCCCAACTGAATGCCTCCCTCGGCGCCAATGGCAAAACGTCTATGACGGCCCCCTCGCTCCAGGCTGTCCCATCCGACTCGGGAACCGATATTCGCTCCCTTACCGCAGACATCAACGCGGGCAAAGTGCAGTGGCTGGTCATGCTGGGGACGAACCCGCTCTACAACGCGCCCGTCGATCTCCAGTTTGCTGAAGCCTTCAATAAGGTACCCAACACGGTTCATCACGGTAGCCACGTCGATGAAACCGGATTTTTCTCTACCTGGCACATCCCAAAGTCGCACTACCTCGAGAGTTGGACCGACTGCCGCGCCTGTGACGGCACGATCTCCATCGTGCAGCCCATGATCGCGCCGCTCTATAACAGCCTCACCACGCATGACGTCTTGCAGGCCCTGCTGGATCCCTCTCAGGGCGCTTACGATGTAGTGGCCGCCACCGCCAAGACGTACATCAAGAACGACTTTGCGGCTGGTTGGCGCAAGGCGCTGCATGACGGCTGGGTTGCTGGGACAGCCTCAACCGCCGGCTCCGGCGTGACGGAGACAACACCTACTGTCGCCGCTCCCGTTGCTGCTCCCTCGAGCGGCGATGGACTGGAAGTACGCTTCCTGGCTGATCCGTCGCTCTACGACGGGCGTTACGGCAACAACGGCTGGCTTCAGGAGCTTCCCAAGCAGATCACGAATCTCTCCTGGGACAACGCCGCGCTGCTCAGCTTGAACACGATGACCAAGCTGGGCATCGAGGAAAATGAGGCTGCCGAACTGAATGTCAACGGCCAGAAGCTGATTGTCCCCGTGCTCATGGTCCCCGGCCATCCAGATGGCGCTATCACTGTCCATCTCGGATTCGGCCGCCGAGCCGAAGTCGGCCGCGTCGGAGCTGGCGTTGGATTTAACGCCTACCAGCTCCGGACTTCAAGTACTCCGCTCGCCGCCGGTGGCGCCACCCTGCAGAAGGGACATGGCACCTACGACATCTGCGTTACCAAGGTGCATAACGTGGAGCACCGCGGAGCCTTCGCGCAGCGTGATCTTGAGCGTCCCGAGTCGGACAAGGCCGGCGCATATTCCTTGGCTGGTCACGAGGCTCTTGAGCGCTCCATCATCCGCTACGCGACCGTCGAGGAAGCTACCAGGAATCCGAAGTTTGCTGAAGAGGGTGCGAGTGGGACCCTGGTCAACAAGGTGGGCTACAACCCTCAGGGCGAAGCGCCTGAACCGGATGAGAGCCTGTTTGCCGGCGCTTGGCGCTACGATCACCAGGATCCATCGTCCAAGCAGCTTCAGAATGCCTGGGGCATGTCTGTCGACATGGCTTCCTGCATTGGATGCAACGCCTGTGTTGTCGCTTGCTATGCGGAAAACAATATAGCTGTCGTGGGTCGCGAACAGGTAAAGGTCGGGCGCAACATGCAGTGGTTGCGCATTGACAGCTACTACGAAGGTGACCTTCACGCGCCCACGGCGCACTTCCAACCCATGATGTGCCAGCACTGCGAATCAGCCGGTTGCGAGCAGGTCTGCCCTGTGGGTGCCACCATTCACACCCCTGAAGGCCTCAACACCATGGTCTACAACCGCTGCGTGGGCACCCGCTACTGCTCGAACAACTGCGTATATAAGGTGCGGCGCTTCAACTTCCTGCTCTACTCCGATTACGAGACGGAAAGCCTCAAATTCATGCGCAATCCTGACGTGACCGTCCGTTCTCGCGGCGTTATGGAAAAATGCACCTACTGTGTGCAGCGGATTGAAGAGGCGAAGTTCACCGCCGACAAGGAAAATCGCGCGATCCGCGACGGTGATATTCTCACCGCTTGCCAGCAGACCTGCCCGACTGATGCCATTATCTTCGGCAACCAGAACGATCCCACAAGTCGCGTCGCCAAGCGTAAAGCTGAAGAGCGCAACTACCAGGTGCTCGCCGACCTGAACTACCGTCCGCGCACGACCTACACGGCCGGCGTCATCAACCCGAACCCGGAGCTTGTTTAAATGGCGACCCAGGGACCTATCCAGAAGCCGACGGACATCGTCGTAGATCCGATGATCGACCCGCGTACGGGTGAGTACGCGGTCATCGCGCCGGGCCACAACTTCAAAAGCGTCACCCAAAAGATTGCCGGCATCGTCCTCACGCCCAACACGCCGTGGGCCTGGTTCGGCGGCTTCTTCATTGCTGCCACCATTGCGTCGCTGGTCCTCGTCGCCGTTACCTGGCTGGTACTCAAGGGCGTCGGTATCTGGGGTGTGACTATCCCCGGCGCCTGGGGTTTCGCCATCATCAATTTCGTCTGGTGGATCGGTATCGGCCATGCCGGCACGCTGATCTCCGCGATCCTTCTGCTTTTCAAGCAGACCTGGCGCAACTCAATCAATCGGTTCGCCGAAGCTATGACGATCTTCGCCGTCGTCTGCGCTGGCATGTTCCCGCTCCTCCACATTGGCCGACCTTGGCTTGGGTACTGGCTCCTGCCCTACCCAAACACCATGAATGTCTGGCCCCAGTTCCGCAGCCCACTGGCCTGGGACGTTTTCGCCGTCTCCACCTACGCCACCATCTCGGTCGTGTTCTGGTATATCGGCATGGTCCCGGATTTTGGCACCCTTCGCGATCGTGCCAAACTGCCCATCGCAAAATATTGCTACGGCCTTCTATCGCTAGGGTGGCGCGGCTCGACCCGCCACTGGATCCGCTACGAGTCTGCCTCATTGCTGCTCGCCGGGCTTTCCACCCCGCTCGTGCTCTCGGTACACACCACCATCTCCTTCGACTTCGCGGTCGCGGCCATGGCTGGCTGGCACACCACGATCTTTCCGCCCTACTTCGTGGCAGGCGCCGTCTACTCGGGCTTCGCCATGGTCCTTACCCTGGCGATCCCGATCCGGAAGTGGTATCACCTCGAAGACCTGGTTACCCTCCGCCACCTCGACAACATGGCGAAGGTCATGCTCACAACCGGCTCCATTGTGGCCTACGGCTACGGGATGGAAGTCTTTATGAGCTGGTATTCCTGCTCCCACTGGGAATTCTTCATGATGTGGAACCGCATGTTCGGCCCAATGGGCTGGGCCTACTGGATGCTCATCCTGACCAACATCGCCATCCCGCTCACCACCCTCTGGTCGCGGCGCCTTCGTGTCAGCCCCGGATACCTCTTTTTCCTGAGCTTTGTCGTCAATATCGGCATGTGGTTTGAGCGTTTCGTCATTGTCGTGACCTCCCTCTATCGCGACTACCTGCCTTCCAGCTGGGGTACCTACCGCGCCACGAAGTGGGATTACATGCTGTTTATCGGCACCTGGGGACTTTTCACCACCCTGTTCCTGCTCTTCGCCCGCCTGGCTCCCATGATTCCGATGTCAGAGATTCGCATGATGCTGCCACAAACCCGCGTTGCCGGAAGCCATAAGGACGCCCTCGTGATCGAACAGGAGGCCCAGTAATGCCGCCAGTCGAAGGAGTCTACGGCCTTATCGCCGAGTTCAACACGCCCACGGAACTGGTGCTTGCCACCGAAAGCGCCCGCACTGCCGGCTATCGCCGCATGGAGTGCTACACGCCCTACCCGGTCGAAGAGGCCGCCGAGGCGCTGCATTTCCACAAGACACGCGTTCCACTCATGTGCCTTCTGGGCGGCGTTATGGGTCTGACCACCGGTTGGCTCATGGAAACCTGGGTCAACGTCTGGGGTTACCCGCTCAACATTCGCGCCATGCCGCTTTATTCCTGGCCCGCTTTCGTCATTCCCGCGTACGAATGGACCATTCTGTTCGCCGGTCTTTCCGCAGCCTTCGGCATGATTGCGCAGAACGGCCTGCCGCAGCTCTACCACCCACTCTTCAACGCTGCCAATTTTCGCAATGGCGCCACCACGGACAAATTTTTCCTCTGCCTGGAAGCCCACGATCCAAAATTCTCCCTTACCGAAACCCGCTCGTTTCTGGAAAGCTTCTCGCCGGTCTCGGTGGTGGAGGTAGACAACTAATGCGACTAGTTCATACAGAGCTTCACGGGCCCGCAGTCAAATTACACCGCGCCACCGCCCTCTTCGCGCTTGCTGGTACCTGTCTCGTGACCGCTGGCTGCCGCCAGGACATGCACAATCAGCCGAAGTTTTACCCCCAGCGCAGCACCTCTTTCTATGCCGACGGCCGCTCGGCGAGACCGCAGGTGCAAAACACGGTCGCTCGTAATCAGCTGCATGCCAATACGTATTTCTATACCGGCTTGGACGGCGATAAAGAAGGTGACGGGATGCCTCTGCCCGTCAGCATGGCCTTGCTTGAACGCGGGCAGGAGAAGTACAACATCTTCTGCACTCCATGCCACTCCCGCGTGGGGAACGGTGCCGGCATGATCGTGCAGCGCGGCTACCGCCCTGCTGGAAATTTCCACACCGACCGGCTCCGCAATGCACCTCTGGGCCACTTCTACTCCGTGATTGCCAACGGCTACGGCGCGATGCCGGAGTATGGTTCCCAGATCACGGCAGAAGATCGCTGGGCCATCGTGGCTTACATCCGGGCTCTGCAATTGAGTCAGGCCGCCAGGCCCGCCGATGTTCCGACAGGCCAGCATCCACAAGACCTGCATGAGATCGCCAATCAGCAGGGCATGCCTCCAGGTTTTGCCGATCCCTGGGCGCTGCCTGCAACGGCCGTCTATGGCACACCTGGAAATCAGGACAACGGGATTCCGGGACAGCAGATCAACACACCGCCCGCCGGTGCAATGGCGCACGGCTCGGCTGCCGCTACAGAGAACTCCGGGACGCGCGACTCTGGTTCAGCAGCGCAGCAATATCGCATGCCGGACAGCACCTGGGCTTCGCAACAGCAGTCGCAACCGCACTAAGCTTTACAGAGAGATCGAATCAAAGGCACCAATACGATGGCAATGGAACACGTACATCACGACGAACATCACCACGGACCCAAAGCGCTGCCCGCCGTCCTCGCGGTCCCGGCCTTTGTTGGGGCTTGGCGGGTCCGCGCACTCGTTATTGCGGCGGTTTTCGCCTTGCTCTCGCTGGTTTTTGCCTTCACCCCCGACGGCCGCGCCCATCTCCTGAGGTCCTACCTCATGGGCTCAATGACTGTCTTTAACTTCGTCGGTGGCGCCTTTTGCTTCCTTATGGTCCAGTATCTGTCTGGCGGCAAGTGGGGCTTGATTCTCCGCCGGCCTCTGGAAGCCATGACGCGTACGTGGTGGATGGTCGCCGTTTTGTTCCTTCCGATCCTCTTTTTTATGAAGGACCTGTATCTCTGGGCGGATTACCACACACCCGAGCAGACCCTGGCCGCCTTGAATCAAGGCCTGATCTCGAAAGAACAACAGATCTGTATCAACTTGAAGCACACGATGCTTAGCCCTACAAGCGCTGTGGTTCAATACCTTCTCGTCTTCGGCTTTATGGGCTTCGTGATCACGATGCTCAATCGTTGGTCCGTCAGCCGCGAAGCCGACCCAGCGGCAGGCACCATGCGCAGCTATGATCGCTGGCGCATTGTTTTCGAGAATCTCTCGGGTCCCTCGATCCTCCTGTATGTCATCCTGATGACCGACTTCGTCATCGTTTTCTTCAAATCGCTTGACGTTACCTGGTATTCCTCGATTTACGGTCTGCAATTCCTGGTAGCGCAGGGGTACGCCGTCTTGGCGCTCGGGATGCTCACCCTCATCCTGCTCTCAAATCACGAGCCCATGCGGTCTATGTTCCGTGTGACAGAACAGCACGATCTTGGCAAACTCGCCTTTGCCTTCACCATGCTCAACATCTACTTCACCTTTGCCGAGTTCCTCATCATCTACTCCGGCAACCTTCCCGACGAGATTCCCTGGTATCTCCACAGGATCCGCGGTGGTTGGTGGGTCATCTGCTCCATGGACGCAATCTGCCATTGGGTAATCCCGTTCTGCCTGCTGCTGTCGCGCGACTTCAAACGTTCTAAAACGAGGATGTTCTGGCTCGCCATCTTCATGCTCTTTGCTCGCCTGCTGGATATGTTCTGGCTCACAGAGCCGAACTTCGCCAATGCCGCCGGCAATCTGCACATCGCGAATAACGTGAGTATCCTCGCCTATATCACTGTGCCCTTAGCGGTTGTGTTCCTGTGGGCGTTCTTCTACTTGACCGAGCTCGGCCGCAGGCCGCTCATCGCCCTTAACGATCCGCACACGGCGGAAGTCCTGGAGCCGGAACATGCACACTAACCCACGTGAAGGTCACGACGCCTTGCATCCCTCCGGGCAGAGCCCCGTCCCCAGCCGCGATCGCAATGACGAGAACCCCGGCTATGAGGTGCAGGACGTTAACGTAGGTGGCATCGTCACCTTTCTTGCCGGACTCTCGGGTTTCCTGATCATCTTTTTCCTTTTCTGCTTCGTCATGGGCAAAGCCATCAACACAGGTTTGCTCAGGGAGGACGGTCCAGCGGACAAGTGGCATGGCGGTATGCCCGGCCACGAAAACGAGGTTGCGCGCAAGCGGGAAGATCTGACCTCCAACGTCACGCTCGAACAACGGGAATATGCAAGCATGACCCGGAATTTCCCGACACCCCGTCTCCAGACAGACGATGGCAATCAGGACACCGCTGACATGCATGCGCGCGAAGACCTGCTGCTGGAGAACTACAGCACAGGATCGGACCTCCCTTCGGGCTCCGTACGCATTCCAATCGAGCACGCCATGGAGCTGATCGCGCAGCGTGGCTTGCCCCAGCCCACCGGAGGTCTCCAAAGTGTCGGAACCCATATGGCCGGGGATGCTCCACCGGTCGTCTCCGCGCCCCTGACTGACGGCTTTGCCCGCACTGGATACGAGCTTGACCAGATGGCCTCCCGCGAGCAGAGACTGGAGTTCAATCAGGCAGAAGCCAGGCCATAGAAGTTTCAGGCTGTGCGCGACGTCGCGCGGATATCGGGCGGCTCGGGTTTTACGCCTTTACCCTGGGCCTACACTGAAAGGGAAGCATGAACCGGCAGACCACAACACGGCGAGTATGGCTGACAGGGGGACGACAACCTGCCCTCTGCCGTGCTTTCTTGGCCTGTCTTGTCGGTGTGCTGTCTCTCGCGCTCCATGCCCAGGTATCGAGCTACGGTGACAAGGCGCAAGGCGCCTCCCACGGTGATGAGCTTCCCACCGTGCTGCAGAAGGTGCAGGTCAATCAGCATCTAAACCAGCAACTTTCTCTCTCGGCCCCTTTCACCGATGAGACCGGCAAGGCCGTGACGCTCGGCGACTATTTCGACGGCAAACATCCAGCTGTTCTGGCTCTGGTTTATTACAACTGTCCCATGCTCTGCTCGGAGGAGATGGACGGCCTGACCAGCTCTCTGGAGATGGTCCGCCTGCGCCCTGGCCAGGATTTCCAGATTATCGTCGTCTCGATTGATCCCAGTGAAGGTCCCCAGCTTGCCGCGAAAAACAAAGCCTTCTACCTGAAGCGCTATGGGCATCCTGAAACAGCCGCTGGCTGGCACTTCCTGACCGGTCCGCAAACCTCCATCGATCCGCTCACGCAGGCTGTTGGCTTCGGCTATGTCAAGGTTCCCGGACCGGATGGCCGCCTCACGCAGTTCGCCCACGCAAGTTCCATCGAGCTCCTGACGCCGCAGGGCCGGATCGCGCAGTACTATCTCGGTGTCGAATATTCCCCCAAAGATATTCTTCTTGGCCTGATTGACGCCTCGGGTAATAAAATTGGTTCACCCGTAGCCAATATCCTCACCTACTGCTACCACTACGATCCGCAAACCAACAGGCACTCCCTGATTGTTGCCCGTGTCGTGCAGGTTGCCGGGATGTTAACGCTTCTGGCTTTGGGAAGTTTTCTGTTTATTATGTTCCGGCGTGACTTCACTACCGGCCGGGAACAGGTATTAACTCAAGGGCGCGACGCGCGCCGGATTGTATAAGGAAACAATGGGTATCAGTCCAGTTCTCTGGCAGTTCTTAGTCAAGTGGCTGCACAACTCCGCCCTCTTCCCGGCGGAGGCCTCCACGATCGCGCCCTACGTCGATGCTCTGTACTTCTTTCTGCTCGGCATGACGATCGTCGGTGTCGCCCTTGTCGTGGCGCTCGTCTTTGGTTTTGCAATCCGCTACCGTCGCGAGCGGAATCCCATACCGACTCAGGTCGAGGGTTCCACCCTCCTTGAGGCCACCTGGACGATTATCCCGCTGGGAATCTTCTTGGTCATCTTCGTTTGGGGCGCGTTGCTTTATTTCCGCATCTATAACCCGCCTGTCAACGCGATGAACGTGTACATCATCGGCAAACAGTGGATGTGGAAGGCCGAGCACCCCGGCGGCCAGCATGAGATCAACGCTCTCCACATTCCTATCGGTCGCCCCGTTCAGCTGACCATGATTTCGCAAGACGTCTTCCATAGCTTTTCGATCCCTGACTTTCGCGTGAAGCGCGAGGTGATCCCCGGGCGCTACTCCACCGTGTGGTTCCAGGCGACCACACCCGGTACGTACCATCTCTTCTGCACGCAATATTGCGGAACCCTGCATTCTGGCATGATCGGCCAGATCACAGCTCTCACTCCGGAGGACTACGAGCGCTGGCTCAAGGAATCGACCTCTGGCATGAGCCTAGCCCAGAATGGTGAGCGGCTTTTTGCGAGCATGGGCTGCAATGCGTGCCACAGTGGCAACGCCGCTGCTCGCGGGCCGAATCTTTCTGGCATCTATGGTTCGCGTCTTACCATGGCCGATAACAGCCAGGTACTTGTGAACGACGCTTACCTCCGCGAGTCGATCCTGAATCCCTCGCAGCATGTTCCGGCAGGCTTCGCGCCGATTATGCCGACGTACCAGGGCCAGATCAGTGAAGACGGCCTTATCTCCCTGGTCGAGTACATCAAGAATATGCAATCGAACTATCGGGTCCAGCAGACGCTAGTGACCTCGGACAGCAACCAGGCCGCGCCGAACTCTCCGTCGGTGCCGGTGACTACGGAAACGGTGAAGCCATGAGCAGCGCCTCCACGATCATTTCATTGCCTGACCAGAGCACGGCCAGGCTGCCCAAGCGTAATTACATCAACAATGAGCATGGCCTCCTGAGTTGGCTTCTCACTGGTGACCACAAGCGAATCGCGATGTTGTACCTCATCTCGATCACGTTCTTCTTCTTCATCGGAGGAGCGTTCGCCGGTCTCATCCGCCTTGAGCTGCTTACTCCGCAGCCGGACCTGGTCGCTTCCGATACCTACAACAAGTTCTTCACCATGCACGGCATCGTGATGATTTTCTTGTTCCTTGTTCCTTCTGTGCCGGCGACCCTCGGCAACTTCCTCATTCCGATCATGGTGGGTGCCAAGGATCTCGCTTTCCCCAAGATCAACTTACTCAGCTGGTACCTCTATCTCATCGGCGGAACGCTCACGCTCGCTGCCCTCGTGCTCGGCGGCGTAGATACGGGCTGGACCTTCACGACCCCGCTCTCCACGCACTACCTCAACACCCACGTCCTTACTGCGGCAACAGCGATTTTCGTTGCCGGCTTCTCGTCCATCTTTACGGGTCTTAACTTCATCGTCACCATCCACCGCATGCGTTGCCCAGGGATGACCTGGTTCCGCCTCCCCCTCTTCTGCTGGTCGAACTACGCCGCATCCTTGCTCATGGTCCTGGGAACGCCGGTGCTCGCGATCGCCATTGTCCTCGTCGCTCTCGAGCGTGTCTTCGGCATCGGAGTCTTCGATCCCGCTAAGGGTGGCGATCCGCTTCTATTTCAGCATCTTTTCTGGTTTTACTCGCACCCCGCCGTTTACATCATGATCCTGCCCGGCATGGGCGTTATTTCCGAAGTGATGTCTACTTTCAGCCGCAAGCGCGTCTTCGGCTACACTGCCGTGGCCTTCTCTTCGGTAGCCATCGCGCTCTTCGGCTTCTTTGTCTGGGAACACCACATGTTCATCATGGGTGTGTCGAACTACTCGGCGTTGGTCTTCTCGCTATTGACGATGCTTGTGGCCGTCCCGTCTGCCATCAAGATCTTCAACTGGACCTTCACCATGCAAAAGGGCTCCGTCACCTTTGAAACCCCCATGCTTTACGCTTTCGGCTTTATCGGGCTGTTTACCATCGGCGGCTTGACGGGCGTCTTCCTCGGTTCCCTCGGTATGGATATTCATCTCACCGAGACCTACTTCGTCGTGGCCCACTTCCATTTTGTAATGGTTGGCGGCATGCTGATGGCCTTCCTCTCGGGCATTCACTTCTGGTGGCCCAAGATGACCGGCCGAATGTACTCTGAGTCGCTCTCCAAGCTCGCGGCAGTCACCACATTCATCGGGTTTTTCCTCACCTTCATGCCGCAGTTTGTGCTTGGCTATCTCGGCATGCCTCGCCGCTATCACGCCTACCCGGCAGAGTTCCAGGTGTTGAACGTTCTCTCCACAGCTGGTGCAACGGTGCTCGGCGTAGGGTATATGCTGCCTCTCCTGTACCTCGGCTGGTCTTTGAAGTACGGTGCAATCGCCGGTGAAAATCCCTGGCAGGCCACTGGCCTGGAGTGGCAGATTCAATCTCCGCCGCTGACCGAGAACTTTATCGAAACGCCGGTGATGGACCACGAAGCTTATGATTACGAGTGGCTGGAGCGCAAACAACACGAGGTGACGACAGTTGGATAACGCCGTAGCAACCGGAATCAGCCCGCACACGGCCACCGCCACGGGACACGCGGATGTTCACGCGCACGTTTCGCTGCCGCAGCACCGTCACCATTTTGAATCGGCAGAGCAGCAGCGCGAAGCTGGCTCGTTCGGTATGTGGCTGTTTCTTCTCACCGAAATCATGTTCTTCGGGGGAATGTTCTTTGCGTACCTGCTTTACCGGAACTGGTACTATCCGGCTTTTGCCGCGGCGTCGAACACACTTAATATCACTGAGGGTGCAATTAACACCGCCGTCCTCATCACCTCGGGCTTCTTCATGGCGCTCGCAGTGTGGGCTGCCGAGGTCCGCAAGCAGGGCATCCTCGTAATTACCCTGATCTTGACGACCGTCTTCGGGGTCGCGTTCCTTGGAGTCAAGTACGACGAGTACCACGAAAAATACGAACTGCACCACATTCCGGGCGACAGCTTTTCTATCGCGCAATTCGTTCATCCGCCCCTGGACAAGCACGGCAAAAAGACAGACGAGCCCTTGCCGCCGGACATGGCTCAAAGAACCCAGGTCTTCTTTTTTCTATACTTCGCCATGACGGGTATGCACGCCCTGCATATGATCATCGGCCTCGCCCTTCTGGGCTGGCTGATCCTGCGCGCGCAACGCGGTGAGTTCTCTTCGGGGTATGTCGCACCCATTGAGAATTTTGGCCTCTACTGGCACTTCGTCGACATCGTCTGGCTCTTTCTCTTTCCGCTCCTGTACCTCATCAATCGGCACCCACTTAAGTAGTCGCTCAGCCGCCGGCGAGCGGCAACACCGAGGAAGCAATGGCTCATCAAGCGCAGACCGCCCAGGCACACGACGATCTGAATGTAACGAATCCGGAACATGCCGAGCACCACATCGTTTCCCCGATCCAGTACGTCATGGTGTTCGGAACGTTGCTGTTCTTCACTCTCGTTACGGTTCTCGTTGCCTTTGTCGACTTGAAGTGGGCAAACCCAGTGATCGCGCTGGGGATCGCCGTGTTCAAGGCCGTCATCGTTATCCTCTTCTTCATGCACGCCAAATATCAGTCCAGGCTCATCAAGATGACGATAGGCTCTGGCTTCTTCGTGTTCCTCGTGCTGATCGTGATGACGATGAGTGACTACATGAGCCGTTCATGGGGTACGTGGTAGATCACCGTCACCCAGACGAAACGTCCTGAGTTACTCTTCCGACGGCTTCTTGGGGAGAATTCGTAACAAGTGTCGGAAGATACCCATCCAGGTCGCCGCTTCACCGCTCGTCCCGCCTAGCGGCGATGCCAATTGGCGTACGATGCTTGCCCTTGCATTCGCAGGAAATCTCTGCGAGTACCCAGAGTGCTCCATCACCTCTACCAACATTTCAAGCAAACGCTCTCGATCCTGAGTGGTAGCGGATTTCGGCTCAGACACAGGGATCCTCCGTGAACCCTCAAATCCCGAGCGCGTGAGTTCATACAGGCAAACGGCAACAGCCTGCCCCAGGTTCATCGAGAGATGCCGGCCATTCGGCGCAAACATCGGTACGGTGAGCAGAAGTGTGCAGAAGCTCAGTTCCTGTTTCGTCAGCCCTGTCTTCTCCGAGCCGAACAGCAGAGCAACCCTGCCGGGCATGCCGGGCTCACCATCGTGATCCACCCCTTCTGCATCGTGCTTCCCGTCCGATACCAGCGCCATCGCGGTCAGCAGGGACGGTGCGGCCTCTTGCAGCGTAAGTAATGGCTGCCGTAAACCCCGTTCCCCGACGGCAGTCGTCCCGGCGACAAGGCTGCAATCCGCCACTGCCTCAGGAAGCGAGGCGAAGATCCGCGCCGAGCGCATCACCGATCCCGCATTCACGGCAGAGGTCGCCTCCATCTGCGCAGCTTCAAATGGCAGCGTAAAGCCATTTGCTACGCGGAGATCCGCGAAACCAAAGTCGTGCATGGCCCGGGCTACCGCGCCGATGTTTTGGGGATTCCGTGCTCCTACCAGAACGACGCTCAGCCGGCTTCGAGCCGCCGCAGTAAGCATCTAGTTATTTTAAATGCAGCTCGGCTCGTGAGGTCCCACAGCAACAAGAACGCTGCCGCCCCAATGGGGATGGTGGCGGCAGCGTTTCCTCCTCGGATCAGGGTTTAATTTTTTCTATCATTTTGCTTCTCACGGTTGATCTGCCGGCTGTCTTTGTTCTGCTGCCGGTTCACCTGCTGCTTCTGCTGCCCATTGAGAGCGCCTCCATTCGCCGCTCGGTCGCTGTGGACCTGCTGATCCACTCCACTCTGCCGCCCATTCGTTCGCGCCGCTTCGCCTGAGGTCATCTGGCCGGATCGAAGTCCGTTCGCCGTACGCTGCTGCTGATTGGCCTCCCGATTGTCGACGGCGTTCGGCGCCGTAGCGTTGCCGTTGTGGTTGTCGTTGTAAACCTGCCGGCTCGACGCGTTCTGCTCACGGTTCACTTGTTGGTGCTGCTGTTGGGTCAGCGTCCCACCGTTTGCCACACGGTCATTGTGGACCTGCTGATCGATGCGACTCTGGTTCGCCGTCGCCCGTGCCGCTTCGCCGGAGGTCATCTGCCCCGACCGCAACCCACCCGCGATCCGTTGATCCTGGTTCGCCTCGCGTCCATTTACCGTCGGCCGAGCCGCCGCTGTGGCATTGGTGGGGTTCGCCCGGAAAGACGAAACCGAAGCCGCCGCTGGAACACCGGGGTTCCCATGATTTAAGGACGCAAACTGAGCCCGGTTCTGCGACGCAAACGTCTCATGCGAGATCTGGTTTGACGTCGGCGCAACATGGTTCTCATGCCCAAAAGCGGATTCCTGCGGCGTTGGCCGTGCAGCGATTCCGCCGGGTCCTCCATTGAACGCCACCGTGCTGTGATTGTTCACAATTACCGTGCGGTTATACACATTTGTCACGTTCGTCACATTCACGTTCGCGACCGAACGGTTGTAAAAGAAGGCGCCACCCCTCCACTCGCCGCCGCCAAAACCTATGCCGGTGTACCCGAAACCATAATTGATGCCGCCATAGAAACCGACATGCGGTCCCCAATACCCGCCGTGGAAGAGATACGCGCCATTTTCCCAGCCCCAGAAGGCCGGCGTCCAAAGCAGACCGGTCGAGGGCGGTTGGACCCACACACCAGGAACCCAGTAGTACCCACCCGGACCATAGGCCCAGTACCCAGGCGTCCAGAGGTAACCGGGTGAAGGACAAACTGGCTGGACATACACCGGCAGCGCAGGCGGCCCGAAGCCCACCGAGATCACGACTGCCGCTTCAGCCTTCAGCGCGGGAAAAGCCATAAGCGGCAAACCAAACAAGCCTGCAGCTAAAATTCCGTGAAATACATTATTTTTCATAGAAGCTCCTTCGCTCTAGGGCACCTTGCCCTCTCTCCGCCGGTGAGCAGCGGCCACGAATCAAAGAACCCCAACCTGTGCAGAGTGTTGCTATCTCTCTGCGGTTCTCATTACATCCTGCTGCTTCGCTGCGCTCGATGCACGGGCGACTCGCGCAGAAATACAACCAACGCCCACGTGCGAGACAGCCAACCCACAACCGTCTTTCAACCCTTCTTCCGCTAAGGACCTGTTTTCCACGTTGTGTCGATGTCGAGCCATGCGCGGCGTCCTTCTACACTGGTGAAGCGCCATGGCCGACAGCTTCGCCCAAACCGTAAAGCAGCAAGCCGACATCGTCCGCATCGTTGGTGAATATCTCAAGCTGCGCAAATCCGGCGCGAACTGGAATGCACTCTGCCCCTTCCATAAGGAGCGCTCCGGGTCCTTCTATCTTTACCCCAACAGCGCCAGCTACTACTGCTTCGGCTGCCACGAGCACGGAGACGTTTTCAGCTTCGTTATGAAGGTGGAAAGCCTGAGCTTCCCTGAAGCCGTCCGCGCCGTCGCGCAGAAGATGGGCATCGCTCTTCCCAAGCGCGAATGGAACTCGCCCGAGGAAGCACGCGAAGCCGGCCTTCGCCGCCAACTTCTCGAGGTACACGAGGCCGCCACGCAATACTTTCAGGGTAATCTCCAATCCCCTGAAGCTGCCCGTGCCCGCGAATACATCGCTGGCCGCGGTCTCACGCCGGAAGCCGTCAAGCTCTTCCGCATCGGCTACGCGCCCGAAAGCTGGACCGACATGCGCGATCGCATGCTCAAGTTTTTTCCTGAAGACGCGCTGCGCGCCAGCGGCCTCTTCAACAGCAAGCAAACCGAAGACGGCAGCCCCGGTTCCATGTATCCGCATTTCCGCAAGCGGGTCATGTTCCCCATCAGTAACGAGTCCGGCAAACCTATTGCCTTCACCGGCCGCCTGCTCGACACCAGTGATCCCAAGGCCGGTGGCAAGTACGTCAACTCCCCTGAGACGCCCCTTTACACCAAAGGACACGTCCTCTTCAATCTCGACAAAGCCAAACCCGGCATCAAGGAAGTCGATAGCGTTGTCTTGGTCGAAGGCCAAATGGACTGCCTCTCGGTTTTTCTCGCGGGCGTCGGCAACGTCATCGCCAGCAGCGGCACCAAGTTCACCGAGCACCAGATTCATCTGCTCGCCCGCTTCACGCACAAGATCGTCCTGAACTTCGATGGTGATGAACCAGGCATCAAGGCTGCCGAAGAACTCATCGGTCCTCTCGTAGAAGAAGGTTTCGAGATCGGCATCGCCCTCCTGCCTGAGGGCCAGGACCCTGACTCCTACATCCGCGACCACGGCGCCCGCGAGTACATGCAATTGCTGCGTAGCAACGTCCCCTGGACAGACTTCCTCATCGCCCGCGCCCAGAAGAACATCGGCACCCGCACCCCGGAACAGCGCGTCAAGGCACTCAACTTTCTTCTCCCGCACCTGCGCCGCATCCCCAACGCCATGGTGCGCACCGAGGTCGCCGTCAACGCCGCCCAGAAGCTGGGCATCGATTCCTCCATGGTCCTCAAAGAAGTCAGACAGGCCGCCGAACACCGCCTCGAAAGCGTCCGCGCCGCCCAACCCCAGGCCGTCACCGAGGTCGAGCGCATCCTCCTCTGCGCGCTCGTGCTTCCGGAAGCCGACTCCTCCCGTGTCCTCGCTGCCGAAAAACTCGGCGCGCATCCGCACTGGTTCGAAGACCTGCCCACCGCCGCTGTGATCGACATCCTTGTAAGCGGACCACCCCCCGACAATCCCCTAGATGCAGCTCCTGATCAGGCTTCGCGTGCCCTGCTCGCCAGTGCGCTCCACGTCTCCAGCGAGGTCAATGGGCCCGAGCACGAAAGCTCGTCGCTTGCGGTAGCCAGTGCGCTCGAGTCTCTGCGCGGACGCTACCTTGAGCGCCGCGGCCGTGAAGTGCGTCTGCAAATGACCGAGGCGCAACGCCGAGGCGACCAGGGCATGCTCCTGCAACTCATGCAGGAGAAACTGGGCCTCGAACGCGAACGTGCGCGCTGATCGCATCGATTCTGGCCCTGTAAGATAAAGCCCTGTGCCCACCCAGTTGCGTGCCTCAGGAGCGGTCTTCCATTGTCAGTAGATCCGGAAACCCGCCGCAGGCTCCTGTTCGGGTTTCTTTCCAACTGGATCAGCAGGCTCGCCGGCATCCTGATCCAGCTCATTCAGGTTCCCGTTTTTCTTCACTTCTGGGGCAAGTTCCTCTTCGGCGACTGGCTCCTCGTCAGTGCCATTCCTGTCTATCTCAGCTTCTCCAACGTCGGCTTCGGCTCGGTTGCCAGCAACGAGATGACGATGAGGATGGGCCGCGAGGATCAGGACGGCGCACTCGCCGTCTTTCAAAGCTGCTGGTGGCTTATTGCAGGGATCTGCTCTGCCGTCACGCTGCTCTTCGCCGCTCTTGTGTACTTCGCGCCCCTTGCCCATTGGCTCAAGCTGCAGCAGATGTCGAGCATTGAAGCCAAGTGGGTCATCTTCTGTCTCGGCACAGCCGTCACACTTGGGCAGTTGGAACAACTTCTTGGCGCCGCGTACACCTGCGTCGGTAAATACCCCTACGGCACCTTTCTCAAAAGCATGATGACCCTGGTTGCGTTTGCGCTCATGCTGATCCCTGTCGTGCTGGGGCATGGGCCTGCCGCAGCCGCGTTAGCTCTCTCGATAGCGAACGCCGCCGGCACGGTCGTTTTCTGCTTCCTTGTGCGCCGTGATATCCCCTGGCTCCGCTTCGGCTGGCAGTATGCCAGCCGAAGCGAGATTCGACGTCTCACGGGCCCGGCTTT
Source organism: uncultured Acidobacteriaceae bacterium (assembly GCA_964249715.1). Classification (GTDB taxonomy): domain Bacteria; phylum Acidobacteriota; class Terriglobia; order Terriglobales; family Acidobacteriaceae; genus Granulicella. Next base: position 76,911 of record CAXUDN010000003.1, read on the forward strand.
CGCCTTCATGGGTTTCCCGATCGGCAACGCACTCAACCTGCAGGGAACCCTCTTAGCCGTGGGTCATGTCCTCGGCTCGGGCGATGTCGTCATCTTCTCCACCGCGCGCACCGTCTCCCGCGTTGCCCTGCAGATGGTGCAGCTCGTCAATAACACTTTCTGGCCCGAGCTCTCCATCTCCTTTGGTGCGGGCAATCTAGCCCTCGTTCGCTCGCTTCACCGGCGGAGTTGTCAGCTTGCCCTCGGCATCTCGTTCGCGATCATCGTATTCATGCTGACAGTCGGTCCGTGGTTCCTTACGCACTGGACACTGCACAACGTTCCGCCCAGCCCGAAGCTCCTGTTTCTGCTGCTTGTCAGCGTCTTCTTCTACTCGCTCTGGTCCACCAGTTCCACCTTGCTGATGGCCATTAACCAGCACCGCCGTCTTTCGCTCAACTACGTTCTGGCCACCGGCATCACCATTGTCGTCACGGTTCTTATGGCAAAGCGCTTCGGCTTGCTTGGTGCGGCGGCTTCGCTGATCCTCAGTGAAATCATCATGGACCTGTACGTCCTGCCTGCCTCGTTGCGCATCTCTGACGACACATGGAGCGGTTTTCTCCGCGCCATGCTTCACACGCCCGACGCGCTGCGCCCGCGTCAACTTCTCGCACGGCTTCGCAAAACCGCAACCGCGGCCGCCCCACATCCGGAAGCCGACGCTTGATCTCCGTAATTCTCTTGTAGCGTATGCTGTGAAAATCCTCGCCAAAGGCATGTTCTTGATCAATCGCGTTCTGTCCCGCGTCGCTGCGGCCGCCCTGTTCCTTGCACCTTTCAGCCTCCACGCGCAGCGCGTTTATACAGCGCAGGACTATGCCAACGCCGAGCGCTGGATGAACTACAACACCCTTCCGCTCATCAGGAACACCATAACGGGCATCTCCTATTTGCCGGATGGTCGCGTCTTCTACGCTGCCATTCAACCGACCGGCGCGCAATACTTCCTTGCCGATCCGCGTAATGGCGCGACGGGACCTGCCTTCGATACCGCGAAGATTGCCAAGGCGCTCAGCGCAGCTTCAGGATCTTCCATTGCGCCTGATGAACTCGGCGTGAGCGAGTACAGGCCCGAAGCCAACGGCGGCTTCGCCTTGACCACGCGCAACGGCGTCTTTCACTGCGATGGCACGGGAACACACTGCAAGCCGGAACCGGCTAGCCCGGCTTCCGTGCAGCACCCGGAGCAGAAGCCCAACGCGCAGCCCCCTGCGGCGGGCTTAAGCACCACGCAAGCCGGCGGCAACGCGCAGATGACGGAGCAGCCGAACGCAAATACCTCCACACAGAACACGGCGGCAACGCATCCAGTCGCGGCGCGCCCCATTCGTGCGGTTGGTCGTAGCAAGGCGCCTTTCGATGCCTCGCCCGACAAATCCATGTCTGCCTTCATCCGGGATTGGAATCTCTGGGTGCGGATAGAATCAACAGGCGAAGAGCGCCAGCTCACGACGGACGGCGTTCCGGACTTCGGCTATGCCACCGACAACGCAGGCTGGACGCACTCCGACGCACCGATTATCGTCTGGTCGCCTGACTCCAAAAAGATCGCGACCTTCCAGCAGGATCAGCGCAAGACGGGCTACATGTATCTCGTGCCTGTGACCAACCGTCATCCGGATCTCGAGTCGTGGCGCTATCCGCTCCTTGGCGACAAGGATGTGACCATGATTGAGCGTGTGGTGATCGATGTTCCCTCGGGCAAGATGACACGTCTCAAGATGGGTCCGGACCAGCACCGCTCCACACTCTGCGACGACGTGAGCTGTCGCGGTGGCGCGGGCTGGGATGATGTGCAGTTCTCGCGCGATGGCAAGCACCTCGCCTTTGTCTCCACAAGCCGTGACCACAAAGACGAGACGCTTCGCATTGCCGACACCGAGACCGGCGAGATCCGCGATGTATACCACGAGCACGTCGACAGCTATTACGAGAGCGGGCAGGACAAGGTGAACTGGCGCTACTTACCCGAGACCAACGAGTTTCTCTGGTATTCCGAACGCTCGAACTATGGGCAGATGTACCTGTACGACCTGAATACGGGCAAGCTCAAGAACCAGATTACGCATGGCGATGGTCCGCTTACGCAGGTGCTGCATGTGGACGAGAAAAACCGTGCCCTGTACTTCCTCGCCTGCGGCAAGGAAGCTGGACGCGATCCGTACTTCACTCACTACTACCGTGTGAATTTCGATGGCAGCGGCCAGCAGTTGCTGACGCCGGAGAACGCCGACCATGCAATTACGCCTTCTGCGGATGGGTCCACCTTTGTCGATGGCTATTCGACCGTCGACACGCCGGGAACGACTGTGTTACGCGATAACACGGGCAAGGTGCTTGTCACCCTCGGCAAGCAGGACATCTCCGCGCTGACGGCAAAAGGATGGAAGCCTGCAACGCCGATCACGGTGAAGGCGCGCGACGGCAAGACACCGCTTTACGGCTTCCTGTTCAGGCCGACAAACTTCGAAACCTCGAAAAAGTACCCGATCATCGACTATGTGTATCCAGGGCCGCAGACGGGCTCGTGCGGTTCACGCTCGTTCTCCTCGGCGCATGGCGACGATCAGGCGCTTGCCGATCTAGGCTTTGTGGTCGTGTGCATCGATGGCATGGGAACGCCGTTGCGTTCCAAGAAGTTCCATGACTTTTACTCGCATGCCGAAACGATGGCTGACGATACGATTCCCGATCAGGTGGCAGGCATCAAGGACCTCGCGCAGCAGTACAGCTGGATCGACATCGACCGCGTTGGTATCTGGGGACATTCTGGCGGCGGCAATGCGACTACGTCGGCCTTGTTCACCTTCCCTGATTTCTTCAAGGTTGGGATTGCAGAGAGCGGCAATCACGATAACCGCGTGTATGAGGACGATTGGGACGAGAAATGGGGCGGTCTTGAGGTGATCAAAAACGGCCACGATAACTACGAGGCGCAAGCCGCGCAGAATTATGCCAAGAACATGAAAGGCAAGCTGCTGCTCGCGCACGGAACGATGGACGATAACGTTCCGCCGAACAACACGTTGCTTGTGGTCGATGCGCTGATCAAGGCCAACAAGGACTTCGATCTGATCATGATTCCGAATGCGCATCACGGGTATGGCGCGGCTTCGCCCTACATGATGCGGCGGCGTTGGGACTTCTTCGTCAAGAATCTCGCGGGCGGAACGCCTCCGGTGAGCTATGAGCCCAAGTCCTATGATGCGGTGATCAATTCTTACTACAAGTACGGTCCTTCGCCTGAGACTGAGCAAGGGCCAGCGGCGGACGCTGTCGATTAGCTTCCGCCGCAAGCGGCTCGTTACTGCACGATGCTGCCATCCGCGTCGGAGTGGCTGCCTGTAGGAGCCTGTACGATCCAGCCATTGTCGGTGTCCTTCAGTGTGGCGGTGGATGTGCCGCCGGCGAGATTGCGTTGGACGTTGGGGAAGGCGTTCCCGACACCTCCGTCCTTGGCCCAGCCTGGGACGGTGGTGAAGGTGTAGTGGTAGGCGACGGAGGCGGTCGCGCCAGGCTGGTCGCCTGTGGCTGTGGCGTTGTCGATGGAGCTTACCTCGCGGTGGCCGTAGCAGAAGTTACCAGTGCTTGGGTCGGTTTGCGAGGCGGTCCAGGAGCTCTTGCCCTTGTCGCTCAGGTCGTAGTTGGTGACCTGCTTGTTAATCAGGCCGAGCAACTGCTTCTTGTCTGCGGTGGTGCGGACGAGCAGACCTTGATTGTAGAGGGCGTCGTAACCGGCGGTTTTGTCGGAATCGGTGTTGACCTGCGCGGGGAATTTCTGGGGCTCGGGCCAGAGGCAGCTCTGGTTGGTACCGAGGTAATTGTTGATGGCGGTCTTGTAGTTGCTGGTGTTGTCGGCGGTCTTCTTGCAGCCTGCGGCGAGCAGAAGAGCTGCCGTGAGGGCGATCGTTGCGGTTGAGCGTGCGTTCATGGTTGACTCCTGTGCGTTGTGATGCAGGAGGGTACCAACTCGGGCGCGGAGCTGAG
>CAXUDN010000003.1:81039-85672 GCA_964249715.1 uncultured Acidobacteriaceae bacterium
GGTTTTTCTTTGTCGTGCGGACGATGTCACTAAGCACTAAGCACTAAGCACTAAGCACTAAGCACTAGGCACTACGCACTACGCACTACGCACCAGCTAGAGCCAGCCTTTGGTGCGGGCGATGCGGGCGGCGTCTGTGCGGTTGGCGGCTCCCAGTTTGGCTATGGCTTCGGAGAGGTAGTTGCGGACTGTGCCTTCGGAGAGGCGGAGTTCGTGGGCTATTTCGGCGGAGCTGCGGCCGTCGCCGGCGCGTTGAAGGATGCCGCGTTCGCGGTCGGAGAGTGGGTCGGCGTCGGCGGTCCAGGCTTCTGCGGCGAGGTTGGGGTCGATGGCGCGGAGGCCTGCGTGGACGCGGCGGACGGCTTCGGCCAGCTCGCTGGCGGGGCGGTCCTTGAGCAGGTAGCCTCGTGCGCCTGCGTCGAGGGCTCGGCGGAGATAGCCTGGGCGGGCGAAGGTGGTGAGGATGACGACGCGGGTCCGGCTTTCCTGCTCCTTCAGGAGTGCTGCGAGTTCGAGGCCGGTCATTTCGGGCATTTCTATGTCGGTGACGAGGATGTCTGGGTGGAGCTGGGTGATGAGTTTGCCGGCCTCGCGGCCGTTGGCGGCCTGGCCCAGGACGCGGATGTCGGGTTCCAGTTCGAGGAGCGTGGCGAGGGCGCCGCGGATCATCGTCTGATCTTCGGCGAGGACGACGGTGATGGAGGGTTTCGGTGGCATCGGCTTCGTGTCGGAGGTGGATCCGTTGGGGTATCCTCCCCCCCCCCCCGGCTTTCCGTAAAGTACGCAAAATGCTGGGGTTAGCTTGGTGCTGGCGTGTAAAGTACGTTCAATAAAGAACTTAGAGGCAAAGTACGTGAAACAAAGGGTTTATGGTGTGCTCCATAAATGACCGTATGTTCCGGTTGGTCCCTGGGCAATCGATCTGCTCCCATGCTACCGATTCAGGAGGGAATTGTACGCAAGGGGTGCTGCATGTTTTTGTACCGGGGGTACTGGTCGGAGTTGGGTGAGTTGCGCAGAGTCTCTCTTCGGGGAGGGTGGCGCTTTGGAGCGGTAGCTATGGTTTGCCTAGACGGCGGTAGCGGACGCCTTTTGGGAATGACAGAAAGGCAAAGACAACAGCGGGAATGACAACCAGAAAGGAAAGGCAACAGCAAAGGCAAAGGGGTTGGAGGTCGAGAGTAGAGGTCAGGTGGACTGGTGGGGAAGGTCGATCTGGAGGTGCGTGCCGGAGTCGCGGGTCAGGTGGAGTTGACCGCCGAGGGCTTCCACGCGTTCGCGCATGCCGCGGAGGCCGTTGCCTTCGCGGGAGGTAGGGTGGTGGCCGTTGTCCTGGATCGAGAGCTGGTGGCGACCGCCGTCGTTCACCAGGCGAAGGCGGCAGGTGCTGGCCCGGGCGTGGCGGACGATGTTGGTTACGGCTTCACGGAGGGCGAGAGCGAGGACGGTTTCTTCAGCGGCGGTGAGGGTGGCGGGGTGGAGATCGCCTTCAGTGGTGAGGATGACGTTCGCGGAGGCGAGGGTCTGGCGGGCGGCGTTGATTTCGGCGGCGAGGCCGCGGGCACGATAGCCGCCGATGGCTTCGCGAACTTCGGCGAGAGCGGTGCGGGCGGTCCGTTCTACGTCGGCGATTTCGGTTTGGGCGCGTTGGAGGGTGGAGAGGTCCGGGGCTGTGGCGGCAGGCTCACCCCACCCTTTGCTGCGCAAAGGATGGGCCACCCGGGAGAGGGCTGTGGCGGCAGGCTCATCTTGGGGGAGGGCTGTGGCGGCAGGCTCACCCCACCCTTTGCTGCGCAAAGGATGGGCCACCCGGGAGAGGGCTGTGGCGGCAGGCTCATCTTGGGGGAGGGCTGTGGCGGCAGGGACGCAGGTCTCTCCACGGAGGTCTTCGGCCTCCGGTCGAGATGACATTGTAGGGAGGGCTGCTTCTGGTCGAGATGACAGGGTAGGGAGGGTTGCCTCCGGTTGAGGTGACAGTGTTGGGAGGGGTGCTTCCGGTTGAGGTGACGGGTTTGTTGAAGAGGCGAGGGAGGCGAGTTCGCGTTGGAGGAGGCGGTTGGCGAGTTCGGATTTGAGGACGATTACGGAGAGGGTGTGGCCGAGGACGTCGTGGAGGTCGCGGGCGATGCGCTCGCGTTCGGCGACGGCGGCGAGGGCTTCGATTTCTTCGCTCTGCATGCGGAGCTTGCAGTCGGAGCGATGTTTCTGGGCGAAATGGAGGTTGGTGCTGCCGACGACGAGGGTGAAAAAGACGTTGAGGAAGGTGGCCCAGGGTTGGAAATGGAGGAGCAGACACTCCGCGCCGACCAGCGCCGCGAGGAAAACGACGGTGCTGAGGACCCAGGTGGGTGGAGTGACGACGAACGGGACGAGAGCGGCAGCGTAGATGATGAAGGCGGCGGCACCGTCGTTGATGGGCAGGGTTGCGGCGCCGAGGGCGACCATCCCGCCGATGAGGGCAATCTGGAGGGGTAACTTTCCGCGCTTGAGGAAGACGAGGTAAAGGGTGAGGAAGACAGTCAGAATGACGAGGGTTTCGGCCCAGTAGTGGAGTGAGCGGCGCTCCACCGGCTCGATGAGAAAGAAGACCAGGTAGACGAGCCAGTAAAGGTCGGTGCGGTCGATTTTGCCGTCCTGGGTGTAGGGAGAGGAACTCATGCTGCCTGCCTTGTTTTTCCGAGTGTAGCGCCGGGGTAGACCGTGGGTTTTGATCAGGCTTCTTCGGTGCGGCTGTAGGCGATCCAGGCGCCGCCGAGGAAGAGACAGGTGAAGCCGGCGAGGGCGAGGATGTGGGGGAGGAGGCGGTCGCCTGCGGGGGCGTAGCCGACGGCGTGGAAATTGAGGAGAGCCAAATGATAGGTGGGGAGAAAGGGGGCGATGTGTTGCACGACTTTCGGCAGCATGGAGATGGGGATCCAGAGGCCCGAGGCGTAGCTCATGGGGAGGTAGACCATATTGATGATGCCGGGGGCGCTGTTGGGGGGAAGGAGCATGGCAAACAGGAGGCCCATGGAGGCGAAGGGGACGGAGCCGAGGGCGGCGGTGGCGAGCAGGCGAAGGTATTCAGGGACGGTAAGGTGAACGCCGGCAGCAGAGATGCCCAGGGCGGAGAGGAGAGTGACGATGATGAGGCTGAAAAGGACGGCCATGGCGCAACGGGCGGTGAGATAGGCGAGCGGGGGCATAGGGCTGGCGCGTTTGAGGTCGAGCCAGCCGGAGGTGCGCTCGAAGGCGAGGCCCACGCCAATGCCGAAAAGGGAGGCGCCCACGGCACCGAAGCCGGAGTAGCCGGCGAGGAGGTATTTGGCGAAGTTGAAGTGGGCGGAGCTGAAGGATTCCCCGCGGTTGGCCACGCCGAAGAGGAGATAGAACATGGTGGGGAAGCCGAGGATGGCGAGGGAAAAGCCCTTGTTGCGAAGGGCGCGGAGAAATTCGAAGTGGATCTCGCGGAGATAGAGGTGGAGGGTGCGGGTGAGGGGTTGGGTGGGGGTGGCGTAGGTGGGGAGGGTGGTGGTGGACATGGGGGCTCCTTGTGGGTGGTTGGTGCTTGGTGCTTGGTGGTTGGTGCTTAGTGCTTAGTGGTTGGTGCTTAGTGCTTAGTGCTTAGTGCTTAGTGGTTGGTGCTTAGTGCTTAGTGCTTGGTGCTTGGTGGCGAGTGTTCATGGTTGATCGTTCGTGTCTTTGGCTAGCACCCAGTGTGGGGTGGATAGCTTGTTGAGCGCCCGTGTCAGCACCTACCACAAAGCACTATCTAACCACTAACCACTTATCATTTAACACTTACCACTTACCACTTACCACTTACCACTTACCACTTACCACTTACCACTAAGCACTAAGCACTAAGCACTAAGCACTAGGAACTAAGCACTAAGCGCTAAGCACTAGGAACCAATCACCAAGCACTGGTTAGAGCGAGAAAGGCGTCTTCCAAGGCGGGGGTGGTGACTTCCAAGTGGCTTAGGGTGGGGTCGAGGGCTAGCATTTCGCGGAGGGTGGCCTCTGGGTAGGTGGTGTTGAGGGTGGTGGGGATGGGTAGGTGGGAATTGAGTTCGCGGGGTGGTTGCTCGACGGTTGTGACGCCGGGAATGAGGTGGAGGTGGGTGGGGGTGAGGGTGGTTTGGCAGCGGATGAGTTTGGGAGTGGGGGATGACGGGGTGCTGTAGAGCGGGTCAGACGGGCTCGTGCCTGGGGCACTCGGGTTCGTCACTGCGGGTCTCTCCACTCCGCTGCGCTCCGGTCGAGATGACGGGTTGGAGGGGACGCGCTCCGGTCGAGACGACGGGTTGGAGGGGACGTGCTCCGGTCGAGAGGGCTGATCCGGGGCGAGCGATTGGAGTGGGCCGAATTGGGAGGAAGGCCCGTTGAGAGTGGTGCGCGAGGCATGGGCTTTGATTTGGGCGGGGGTGCCCTGGCAGACGAGTTCGCCCTTGTTGATGACGATGATGCGGCTGGCGAGGGCGTCGGCTTCTTCGAGGTAGTGGGTGGTGAGGAGGACGGTTTTGCCGCCGGCGGCGAGGGCGCGGATCCGGGCCCAGAGGGAACGGCGGGATTCGATGTCGAGGCCGACCGTGGGCTCGTCGAGGAAGATGAGGTCGGGGTTGCCGGCGAGGGCGAGGGCGAAGAGGACGCG
>CAXUDN010000004.1:0-59967 GCA_964249715.1 uncultured Acidobacteriaceae bacterium
TTCCAGACTCCGTGCCATCTGCTGCTTCTCCGCAATCTGCTCCAACTGCCGCCGCCAGTCCAACTCCTCAATAAACCCAGCCGAAGCCCGCCAGTCTTCCTTCACTTTCACAAACAGCTCCAGAAACACCCGCGTCCCCAGCACCGCCTCAATCTCCTTGCGCGCCGTCGCCCCGATCCGCTTCAGCATCGACCCCTGATTCCCAATCAGAATCGCCTTCTGCCCTGACCGCTCACAGAAAATTGCCGCCGCAATCTTCGTCACCGGCAGCCGACCATCCCGCAGCTTCTTCAGCGACTTCGGCTCCTCAAAACTCTCCACCACCACCGCCGTCGCATACGGAACCTCTTCGCCGGTCAGCAGCAAAATCTTCTCGCGTATCAACTCCGCCACCAGAAACCGTTCCGGCTGATCCGTCAGCTGATCCTTCGGAAAGTACCGCTGCCCTTCCGGCAAAAGCGCCACAACCCGGTCCAGCAAAAGCTCCAGCCCCTCACTCTTTCGTGCCGAGATCGGCACCACGTCCGCGAACGTATGCAACGCCGACCAATGCGCAATCAGCGGCAACAACGCACTCTTCGGCAGTGCATCCATCTTGTTCAACACCAGCAACACCGGACACTCCAGCCGCTTCACCAATTGCAGCGCAAACTCATCCTCCGCCGCCGAGAGCGCCCGCTTGTGCTGCCCCATCGTCCGAACCTTCTTCCCCCCTTCAAAGCCGGCCGCGGAGTCAGTTGCCCGCAAGCCTGCCCTGAGCTCGTCGAGTGGTCCCGCGTCTGAGACATGGGTCTCACTGCCGCCACCTTTCTTCGCGTCCTCCCCCGCCGACGGCAGCCGGTGCGTCGCATCCACAAGAAACACCACCGCATCCCGCCCCTCCAACGCATCCTGCACCTCCTGCAGCATCCGCCGGTCCAACTGCGTCTCCCCCTTATGGACCCCCGGCGTATCCACCAGCACAACCTGCGCCGCGGGCCGTCCCGCCTCGGTCTTCGTCTTTTTGCGCTGCGGCAACTCCAGCACGCCCTGGATCCGCGTCCGCGTCGTCTGCGGCTTATGCGTCACAATCGCCAGCTTCTGCCCCAGCAACGCATTCAAAAGCGTCGACTTCCCGGCATTCGGCCGCCCAACAATCGATACAAATCCAGAGCGCAAGGCCATCCCTCCATCATCGCATCTTGGCGCTTCGCGTCAGTTCTGCGGAGTGGCGAGAACGTAGGAAACTGTCGCTGGCCGCAGGGAAAAAGCGGCGGCACACCAGGTTGTAGAGAGAGGTGACGCTAAAGTTGCAAAGTACCTCGCTAAAGTCTCTGTTTCACGTACTTTGACCAAAAGTAGGGGGGAGGGGAGGGGTACCATGAATCACTCCGGCTCTGACACCATCATCGCCCGCTGCAACCCAACCCGCACCCGCTCCACCAGCCGATCCGTAGACTGCAACACCTCCAGCCGCAACGGCCCATCCTCCACAACCTCACCTGGCAACGGGATATGCCCCGCAATCTCACTCACCAGACCCCCCACCGTTGTCGCCTCGTAAGCCGTTAACACCCCCGGCAACTCGTCCTCGGGCGAGTCCTCCTCGGCCTCCCCCGCCTCTTCATGCCCTTCACCCTCAGGCGCCGCAAACAACTCCCGCAACCGGCTCACCTCAAAGCTCCCCGGCACCAGGTAGGTCCCACCCTCTTCCGCCACAGGCGCGGCCGTCGCCAAATCGTGCTCATCCTCAATATTGCCCACAATCGCTTCCAGCAGATCCTCGATCGTCACCAGCCCCGCCACCCCGCCATACTCATCGATCGCAATACTCATATGCTGCTTGCCCCGCTGCATCTCGCGCAGCAACTCACTCACTTTCTTAGTCTCCGGCACGAACTGCGCCGTCCGCGCCAGGGAAGCCACCGTCAGCAAGCCAGCCTCCGCATCCTGCACGCCCAGCAAGTCCCGCGCAAACGCAATCCCCGTAATGTTGTCCAGATTGCCCTCGAAAACAGGCACCCGCGACAGCGCATGCTGATTCACCTCCCCCGTAAATTCCTCCAGGCTCATCGTCGAGGGCACCGCAAACACATCCGGCCGCGGCGTCATCACCTCCCGCACCACTTTGTCTCCAAACTCCACCACCGACCGCACCAGCTCACGGTCGCCAACCTCCAGAATCCCCTCCTCTTCGCCCGCCTCCAGCAGCGCGTCCACTGCCTCGCTCTGCGGACGCTCCTCCTGCGGCAACTCCGGCTCCGCCAGGTTCACGATCGACACCACCAGCGATGTCAGCAGAGTGACAGGAAGCGCTGCATACAGCAGCACCTGAAAAACAACCCTCAGCCGCTGCACCCATCTTCCGGCAAGCCGCGCCAGCATCAATTGCGGAAGCAGCCTCCCAAACAGAAGCCCCGCCAAACCAAGCTCCAGCAGCACCTCCGCCGCCCCCGTCCACGCGTGCGGACCACGCCAAGGCACACGCGACGCCAGCAGAAGCGCCAGACAAGCCAGCGACGCCCGCGCCACCACAGCAGCAGAGATCGCCGCAGAATCCCGGCTCAGCTTAAGCTTGGGCTCCACCGCAGCCTCCCACGTCTCGACAGCCTCACCCGACTCCCGCGAAAGAAACCGATCCAACTCGCCGTACACCTGCTCCGCAAAGCCCGCCAGCACCATCAGGCACAGCAGCCCAATCACCGCAGCGCCATAGAGCACGTTCATCGCTTGCTTCCCGTCTTCGCCGCGCCGCGCCCAGCAACCGGCTTTGCACCCTGTGCCGCTCGCGCGATCAGCCCGGCAGGCAGGCGCAGCGATCGACGCAACCCCGCCTCCCGCGCCGCCATCTCGCCGCCATCCGCCTCATGGTCCATTCCATGCAGGTGCAACACCCCATGCAGCAACAGCACCCGCACCTCATCCCGAAGCGTGTGCCCATGCTCCGCTGCCTGGCGCGCAGCGGTTTCCAGCGAGATCGCCAGATCCCCTGCGTGCTCATTCGCCACGTCTTCCGCGGCCGGGAAGCTCAACACGTCCGTCGCCTTGTTCTTGCCCCGGTACTCGCGGTTAAGTCGCCGGAGCGTTCTGTCGCCCGCAAGCAGAACGTCCACCTCGCCCAGTAGCCCCACCCTTTCCTGCGCCCGGCGGAGGAAGCGCGAGAGCCCGGAACGCGACAGGCCGGCATCATGCCACGCCTGCACTTCGTTTTGCAGGGGAGCGTTCGATGCCGGCCCTCGTGGAGGCTCAAGCGAAATCATCTTTCTTCCGATGCTACCGCAGTCCGCTTACTGCGGCTTTCCAGCGGCCCGCCGAGCCTCCGGCTGCCCCGGCGATAACGAAGGGAGTTCTCCTTCACCTTCCATGCCCAGTGGCACCTGCTCCGCGCGTGTGTGGCTGTCGTACGCCTGCACAATGCGCTGCACCAGATGGTGCCGTACGACGTCCACGTCCTCGAACCGGCAAAACCGGATACCCTCCACGCCGTCGAGCACGCGCAGAGCCTCCCACAAACCGCTCTTTTTCGGATTGGGCAGGTCGATCTGCGTCAGGTCGCCGGTGATGATCGCCTTGGAACCGTTGCCGAGCCGCGTAAGGAACATCTTCATCTGCTCGTTGGTCGTGTTTTGCGCCTCATCCATGATGATGAACGCCTCATTCAGCGTCCGTCCGCGCATAAACGCCAGCGGCGCAATCTCGATCACACCCGTCTCCAGCATGCGGTCCACCTTGGCTGGGTCGATCAGGTCGTACAGCGCGTCGTAAAGCGGCCGCATGTAGGGATCGACCTTTTCCTGCAACGATCCCGGCAAAAAGCCCAGACGCTCCCCGGCCTCAACCGCAGGACGGACCAGGATGATTCGCGCCACCTTCTTCGCCAGCAGCGCACTCACGGCCATGGCCACCGCCAGGTACGTCTTGCCCGTCCCGGCTGGCCCCAGTCCGAAAACCATATCGTGATTTTCGATGGCCTCAAGATACTTGCGCTGGTTCGGTGTCCGCGGCTGGACGGCGCGCTTGGTCCCGGCTCCCCGCTGTTTGCCACTCTCAATCAGCCCGCGAAGCGTCACCGTCGGATCAGCCGTCACCAATTTCAAAAGGCTGTGCAGTTCGCCGTTGTGCGGATGTACGCCCGATCGGCGCAGGTGTTCAAAGTCCGCAAAGATGCCCTCCACGCGCGCTACCGCACCCGCCTCTCCCATCACCCGGACCGAATCCGATCGAAGATCGATCTGGACGCGGAGGTTGTCTTCCATCAGGCGGAGGTTCTCATCGCGCGTGCCGTACAGGGGCTCGATGCCAGGGGTCAAGGGCAGGGATGTTTTTACCAAGTAGGGATCTGACCTCCGTCAGGATGGTACGTATTTTGGATGTTGGAGAGGGAACCATCGATGCGGCTGACCGGCCCTTCGGAAACCGTCGCCAGCTGGGGCTGGCCACCGATCCTATGCCGTACCGCAACCGAGTTGGCGAGATGTGCCAAAGGAGTAACGATGTTGCCCCAGAGCCTAGCGCCGAGGATGCGAGCCGGTCAAGCGATATTCTGGAAAACAGGGCATGAATCCAGGTACAACGGGGTAAACTCTCGTACTCTTCAGTCCCGCCCAGACGAGTCTAGGTTGACCCGGATCGGCGAAAGTCCTAAGATAGCTAGGTTGCAGGCGATGCGGCCGCGCTGTGTCCGCACCAGCGTCAGGTCTGCACCTACTCCCCGTTCAAGTTCGGGTAACTAAAGAGAGTTCCGATGGCAAATCATGTCTCATCCCTGAAGCGCGCTCGCCAGACCGTCACCCGCACGGCGGTGAATCGCTCGAATCGCTCTAAGCTCCGCACTGCCCTCCGCTCCCTGCGTGAGGCCCTTACCGCCGGCAACCATGAGAACGCTACCACCCAGTACCGCATTACCGTCTCCATTCTGGATAAGAGCGTACAGAAGGGTGTTCTTCACAAGAACACCGCCAGCCGCTACAAGGGTCGTCTGAATGCCCGCGTCAAGGCGCTCGCCACCAAGGCCGCCTAGGCAGCCCTCCAGTATAGAAAGGGCCGGCGTTAGCCGGTCCTTCATCTTGTGGCTCTTCTGAACTTAAACGCTATTTGGGTTCGGGATTTTGCCCCTTGTAGACGGGGTTTTCACCGGGATTAAGCAGCGTCGGCGGCTTGCGAACCGCGGCCGGCGCCGCGGACTCCATCGTAGAAGTTTTCGGTGGTAACCCGGTCGTCTGTTCCCTCGCTTCCGACGCGCTCCGGGCGTCTGGCGTCGGAGAAGCGGACAGGGCCGTGCCGTTCGTTGCCGCATTGGCGGGTTCGCTCGCCCTCTTACCCCCATTCTCAGCACCTGATGTCAGAGCCGTTCGCTTACCCTCTTCGGCGGCATCAATCGGCGCATCGACCGGCCGCGTAATCCTGGCCAGGGCCACGGGACCGGATCCTTCCGGAGGCGTCATCGCTTGCACCTCGGCCAAATCCTTCCGGTCCTTCGACGTAAGCTCCGGTAACCGGTACAGATCCAGTGTCTGCGGTCCCATCGTAATCAGCAGGCGCCCGTCCGGAGAAAGATCGAAGTTTTCCGCCGTCCGTGCCGCCGGGGCGGACTGCAGATGCAGGAGCAAGTCCCCGCTTTCGATCTGGTAGACACGGATCTCTTGCGCGATGGGGTCAGCGCCGGCCAGCGTGCTGTTTCCAGCGGACTCCCCGCTGCTTGAAGCCACGAGCCTGCTCATCGCAAATCGCCCCACCTCTGGCGCGAGCGCCAGTACAGGCGGCTGCAGGGCTTCGCCGAACTGCTCTTCCCAGTTCTCGTGGCCGTCGAAACCATAGGCCGCCAGCATCGGCTGCTGGTCGGTGCCGCGGCATGTTTCGGCCAGGAATTGACTGCGGCTCAGCAACGTCAGCCGTGGATGGCAGGAGCTCATCACCGGCGTCAGCGGCTGCTGCTTTCCTCCAAACTCATTGAAGCTCACCATCCACTTGCCGCCGCGTTCGCCATCCTCCGCCCAGAGATAGCCATCGCCATCCATCGGCAGGCGGAGCAGCACAGGCGAACCCACCGCACCCGCCCCCTTTACCTGCACAGGCTGCTTGGGGCTCTCCGGCGCCTCAATGCGAAAGAACTCCAGCGTGTAATGTTTTTTTCTGCGGCTCTCGTCCTGTTCCTCGCCCGCAGCCCGGCGAAGCTCCGCCTCAATCTCGACCGTAACCATCCGGCCATCCGGCGAACCCGCTACCAGAACCGGCTGCCCAGGCCGGTGCGGCAGCGCAAAGCGCAGGAACGGATCCTCACCCCTGGCCATGGTTTGCAAGGGCATGAACATGGAGAGCTCATTGCCCGACCTCATGATGAAGCGACCCTGCCCAAGGTTCCAAAGGTAGGGACCATGATCGTGCAGGTGCCATTTGGCTCGGGCGAGTACCTTGCCGCTCGGCACCTCCAGCAGCACCGCCGCGACCTGGCGGTCGGAGTCGTTGACGTCATCTCCCGGCAGTCGGGGAACCAGCGAGCGCAGGCTGTAGGTAAACAGAACATGCGAGTTGTCCAGCATGTGCACCGTCGCCATCGAGGCGCCCGCGTGCATTAGGCTAAGAACATACCCTGGGAAGCCCAACTCGCTTAGCGGAACCCGCAACGTTGGCTTGGGAGGCGTTTCGGCATGGAGGTTCATTCCGACCGCGCAGGTGGCGACGAGCAGCCCGCAGACCCGCAGTCTCAGACTTCCACCCCGCAACCGACACTGTGTTTTACAACGAAACATAGGTCCACCGGTGATGTTCGAACCTGTAGTCTTTACTTTAATAGACGGGTGACCGTTCCCGGAGTGCTACGCCGTGGCGGCCTGACTGTCTGCAGCAAAAAAGTTGTGATCCCGCCAACAGAGGTTGACATGAACCGCTTCTTTCCCCGGCAGCCGCGCTGCACGTCTTCGCTGCTGCGTTCCGCTGCTGGCTGCCTCGCCCTGCTCGCCCCCGCCTCCGCACTCACTCAAAACACGATAGCTAGCCCGGCTGACGCGTCGATGCCGCACTACCAACTCTCCCCTGCCTTCGACAGGGCGGCCATTGATGCCAAAGCCGACCCCTGCCAGGACTTCTACAAGTTTGCCTGCGGCAATTTCGCCTCGCTTCACGCCATCCCATCCGATCAGACCGAAGTCGACCAGTTCTATACCCTCTATAACGTCAATTCGGAGCGCCTGCAGAAGATCCTGCTGACGTTTGCCACCCCCGGCGGGGAGCGCACACCGAACGAGCAGAAGATCGGCGACGATTACGCCGCCTGCCTGGACACATCTCTGATCGAGCAAAAAGGGCTCACGCCGCTGCAACCCTTGCTGGGCCAGATCGACCGCGTCACCAAGCCCGGCCTGCCGTATTTCGCCGGCGAACTGCAGCGCTACGGCGTCACCGCGTTTTTCGGCTTCGGCGAGATGCAGGACTTCAAGGATTCCAGCAAACAGATCGCCGTCGCCATCCAGGGCGGCCTCGGTCTGCCCGAGCGCGACTATTACACCCGCACCGGCGACAAGGACAAGCAGCTTCGCCAGCAATACGCCGACCACATCGCTAAGATGCTCACGCTCGCGGGCGAACCCGCCGCTCGCGCCCAGGCCGACGCCGCCGCCATTCTCGATCTGGAAACAAAGCTCGCGGCGGCCTCGCTCACCAACACCGAGATGCGCGACCCCGCCGCAATCTATCACCCGGAGTCGATGTCCACCTTTGCCGCGAGCCTTCATGGCGTGCCGTTTCAGCCGTTTCTCGAAGCCCTCCATGCGCCGCATCTCGACTCCCTGAACGACGCCACGCCCAAGTTCTTTCCGGCCATGGTGAACGCCATCATGGCCGCAAACATAGAGACGCTCCGGGCCTACCTCCGGTACCACGTCCTGACCACCTTCGCCGGCAATCTCCCGAAGGCCTTCGACGATGAAAACTTTCACTTCTACGGCACCCAATTGAGCGGCCAGCCTGAACAGGAACCCCGCTGGAAGCGCTGCTCCGCGACGGTCGATCGTCAGCTTGGCGAAGCGCTCGGCCAGGTCTACGTGCAGCAGTACTTTGCCGGCGATGAGAAGGCCAAAACGCTGCAGGTCGTCCACGACATCGAAGCCGCCATGGACCGCGACATCGACACGCTGCAATGGATGAGCGCGGACACCCGCGTCAAAGCCAAGGTCAAGCTGCATGCCATCACCGACAAGATCGGCTACCCGGAGCACTGGCGCAACTATGCTTCCCTCACCATCTCCCCCATCGACCCGCTCGGCAACGCGCAGCGCGCGACAGCCTTCGAGAACGATCGCGAAATGACCAAGATCGGCAAGCCCGTCGACCCGCTGGAGTGGGGCATGACACCCCCCACCATCAACGCCTACTACGACCCCAGCATGAACAACATCAACTTCCCCGCCGGAATCCTGCAACCCGCCTTCTATGACCCGAACGCCGACCTCGCGGTCAACTACGGCCACATCGGCGGCGTGGTCGGCCACGAGCTCACGCATGGTTTCGACGACGAAGGCGCCAAGTTCGACGGCAAAGGCAATCTAAGCGACTGGTGGACCCCCGAAGACAAGAAGAACTTCGAGACGCGTACCTCCTGCCTGGCCAACGAGTACAACAATTTCGTCGCGGTCGACGATGTCCACGTGAACGGCAGGCTCACCCTGGGCGAAAACACGGCCGACAACGGCGGTCTCCTGCTCGCGTACATGGCCTACCTCGACCGCGCCAGACAGAACGGCGTCGATACCACGAAGAAAATCGACGGCTATACCGGACCGCAGCGCTTCTACATCGCCTGGGCGCAGAACTGGTGCGAGAACACGCGCCCGGAGACCACCCGTGAGCGCGTCCTTACCGACCCGCACTCGCCTGACCACTTCCGGGCGAACGGTCCCGTCGTCAACCAGCCAGGCTTTGCCGGCGCGTTCGGCTGCAGGGCCGGTTCGCCCATGACGCCGGCCCAGAACTGCCGCGTTTGGTAACGCCCATCCGCAGCTTTTCTTTTCCTCCTCGAAGGGAAGCTGCTGTTTGACCTCGTCACCCTCCCCCGCAGCCCCATCCACTGGCCGCGCCCTGGGCTTTGCCGCCTGCGCGCTGGCCAGTGCCTTCTGGGGCTGCGGCTTCTTCTTTGGCAAGATTGCCCTGGCGGAAATGAACGTCGGCGCCATGGTCTTTTACCGGTTCGCCTTCGCCGTTCTCGGCCTCGCGCCTCTGCTCTTTACCCATCCTGTTCACTTCACTCGCCGCGAATGGGGTTTGCTGGCGGTCGCCTCTCTGCTCGGCGTCCCGGTCCAGTTTCTGCTCCAGTTCTACGGACTTTCGATCACCACGGTCTCCCACGCCTCTTTGATGGTCGGCTCCATGCCCGTTTTTCTCGCCGTCGGCGCGACTCTGTTCGCGGGTGAGCGCCTTAGCCCTCTAGGCTGGATCGCCCTCGCGGTATCAACGGCCGGAGCCGCCCTGATCGCCCTCGGCGGTCGCCACGGCACAGGCATCAGCGGACCTTCGCTCAGCGGCGACCTCCTCGTAGTCCTCTCCCTGGCCATCGCACTCTTCTGGATCCTGATCAACAAGCGCCTCCTCGCCACGCACAGTCCGGTTGTCGTCACGGCCTGGGGCACACTGCTGGGCTGGCTGATGCTCTGCGTGTGCGTTCCCCCGGTGTGGGGGTTACCGCCGGTACACGGTGTATCGCCCAAAGTCTGGGCCGCGCTCGCCGCCAGCGGCATTCTCTGCACCGCCAGCACCACGCTGCTGTGGAACTGGGGCATGACCCGCGTTCCGGCATCACAGGCCGGCGTTCTGCTCAATGTAGAGCCCCTGATGGGTTCGCTTCTCGGCGTTCTCGTACTTCATGAATCCCTCGGTCCCTCGGGCGCCGTAGGAGGCCTCATGATCATCGCCGCGGCAATCACGTTGACGACCCGCTCCACGCAACCGGCCCAGACTGCCACGGAAGTGCCAACGACAGCTTGAAAGCCAGTTGCTACCATTGCTTCCGAAGCACTATTCCACTTCCCGCACCGGAGTTCCACGCATGCCTCGTCTGGTCTTTGCCACCCTCTTCGCCTTTGCCATGGGGCTTAACGCACAGCAGGCCGGCACACCGCCTCAGGCAGCACCCGCGACACAGTCCGCGCCGGCCTCGACTCGCCGGCCACCCAGGCCTGCCGCTGAGGCAGCCCCCGGCGGCGGCCCCGACAAAGTTTGGGTCAATCTCAGCTCAGGCAAATACCACTGCCCCGGCGACCGCTACTACGGCAAGACCGGCAGCGGCCGCTACATGACCGAGGCTGCGGCAAAATCTGCAGGTGGCAAAGGTCCGGGAGGCAAATCCTGCTTCGCCGGGAAGTAAGCACTCCCACTCAAAAGAACTTTCGAGAGCCATCCCTCCGCAAGGATGGCTCCCTTGTGTCTCTTGTAGCCGTTTGCGTGCCGTTCTTGCACTACCCCAAGAGTCTCTTCTACGCACTTTTTAGTACTCATCGTTTGCGCCAAAAGTAACCTCACTTCGATCTCAAAATCAGACCGGGGTAATGATTCCCCCCACCGGCAAAGAAGTCGGCAGCGACCCAGGCCGGCGCAGATGCATCGCCTCCGCCACGGTGTCGGTGTATTTCAATCCCGCTCCCGTATTGAAGAGAACAACCCGCTCCTCCGGCTTCATATTCCCGCTTGCCAACAGCGCGTCATACGCCGCAGTCGCCGCCGCGCCTTCGGGCGACAAAAACAGTCCCTCGTGCCGGGCCCAGTCCTGGATGGACGCCAGAATGGTCGCGTCGTCCGAGCTGAGGGCACGCCCCCCTGAGCTTCGCAGGATCTCCAGGATGATCGCATCGCCATAGGGCTTTGGCACCCGGAGCCCCGAGGCGAAGGTCTCCGCTCCCTGGTAGAACTCGCTGGCCGTCTTTCCCTGGTCGAAAGCACGCGTCACGGGCGCGCACCCCGCCGCCTGCAACGCGTACATGCGAGGCCGCCGGCCGCTGACCCAACCCAGTTCCTCCATTTCTTCAAAAGCCTTCCACATCCCGATCAGCCCCACACCGCCGCCGGTCGGATAGAAAATCGCGTCCGGATACGTCCACCCGAGCTGTTCGACCAGCTCGTACCCCATCGTTTTCTTGCCCTCCACCCGGAACGGCTCCTTCAGGGTCGAGATGTCGAACCAGACGTCCTCCGGAGCCGCGCCGGCTTCCTTCTGCCTCTTGATCTCCTCACCCACTATCCGGGCGCAGTCGGAAATCAGGCCGTCGATCATGTGAACGTCGGCCCCATACACGATGCCTTCCAGGTAATTCGCCATCGGCACATCCAGCGGCATGTAAATGTGCGCCGCGATCCCCGCAGCCGCCGCATACGCCGCCAGTGCTCCCGCCGCGTTGCCCGCCGAGGGTACCGCCAGATGCCGCAATCCGTATTTGCGCGCCATGGTGACCGCAAGTCCCAGCCCCCGGGCTTTGAACGTTCCAGTCGGATTGGCGCCTTCTTCCTTGATCAACAAACCAGGGTAGCGCCGGGACTGAACCATGGGCGTCCACCCTTCGCCAAGCGTCACCGGCTCCGCATCCGGCAGCACATCCCGGTACCGCCACATCCCCAGGCTCGCCGCGGACGCCGCAGCCAGCTCGGCAGGCCGCTCCCGCCGCGCCGTCCGCTTCAGCACTTCCATGTCATAGCGCACATACAACGACCCTGCATCCACCGGGCAAAGCGTCTGCGGGACGTCCGCTGAAACCTTGTTCCCACACCGCGCACACTCCAGAAAAGCAATCTTCGGCATAAGCTTCCATGCTATCGAAGGCCGGCCTCCGCGCGCCTGTTTCCCCAAACATGCTCCTGTAGCCTCAAAGCAATGGCCCTGCCCTGCCTGATCGCGATCGACATCGACGGCACCCTCCTCAACAGCGAGGGCAAGGTAAGCCTACGCAACCGCGCCGCCCTGCATGCCGCCCACGCCGCGGGCATTGAGGTCGTCATCGCCACAGGCCGTCGCCATGCCTACGCCATGCGCGTCGTCCGCGACCTGAACCTGTGCGAAACCAACGCCCTCGTCAGCTCCAACGGCACCGTTCTCCGCACCGTCGGCGCCGAACTCATTCACCGCACGCATCTTCCGCTCGAAACAGCCCGCTGGCTCTGCTCCCAGGCCGGTCCCTTCCGCGACACTCTCGTCTTCACCTTCGATACCGTCGGGCGGAACGGCGACGATCGCCGCGGCGCCCTGGTCTGTGAATACGGCAACGTGCTCCACGACAGTATCGGCGCCTGGATGCGCTCCAACGAACCCTATATCACCCATGTGGAACGCATCGAGCAGGCACTCCGCCCGGCCCATCGATCGCGTGCCACAACTGCGGTCGCCGTCGCCGATCCGGAGGACGTGGGGCGGGTTGACACCGACCAGGACGGTCCTATCCAGGCCATGCTCTGCGGCACGGTTGCCCGCATGGCAGAGGCTGAGGCTCTCCTTACACACCATCCCTCCATCGCCGGTGTCGGCCAATCGGAGTTCCCAGGCTGCGAAATTATTCTTCACCGCACCGCCTACCCCGATCGCGATCTCGCCATTCTCGACATCCTTCCCGCCGGCTGCTCCAAAGCCTCGGCGCTGGCGTATTTAGCCGAGCTTCGCGGCTGTACGCTGGCCGACGTTCTGGCCATCGGGGACAACTGGAACGATCTGCCCATGCTGCAGGCCGCCGGAAAAGCCGTCCTGATGGGCAATGCGCCTGAGGAACTCCAGCAGCTTGCGGAGAAAAATGCCTGGCACATCGGCCCCACCAATGATGAGGACGGCGTAGCGGTCGCCGTCGAGGCTGTACTCGCCTGATTTCCTGCCACTTTTGGGCCAAATCCACCAGCGTCGCCGCTCACCCCATACGCCCGGTGCTAGTCTCATACCCAATGCCCCGCAGCACCCGCCAGTTGCTGATCCTGTTGACCACGACGGCCTCGTTCTGCGGCGTCGTTCCCTCGGCACGTGCGCTGGACCGGTTTACGCTGCGGAATGGCTTCTCGTATGACTGCGCACGTTGGGAGAAGGTGGACGCCTCACACCTGCGGCTCTACCCCTCTGCAAGCGACGGCGGCAGTTTCATCGACATCCCCGCGGCCGACGTAGTCACCGTCGAGGCGCTGCCCCCGCCGCCAGAGCCGCTTGCCAAAGGCATTCCTGCGGCCAAGGCCGTCACACCTGACGTCCACGCCCTGCTCACGACCGCCGGTACCGCCCACAATATCGATGTGGATTTGCTCGCCAGCGTCGTGCACGCCGAAAGCAGCGGCCACGCGCAGGCCGTTTCCCGCACCGGCGCCCAGGGCCTCATGCAGCTGATGCCCGGAACCGCCAAATCCGTCGGGGTCACCGATGCCTTCCAGCCTGACCAGAACATCAACGGCGGCACTACCTACCTGGACTGGCTCCTGACCCGCTACAAAGACAACCTTGCCCTCGCGCTGGCAGCCTACAACGCCGGCCCCGGCGCGGTGGATCGCTTCCACGGCATCCCTCCCTTTCGTGAAACCCGCGCCTACGTCTTCCGCGTGATGACCGAATTCAAGCGCCGCAAACTAGCCCTCGAACAAAGCGCTGTCCAGACCGCCCAGAAGCGCCCCCTCCAGGATCATCGGTAGTCATCCCTTCCCTCACACCCTAAGCTCTCCAATTTGGCCAGGCACCAGGTTGTAGACAGGGCGGACGGAAGTTGCAAAGTACCTACCTAAAAGCCATGTTTCCAAGACTTTGACCCCAAAGTAGGGGGGAGGGGTGGGTACCCCAAACCCATCGCACCCTTCGCGTAGCCCGCGCCCTGCGTAAGCGCGGCGCGCTGCGATAGAGACGGCTTGGTAGAATCTCCCTATCCATGAAGTGCCCGTATTGCGGCCATACCCAGGACAAAGTCATCGACTCCCGCGAAAGCAAGGACGCCGACTCCATCCGCCGCCGCCGCGAGTGCGAGCGCTGCACCAAGCGCTTCACCACCTACGAGCGCCTCGACGAAATCCCCTACATGGTCGTCAAAAAGGACGGCCGCCGCGAAAGGTTCGACCGCCAGAAGGTCCTCCAGGGCCTGCTCCACTCCTGCCAGAAGCGCACCGTTTCGACCATGCAAATGCAGGCCATTGTCGATGAAGTCGAGGCCTCGGTCATCGACGCGCCCGACCGCGAACGCCCCACCGCCGCCATCGGCGAACTCATCATGAACCGCCTCAAAGACATCGACTCGGTCGCCTACATCCGCTTCGCCTCGGTCTATCGCGACTTCAAGGACGTCAACGAATTTAAACAGGAACTCGAAGGCCTGCTGCGCGGCAAAGACCCCAAGCGCCGATCCTTCACCCGATAACCCTCAGAAAGCAGATCTCGAACCAACATGCCCAGCACCGCAGAAACCCGCACCCACGTCATCACGCTCATCCCCGGCGACGGCATCGGTCCCGAAGTCACCGCCCAGGTGATCGCCATCCTCGAAGCCGCCGGACAGCAGACCGGCTGCAGCTTCGACTGGCATCGCTACGACGCAGGCGCGGACGCCTACGCCAAAACCGGCGAATACATCCCCCAGGCTCTCATGGACTCGATCGCCACCAACAAGGTCGCGCTCAAAGGCCCGGTAACCACGCCCATCGGCGGCGGCTTCAGCTCCATCAACGTCCAGCTTCGCAAGAAATTTGACCTCTACGCCAACTTTCGCCCGGTGAAATCCCTTCCAGGCCTCAAGTCCAACTACCCCGACGTGGATCTGGTCATCTTCCGTGAAAATACCGAAGACCTCTACGCCGGTGTCGAGTTCATGGCCACCCCGGAAGTCGCGCAGAGCGTCAAGATCATCACCGCAAAAGGCTCCACCCGCATTGCTCGCGCGGCTTTCGAGTACGCCCGCAAGCACGGCCGCAAAAAGATCCACGCCATTCACAAGGCCAACATCATGAAGCTCTCCGACGGCCTCTTTCTACGCTGCTGTAAAGCCGTCGCCGCCGAGTTTCCCGAGATCACCTACGCCGAGCACATCGTCGACAACACCTGCATGCAGCTCGTGCTGAATCCCTACCAGTACGACGTCATCCTCACCGAAAACCTCTACGGCGACATCCTTTCCGACCTTTGCTCCGCCTTCGTCGGCGGCCTCGGCCTGGTCCCCGGCGCGAACCTCGGTGCCAACAGCGCCATCTTCGAAGCCGTGCACGGCTCGGCGCCCGACATCGCCGGCCAGGACAAGGCCAACCCCACCGCTCTGCTCCAGTCGGCCATCCTGATGCTGCACCACATTGACGAGCCAACCACGGCGCAGAAGGTCCAGACCGCCCTCGAAACCGTCTACGCCGAAGGCAAAATCCTCACCCGAGACGTAGGTGGAGCGGCGGGAACCAAGGCCTTTGGCGAAGCCATCATCGCCGCGCTCTAAACTTTAAGCACCCGGAGCGCTCTGGCCCGCAAGCCGGAGCGCCATCGCGGCGATACGCTGCAGTGCGCCCGGTCGTGCAAGGCCGCGCGCCCTGGTGGCCATTACAGCGCGGCGCGGAGCATCGATGAGGAGAGCGTGCAGAGCAGCATGCAAACTGTGTTCGTCAGCGTCCACCTGTAACAGCATCTGGGCCGCCCCAGCTCCCGCAAGCACCTCGGCATTCTTGCGCTGATGCTCGTCGGCAGCCTGTGGAAAAGGAATCAGCAGCGACGCACGCCCCGCGGCGCAAAGTTCGGCCACCGTGCTGCCTGAGCGGGCAAGAATCAGATCGGCGACAGCGTACTGCGCAGGCATGTCGGTAAGAAAGGCCTCCACCTGAACGCGCGCAGAATCCAGTTTCCCGCCCGAGAGCATCTGGGCATAAGCCGCGCGCGTGGTCTCAAGATGCCGGGCCCCAGCCTGATGAACGATGGTCAGCGTAGGGAGTTCCCGAAGCAGGCGGTGCACGAGGCGAGGAAGCAGGTCGTTAAAGATCGCCGCTCCCTGCGATCCCGCCGTAACCAGAAGCCGCAACGGTGCGCCGGGTTCCGGCTCAGCAGGTTTGGGAGCGATCTCGAAGATCTCAGGGCGAACAGGAACCCCGGTGACCTCCGCGTTTCGGAAAAAACTGGTCGTCTGGGGAAAGTTGACCGCCGCAGCCGAGGTGAAGCGGCCCGCAATGCGATTGGTGAGGCCGGGCACGGCATTGGGCTCATAGGCGAGCGTAGGAATGCGCAAAAGGGCGGCGGCGAGGATGGCGGGGCCGGAGGCGTATCCGCCTACGCCGACGACGACCTGCGGTTGGAACGTGCGCAGGAGTTGGACGCAGCGCAGAACGCCATGCGGGAGATCCGTGAGTGTCTTGAGGCGTGTTCTCAGGGCGACATTCTTGAGTTGGCCCGAACGGACAAGCTCCAGCGAAAAACCGGCAGCGGGCACAAGCCTGGTTTCAAGTCCACGGCTGGTACCGATGTAGAGAAGTTCCGCGTTGTGATGGTCGCGAAGCTCGATCCCTATGGCCAGCGCGGGAATGACATGGCCGCCGGTCCCGCCTCCCGCTATGGCTACTCTCAGCGACAAGTGCCCGGTACCTAGTCGATTTCGCGGGTTACGTTGAGCAGAATTCCCATACAGGCAAGCGTCACGAACACGCTGGTCCCGCCAGAGCTGATGAACGGCAGCGGAATGCCTTTGGTCGGCAGCAGCGCGAGTACGACGCTCATGTTGAAGAAGGCCTGCACGAGAATGGCCGTTGTGAGGCCAAATGCAAGGAACCGTGCAAAGGGGTCGGTTGAAAGAAATGCCGCACGGAGGCCGCGGTAGCCAAGGATGCAAAAGGCAGTCAGTACGCAGAGCGCGCCGATGAGACCGAGTTCCTCGCAAATGTTGGCAAAGATAAAGTCGGTATGCGGCTCGGGAAGAAAGAACAGCTTCTGCACCCCTTCCATCAATCCCTTGCCGTGCAGCCCACCTGTGCCGACTGCGATAAGCGACTGAAGGATGTGGAAGCCGGCGCCCTTCGGGTCGGACTCGGGATTCAAGAAGATCTTCATGCGCGCCGCACGAAACTTCACATGAAACAGCATGTAATACATGATCGGCGAGGCGGCGACGAGTGCGATCATGATCCATTTCATCTGCATGCCCGCCAGGTAAAGCATCATGAGCAGCACGGCGGCGCAGACGAGAGCGGTGCCGAGGTCCGGCTCCTTCAGGATCAGCGCAATAAAGACAAGCGGCGGCAGCGCTGCCGGCAGAATCGTCTGCTTGATGTCGTCAATCTGGTGGACGCGCGTTTGGAGGAACCACGCCAAGAAGATGACGATGACGGGCTTGGCAAGCTCGGAAGCTTGAAGAGTGATGCCGGGAACGCGCACCCAACGGTGAGCGCCGTTCATGCCGGGCATGGCGAACACCACGATCAGCAGTACGGCGGTGATCGCCATCACCGGGAAGATCAGCTTGGGGTTGTTGTATCTCGTATACGGCACGCGCATGAGCACAAACAGCGCAACCATGCCGAGCACAACGAAAACAAGCTGGCTGCGGACGTAAGCGTAGGGCGAGCCAACCGTAGCCTTCGCCATTACGGCGGAGGCAGAAAAGATCATCACCAGCCCAAATAGCACAAGCAGGAGCACCGTGCCAAAGAGCCATTTATCTACGCCGACGCGCTTTGCCATAAGTCTCTACGTTCTACGAGGTAAGTGAATGGTTGATAGGACGAGTCGTTGAGGGACACGGTTCATGGGCGGTGCACTACGCGAAACCTACAACGTAGAACCTACAACCTGTCCGGTGGCGGCGGAAGTCTCTAGCTTGGCAACCAGCTCTTTAAAGGTGCGTCCCCGGTGTTCATAATTCTCGAACTGGTCGAAGCTCGCGCAAGCGGGGGCCAACAGTACTATGTCCCCTGGTTCCGCCTTTTCATAAGCGAGAGAAACGGCCTGATCCAGGGTGCCTGCTGACAGTATCGGGGCAGCGCCGATCAGTTGAGCGCGTATCTTTTCGGCGGCGGAACCAATGGTGAGTACCGTCCTGACCCGATCGTGCAGTAGCGGAGCAAGAACGGTGTAATCGGAATCCTTATCCTTGCCTCCAAGGATCAAATGGACGCCGCGAGGAAATGCCGCAATGGCCTTCGCAGTGGCGTCAACGTTTGTGGCTTTGGAGTCGTTGAAGTAGCGAACACCCGCAAGCTCGCGCACAAATTCAAGACGATGTTCGACCGCCTTGAAGGCAGCAACTGCTTCGCGAATCGTCGTGGCGGAAACGCCGGCGAGTCGCGCTGCGCAAACGGCAGCCAATACGTTTTCGACATTGTGTGCGCCGGCCAGAGGGATCTCCGCAATTGGAAGAATCGGCTCGGGTTGAGAACCCTCGACGGCACGGAAGAAAAGGGTCTCGCCATGCACAAAAGCGCCCTGCTTTACTTGCCGATTGGGGCTGAACCAAAAGATCTGAGCCCTGGTCTGCGCCGCAATCATCTGGGTGGGCTTGTCCTCCGCGTTGAGGATCAGGAAGTCATCCCCGGTCTGGTTTTCGGTAATCCGAGCCTTGGCGGCGGCATAGGCCTCGAAGGTGCCGTGGCGGTCCAGGTGATCCGGCGTAATGTTGAGCACCAGCGCAATGTGTGGGCGGAACGCTTCGATGGTCTCAAGCTGGAAGCTGGAAACCTCCAGAACGTTGGCCGTCTCGGGCGTGCTTGCGGGAACCATGTCTACCACGGGAAGGCCGATATTCCCGCCGACGAGTGTGGGGCGCCCGGAGCGCTGCAGGATCTCGCCAAGCAGACTGGTCGTGGTGGTCTTGCCGTTGGAGCCGGTGATGGCGAGAATTTCGCCCTGAAGAAACTGTGTTCCCAGTTCCAGCTCGCCCACAATACGCATGCCAAGCGCGCGAACCTGCTTCAACTCGGGCACCGACAGCGGAACACCCGGGGAGACGACGATCAGGTCCTGACGGCGGAAGGTGAGCAGGCCATGGGAGCCTGTCTCCACCATAATACCGGCGTCGAGGAGCTCGTTGAGCTCGGCGATGGTGGTGGCGGGCCGGCTGTCGGAGAGGGTGACACGCGCGCCGTAGCTCTTGAGAAAATGCGCCGCGGCGATCCCGCTCTTGCCTATGCCGACGACGAGGACGCGTTTATTTTGAAGGTCCAATGCTGCTCCAGCCCCTTGGGTGCTCTCGCCCTATCGTAGCTGAGCCCGGGTGTGGATTAGCGGGCCGGGGGACGTTGCCGTTGGGTATACTTGGCGCGCTACAGAGACATCAGGGGGCCGCGTTTGCAAGTTTCGCGCAGGGGATTTTTACAGGTAGGTGGAGGCGCCGCAGTGGCTGCGCTGACAAAGAGTTCAGCGGCGCTACAAACGACGCTTTCGCCGGCCTCGACCACCGGACCGGGAGGTGAGCCGGTCCGCTTTGCCAGCATCGGCGTTGGCATAGAAGGCGCGGTATTGCTGCGGGCCTGCATGGGGCTGCAACACGCGAAGTGCATTGCCGCCTGCGATGTCTACGACGGTCGACATGAACTGGCCAAGGAAATAGCCGGGCAGAACATCACAGTGACCCGCGACTATAAGCAGATTCTGGCCAACCCGCAGGTGGAGGCAGTCGTCGTCGCAACGCCGGACTTCCAGCACGCGCCCATCGTGATCGCGGCGCTGCACGCCGGCAAGGATGTGTACTGCGAGAAGCCCATGTCGCACACAATCGCCGAGGGGGAAGCGATGGTGCGGGCCGCGCAGGGCTCCGGGCGTGTGATGGAGGTTGGATCGCAGCGGGTGAGTTCCGCAGTGTTTATCAAGGCGCACGAGCTTTGCCAGAGCGGGGCCATCGGGCCGGTGCGACAGGTGGAGTTGATGCTGGGACGCAACTCGCCGCAGGGGGCGTGGGAGTACCCGCCGCCACTGGATCTGTCGCCTGCCAACCTGGACTGGAATGCATGGCTCGGCAGCGCGCCCAAAAAGGCGTTTAACCCGCTGACCTTCGCGCGGTGGAGGTGCTGGAAAGAGTACGGAACGGGCATGGCTGGGGATCTTATGGTGCATCTGCTCAGCGGCACGCAGTTCGTCACCGGAATCAACCAGATCCCTGATATGGCCCTTTCCGTGGGTGGAATTTATCGTTGGAAAGACGGGCGGAACATGCCCGATCTCCAGGTGACCACATTTATGTATGGCCAGGTTCCGGTCACGGTGCGGCTCACGCAAGGGACGGAGACGCCGGAGATCACGCGGGTGATGGGACCTGGTGGCGTGATTGAGGTGTCGGCGAACACAGTGACCTTGACGAAGGAAACGGGTGCGGATGGCTCGCCGAATTACGGGCTGAACGGCTTCCCTGCTGACATGAAGGCGGAGTACCTTAAGCAGTGGCACGCCGAGCACGATGCAGAACTGGCCGCGCATCCTGGGAACGAGGTGACCCAGTGGAAAGGGACCAGCTGGGACGATCACGCGCCGCACCTGAGCGCGTTCTTCACGGCCGTGCGGACGCGCGGACCTCTTCCGGAGGACGCGGTATTTGGGCACCATGCGGCAGGAGCTTGCCACATGGCAAATGCGTCGTATTTCGAGGGCCGTCCCGTTCGCTGGGACGGCAAGCGGATGGTGTAAGTCAGCGGAGCTTCAGGGAGGTGAGGGCGAAGAGGGCAAAGACCAGCGCCAGGATCCAGAACCGGGCGATGACCTTGCTCTCGGACCAGCCGCCGAGCTCGAAATGGTGGTGCAGCGGAGCCATGCGGAAGATGCGCTTTCCGTTGCGCAGCTTGTAGCTGCCGACTTGCAGAATGACCGAAAGGGCTTCGAGGAGAAAGACTCCTCCAATGAAGGGAAGAAGAAGTTCCTGCTTGATGATCACGGCGACCGTTGCGATCGCGCCGCCAAGGGCGAGCGAGCCGACGTCGCCCATAAAGATCTCTGCGGGATGCGCGTTGTACCAGAGGAAGCCCACGGAAGCGCCAACCATCGCGCCGCAGAAGATGGTGAGCTCGCTCACCGCGGGCATGCGTTGGATCTCGAGGTAGTCGGCGAAGACGATGTGGCCGCTGACGTAGGTGAGTACGGCAAGGGCGCCGGCAGCGATGATGGTGCAGCCGATGGCGAGGCCGTCAAGTCCGTCGGTGAGATTGACGGCGTTGGAAGAGCCAGTGATGACCAGAACTACGAAGATAACGAAGGGTAGGAAGGCCAGTGGCCAGAAGTGGGTATGAAGAAGAACGCCGATGAGGAGGTCGGGGCGAAGGCGCTTGAGGAAGGGGACAACGAGGCGCGTGGAGTAGAAACCCTGGCCGCGAAGGACGATGAGCGAGACAGCGACGGCGGTGCTGGCGAGAACCTGAAAGAAGAGCTTCTGGCGCGAGGTTAAGCCGAGATTGCGCTTGTGGACGACCTTGATGTAGTCGTCCGCGAAGCCGATGGCAGCGAACGCCAGGGTGGAGAACATCGCGAGCCAGACGAAGGGATTTGAAAGATCAGACCACAGGAGCGTGGGAACGAGGATGGAAATGCAGATGAGGACGCCGCCCATTGTGGGTGTGCCGCCCTTTTTCTGGTGATGTTGCGGGCCTTCTTCGCGGATGTACTGGCCGATCTGGAAGTCGCGGAGGCGCTGAATGACAAAAGGACCGATCAGCAGGCCAATCAGCAGGGCTGTGAGGCTGGCGAAGGCGACGCGAAAGGTGACGTAGCGAAAGATCCGGAAAAAGCTGAAGTACGGAAAAAGCTTGCGGTAGAGCAGCCAGTAAAGCAACGTAGGCCTCAGGGCAGGGTACAGGACCCTTTGGCCCAGGCCCCGGGAGGTTTGGCTCGCTGGAGACTTGGGCTTGGGTGCTGTGCCCTTGGGATGGGCGTTAGGAGAAGTCTACCGCCGCGAACGGTGATATCACGCAAGCGAGTTGCCGAGTTGGCTACCAGCTACGGCTGGTTCGGGTACGGTGAGCTGGTCGAGGGCGCGCTCCAGGCGGACGCCGCGGGAGGCTTTCAGGAGAACGACGTCCCCTGATCGCAGATTTTCCCGGAGCCAGGTTCCGGCCTCTTCCGGGGTATTGAGGAAAAGGGCTTCCGCGCCGGCAGCTCCGGCGGCCGTTGTGAGTTCTCGGGCGAGGCCGCGGACGCCGAGGATGATGTCGATGCCGGCCTGGGCGGCGGCTCGACCGCATTCGGCATGGAGGAAGGCGCCTTCGGGGCCGAGCTCGAGCATCTCGCCGGCGACAAGGATGCGGCGTTGGGCTGGGGTGGCGGCGAGGGTCGAAACCATGGCGTTGAGGGCGTGCGGGTTAGCGTTGTAGCAGTCGTTGATGAGGCGTGCGCCGTTGTACTCCACGACGCTGCCTCGCTTCTCGGTGGGACGAAGGGTTTCCAAGGCTTCGCAGCAGGTGCGGAGCGGGATGTTGCTGGCAAGGCCTACGCTGATCGCGGCGAGGGCGTTGAGGATGTTGTGGCGCCCGAGAAGGGCGAGTTGAACAGAGTGCTGCTCGAAGTGATTGGCCGATCCGTCGGGACGGCCGGCGCGGACGAGGAACTGGGTTCCTGCGAGGCCGAGTTCCTCAATCTCCAAAGCCTGGACTATGGCGGTGTCACGGGTGCCGTAGAGGACCGTGCGGTCGCTCGGGGTATTGCGGGTTGCGGCAAAGGCGGCGACGCGTGGGTCGTCGGCGTTGAGGAAGGCAAGGCCTTTGGGTGGAAGGGCGTCGACCAGCTCTCGCTTGGCACGGGCAACACCTTCGATGCCGTCGGGGAAGAACTCGGTGTGGACTGCGGCTACGTTGGAGACTACGGCCCAATCAGGCGCGGCTATGCGGGCGAGGGCGGTGATCTCGCCTGCGTGGTTCATGCCCATCTCGAGGACGGCAACCTCGTGCTCCGGTTGAAGACGAAGGAGTTGGAGGGGAAGGCCGAAGTGGTTATTGAGGTTGCCTTCGGTCTTGAGGATTTTGAAGGTGGTGCTGAGGACGGTGGCGATGCAGTCCTTGGTGGTGGTCTTCCCTGCTGAGCCGGTAACGCCGATGACACGCTTGTCGCCGCGCTCCGACCAGAATTTTCGGGTGGCGTGGGCGAGGCGCTGGAGCGCGCTGAGAACACAGTCGGTGTCTTCGTCCGGGACGCGGAGAAGTTTGGTGGCGTCCACCGTTGGTTGCGGGAGCCAGCGCTGGCTGACGACGGCGGCGATGGCTCCGTTGGCGAGGGCGGCTTCGATGTAGTCGTGACCATCGACGCGGTCGCCGCGGACGGCAAAGAAGAGGTCGCCTGCGGCGAGAGTGCGGGAATCGATGGAGTAGCCGGTTGCAACCGCTGTTGTGGGGAAATCGCCTTCTGCGTGGAGGATATCGGCAATCTGGCCCAGCGTTAGAGTCATGACACCAGCTTAGCGGGTGAGCCGACGGGGAGCACCCCCCCTTCCTCCCAGCTCGAGTCTTTGTTTTGTTGAGCTTGCAGGGGCTCAGCACCCCCAAAGTCTTCAAAACAAAGACTTTGCAGCCAAAGTATTCAAAACAAGGAACTTAGGTTCGCCACCGATCGCGGCGGGGAGGACGAAGGGTGTCCGGACGGGGAGAGCTGACTAGATAAGGATAACGGGTTGAGGCGTAATTCTGTGCAAGCCGAACGGGATTCGGGGGAGTAAGTAGGGCGTTTGGCGGGGTATGATCCCCGCTGTGACTGATCCAGTGCCTCGACAGGGTAGCGATGATGCATTGAGGGCGCCGCGCAGCCTGCGCCGGCAGCAGAGCATTACGCTTTCGTTGCTGTTTTTGGCGGGGGTGATTAATTTTTTCGATCGTTCTTCGTTGTCGATTGCGAACAATACCATTCGCAGCGAGATGCACCTCTCGGGCACAGAGATGGGGTGGCTGCTCTCTGCGTTTTCGTTGGCGTATGGTTTCGCTCAGCTGCCACTGGCGGGGCTGATGGCGCGGGCGGGGACGCGGGCGGTGCTGGGCGCGGGACTCGGAGTTTGGTCCGTGGCGCAACTGCTGACGGGACTGGTGCGGGGATTTCCGTCCTTTTTGGCGCTGCGGGTGCTGCTTGGGGTCGGGGAATCGCCGTTCTACCCGTGCGGGGTGCAGAGTGTGCGGGACTGGTTCCCAGAGCGGGCGCGGGGGCGGGCTACGGCCGTGATGAGCATGTCGCAGACGCTGGGGCTGGCGGTGGCGCCGCCTGTTTTGAGCCTCTTCATTCTGCATGTGGGATGGCGGGCGATGTTTATGGGGCTGGGGCTGGCGGGGCTTTTAGCGGCGGGGGCGTGGGTGGGGCTGTACAGGTCTCCGGAGACGGCATGGTTGAGGAATGTGGCCGGGAGTCTGGCTGGGAGTGTGGCTGGGGCGGAGAGTGTATGGAGGGTCCTGCTGCGGCAGCGCATGGTTTGGGGCATGATGCTGGGATTTGGGGGGATCAACTATACGAACTGGCTCTATACGGCGTGGCTGCCTGGGTACCTGCAGACGATGCGGCATCTTTCGCTGGCGAAGACGGGATGGGTAGCTGCGATTCCGTTTTTGGCGGGGGCGCTGGGAATGCTGGTGAGCGGGATAACGACCGATTGGCTGGCACGGGGTGGGGCGCGGCTGACGCGGGTGCACCGGGGGAATATTGTTGCGGGGATGGTGCTTTCTGCGGGAAGCACGTATTTTGTGGCGCGGAGTGGATCAACGTTGGCGGCGGTTGCGGGGATCAGTGGAGCGCTGTTTTTTATTCACTTTGCGGGGACGTCCGGGTGGGGCTATGTGCAAGCTGTAAGCCCGGCACGGTTTGTGGCTTCGCTGAGTGCGCTGCAGAATTTTGCAAGTTTTACGATTGCGTCGGCGGGACCGGTCGTGACGGGGCGGCTGCTGGACCGGACGCATTCGTTTGGGCTGGCGCTGGTGGTTTGTAGTTTCGTCACGTTGTTGGGGGCGCTGAGTTACGGGACGCTGGCGGCGCCGTCAGACACCATCGACCTTGTGGTCAAAGCGGGTTGAAGGAATAAGTCGAGCGGATTGCGGGGTGGTTCGTCCTTTAAGGAGACAACACTTTGAGGTGCGGATGCGGGGAGTATGGAACGGGTTCTTTGCGGTGCTGCAGTCGCTGATAGCAGCCGGCATGGTTTTGGGTTCATCTTCCCAGAGTTTGGGACAGAACAGTGAGCGGCCAATGGTCGGCCCCCGGCCTTTGGAGGCGGCAGCAGGCAGGGTGGGGAGAGTTGAGTTTGAGGTAGTTTCGGTGCGGTTGAACGAGCATTGGAAGTACACCGACCCGGGCTACTCGCTCGATGCTGATGAAGCGTACAGGCCGGACCCGGGGTTGTTTGTTGCCGATGCGCCGGTAGCTGTTCTGATCGCATTTGCGTACAAGCTGGATCTTCAGAACTCGCTGATTGCGAACCTGCCGAAGTGGGCTCGCGATCAAAGCTTTGCCATTCGCGCACGGGTGCCGGGAACGCCGACGAAAGACCAGGTGAGACTGATGATGCAAACCTTTCTGGCGGATCGGCTCAAGCTGTCTTTGCACTTTGAGGAGCAGGAAAAGCCTGCGTTTGCTTTGACGTTGATGGCGCCGGGGAAGCTGGGACCCTGGCTGCACATGCATGGCGAGGAGGACTGCAAGGTGAGTGGGACGGTACCGAAGGCGGATGGGAAGGTTGAAGGTTTGAGTTGGCTGCCGTGCGGCGTATACCTGGCGTTGGATCGGGCGGATGGCGGGATCTTTGCGGCGGCGCGGAATACAACGATGCGAGGCTTGTGCGCGTTTCTTTCAAATGTGGGTGGGTTTGGGCGGCCCGTTGTGGACGCGACCGGGATGACAGGAGCGATTGATTTTGGAATGGAATACACGAAGCCCAAGACGGATACACCGGCCGACGGGGCCAGTTTGCCCGGAGAGACCCTGGTGGGCGCTCTCCATGACCAGCTCAGGCTTAAGCTGGTGCCGGTGAGGGCGGTGCTGGACATTCCCGTGGTGGACCATTTGGAGATGCCGACCCAGGATTGAGTTGCTCCCCATTCACTTTCGGGCATTAAGCAAGCGTGTGAAGGAAAGCTGGCGCTCGCGTGGAGCGCTTAGGCGTTAGCGGTGTGGAGAGCGGCGAGGAGGGCGGCGGCTTCGGCTGTGTCGTCGAAGGCATGGGGGCCGGTGGCGGTGATTTGGAGCTTTTCGTGGCCCTTGCCGGCGAGGAGGACGATATCGCCGGGGTGGGCGGATTCGATAGCCAGGGCGATGGCGGAGCGGCGGTCGGGTTCTACCCGGTAGGGGGTGTTGGTGCGGCGGAGGCCGATTTCGGCTTCGTCCAGGATGGTTTGGGGGTCCTCGGTGCGGGGATTGTCACTGGTGAGGATGACGAGGTCGGAGTTTTCGCCGGCAGCCTGGCCCATCCTGGGGCGTTTGGTGCGGTCGCGGTCCCCGCCGCAGCCAAAGAGGGTGATGACGCGGCCACTTTGTGGAGAAGCGGTGGCGCGGGCGAGGCGGAGGAGGTTGCGAAGAGCGTCGTCGGTATGAGCGTAGTCGACGATGACGGTAAAGCCGGCTTCGCGGGAGCCCGGGACGACTTCGAATCGGCCGGGGACCTGATAGAGAAAGGGGGTGGCAGCGGCGATCTGGTCGAGGGTAAGGCCGCGGGCAAGAGCGGCACACATCGAGGCGAGGAGGTTTTCTACGTTGACGTGGCCGCTGAGTGGCGAGCGGATGGGAACGGAGCCGGCGGGGGTTTTGAAGGTGAAACGGGTGTCGCCGAGGGCGAGTTGGAGGTCCTCGGCGCGGTGGTTGCCGTAAGGGCCGGTGCTGTACGTCATCAGGGTTGGGCCGGTGAAGGCGTGGACCATGTCGGCGGCGTGGGGGGCGTCCTGGTTGATGACGGCCACGCGGGGAGGTGGAGTTCCCACACCAGAGAATAGTCGGGCTTTGGCGGCGGTGTAGGCCTCCATGGTGGGGTGGAAGTCGAGATGGTCCTGGGTGAGATTGGTGAAGAGGGCTACGTCGACGGGGAGGCCGTACACGCGCTCCTGGGCGAGGGCGTGGGAACTGAACTCCATGATGGCTTCGGTGCAGTTCCGAGCGACGGCTTCGCGAAAGAGGGCCAGGATGTCGCGGGATTCGGGGGTGGTGTGTTCGGAGGGGCGGACCTGGCCGGCTAGATGGGTTTCGATTGTGCCGATAAGGAGGGTCTTGCGGTGGGCGGATTGGAGTAGTTGCTCGAGCAGAAAGGTGGTAGTGGTTTTGCCGTTGGTGCCGGTGACGGCGGAGAGGGCGAGTTGGCGTTCGGGGTGGCCGTAGAGTTCGGCGGCGAGTTCGGCGAGGGCGCGGCGGCCATCGTGAACGAGGGCGAGGGCTAGTTCGGGTTGCTGTTTTTGCAGTTGGGCAAAGGCTTCGGGAGAGTCGGTGAGGATGGCGGCGGCGCCGGACTGGAGAGCTTTATCGATGAAGAGATTGCCGTCAGCTGTGGCGCCTTGCATGGCGATGAAAGCGTCGCCGGCGTGGGTGCGGCGGGAGTCGTATTGGAGGTCACGGAGCACGATGTCAGGGCGACCGGAGGTGGCGAGGGTGGTGACGGCGGGGAGGGCTTGGTGCCACTGCATGAAGGTGAGTTTACTTGGGGGTGGTGTGGTTTGGACGGGTCTGGTCTGGAGGTCGAGGCTGCGGACGAGAGGACTTGGTTTTCGCCGGGCGGGTCCTGTTTTCGTGAGGCCGCCGCGATCGAC
Organism: uncultured Acidobacteriaceae bacterium; assembly: GCA_964249715.1. GTDB lineage: Bacteria > Acidobacteriota > Terriglobia > Terriglobales > Acidobacteriaceae > Granulicella. Next base: position 27,592 of record CAXUDN010000004.1, read on the forward strand.
CCAGTCGAAGAATTCGATGATTGCGCCGAGGCCTCCTGCGAGCACGGCGTAGAGGACCCCGTTGCTGAGGAAGAGGAGATTGAAACGGAGGAAATGCCAGGTGTTGCCGTCGAGGAAGTCGCTGTAGTCCAGGCCGAGACGGGCCGTGGGCCAGAGAAGATAGACCTGATCGAGGGAAGGCGTGTGATTCGAGAACAACCCCATGGCGACCATGGCGACCGTCAGGCCAAGGCCAAAACCGACCAGGGCGAATTTGAGAATGGTTCCCACGAGGCATGGTCGCCGGTTTCTGCGCGTGTCGGCAAGTCGGCCCTCTTGGCGCAACTTTCGAGATGTGATGAGACGCGTGAAGACGCTTACGCGAGGGGAGTGGGAGGCGCATAGGAAGGTCGTGACGGGAGTAGCGCGGCGACACTAGGGGGATTTTTTGTAAAAAAGCCGAAGCTGAAGGACTGGAATGCATCCTATGAACATTGTTGCGAAAGAGGATAGTGAACGTGAAACGATCGTTGTGGACGGTTTGGAGTGGTTTGGCTGTGGCGGCGGTGGCTTCACTGCCGATGGCGCAGGCGCAGGACATGGGCAAGCTGGATGAGCGGCTGAATGCGGCTGCGGGAATTATTCAGGAGGTCATGGCGGCGCCGGACCATGCCATTCCGGAATCTGTTTTGAGTAACGCACACTGTCTGATCGTGATTCCGTCGATGAAGAAAGCGGCGTTTGCCGTGGGCGCTCAGTATGGGCAGGGTGTAGCTACCTGCCGGACAAGCGCACGCGGTTGGAGTGCGCCGGTGTTCGTGCGGCTGGGTGGTGTGAGCTTTGGGTTCCAGATCGGCGGGCAGGCCACGGATCTGGTGCTGGTGGGAATGAATGCCAAGAGCGGGCAGGACATGCTGCACAGCAAAGTGAAGCTTGGTGCCGACGCCGCGGCTTCGGCGGGGCCGGTAGGGCGGAACGCGCAGGCCTCTACGGATGTCCTTCTCAATGCGGAATTTTTGACGTATTCGCGTTCCAAGGGCTTGTTCGCGGGTGTGGATCTGACCGGCGATTATCTGGATGCCAATGATGATGACAACCATGCAGAGTACGGCGCTGACCTGCACACCAACGACGTTCTGGGTGGGACGGTGCCGCCGAAACCGAATGCGGCGCGTTTCATACAGATTGTGAAGCGGTATTTTGGGATCGCGAAGAGCGGGGCGACCCCACCGAAGAATCCAAACGTGCACTGAGCGCTGAGCTTGTTGAGGGGCGGACCGCGTTGCGGTTCGCCCTTTGTGTTGCGTGGGGAACCACACGAGATAGCTCGCTGCAGAGTTGACGGCTGTCGGCGTGAGTCGCTAGCGGGTGAAGCGGACGACGACTTCGGTGCCGGTGGGGACCATGGTGCCGGCGGCGGGGGCCTGCTCGTGGGCGAGGCCGCTGCCGAGGGTTTGGACACGGAGGCCGGTGGTAGCGGCCCTTTCTACAACGGTACGGAGCGCGGCGCCGGAAAAATCGGGGACTGCAACGCGTTGGCCGGAGTCGATGACGACGGTGCCGTTGGAGCGGGTTTCTGCCTCCGCGGCAACGTGGGGTGGGGTGATGGGTTTGTTGGCAGCGATCTCGGCATCCGGCATGACGGAGGTGGTGTTGCCGTTGCGGTGGAAGGCGGCGAGGACCTTGTCGGGGAGGTCGAGCCAGTGGGAGTGGGGTGGGGCCTGAAGGGCTGCGGTTTCGCGGGCCGTGTCGTCGGCGCGGTCGGCTTCCGCGTTCTGGGCTACGGCGACGGCGGTGGCGGGTTTGCGGAGGGGGTCGTCTGCGGGGAGCGCGTTGATTTCGTCGAAGAGGCTGTTGATGTCGGCTACGTCAGAGCCGCTGGGACCGTCTTCGGGAACGGGTTCGTTTTTGGCTTCTTCGATTTGCTTTTTGGTCTGAAGGGGCTGGTCGTGGGGGATGCCGAGGTATTCGAGGACCTGTTGGGCGACCTCGGCGAAGACGGGGGCGCTGGCTGAGCCGCCGTAGCGCATGGCTTCGCCGCCGATGGTGGGGGTGTCGATGACGACGGCGACGGAGACGGCCGGGTTGTTGACCGGGGCGAAGCCGGCGAAGCTGGCGACGAGTTTGGTGTGGGAATAGGTGTGGGTGGCGGGGTCGATCTTTTCGGCGGTGCCGGTTTTGCCGGCGGCGCTGTAGCCGTTGAGTTGCGCTTTTCTACCGGTGCCTTCCACGGTGATGCCGTGCATGATAGCGCGCATCTTGGCGGCGGTGAGCTCGGTGATGACGCGGTGGCTGCCGTCGGGGAGAGTTGAAGGGAGCTGCTGCTCGGGGTGGAAGGGATCGACCTTCAGGCGGGCGTCGCCCTTCATCTCGTCGGTGGACTGCAGGAGAATATGCGGGGGGAGGTAGGTGCCGCCGTTGGCGATGGTGGAGACCATGGCGACGAGTTGAACGGGGGTGACGCCGATTTCCTGGCCGATGGCGAGCGAAAGGATGGAGGTGGAACCCCACTTCCGGGGTGGGCGGAGGAGACCGCGGGTTTCGCTGGGGAGCTCGATGCCGGAGCGGTCGCCGAAGCCGAAGGCGCGCATGTAGTTGTAGAACTTCTGGGGGCCGACTTTGAGGGCCATTTTGGCGGCACCGACGTCGGAGGAGTGCTCCAGGGCGTAGGCGACGCTGACGACGCCGAAGTGGTCGTCCTTGTCGTCGTGGAGGGTGCGGCCATACATGGTCATGGCGCCGCCCTGGCAGTCGACCTTGTCGGTGGGCTCGACGCCGGCGCCGTCGAGGGCGGCGGAATAGGTGACGAGCTTGAAGGTGGAGCCAGGTTCGTAGATGTTCGAGACGGCGAGGTTCTGGAGCTCGTCGGCGTTGAGGTGGCGCGAGTCGTTGGGGTTGAAGCGCGGGGAGACGGCGAGGGCGAGGATCTGGCCGGTGTGGGGGTCTTGCACGACGACGGTGCCGTGGGCTGCGCCGAGTTTAGCTACCTGTTCGTCGAGGGCGCGCTCGGCCATGTACTGGATGTTGGAGTCGATGGAGAGGACGAGGTTTTCGCCGGGCATGGGTTCCTGCTCGAAGCTGTCCATGGTGTGGCGTTTGGCGTCGACGGCGGTGAGCATGTGGCCGGGCTCGCCGTGGAGTTCGTCGTCGAAGTTGCGCTCGAGGCCGCCGAGGCCCTCGTCGTCCGTGCCGACGTAGCCGAGAGTGTGGGCGGCCAGATCGTTATTGGGGTAGAACCGCTTGAATTCTTTCTGGACGTAGACCCCGTGGAGGTTGAGTTCGGTAATGCGTTCGGCGATCTCGGGCGAGACTTTGCGGGCGACCCAGGCGAAGTTGCGGCTGGCGTCGAGGCGGGCGAGGATGCGGTCGGGCCTGGTGAAATTGTCGAGCGGATCGGTGTGGACTACTTTGGCGAGGAGTTTGGCATCCGCTTCGCGGTTGTCGCCGATTTCGGTGGGGACGGCGTAGATCGAGGGCACGAGCACGGTCATGGCAAGCTCGCGGAGGTTGCGGTCATAGAGGACGCCGCGGCGTGGGGCGACCTCGAAGCCGCGCTGCTGCTGCCTGGCGGCGACTTTAACGAAATGGTCGTGCTTGATGATCTGGAGCCAGGTGAGGCGAAAGGCAATGGCCGCGGTCCAGAGAATAAAGGCGATGGCTACCCAGAAGAAGCGGACGCGCCGGATGGGCGCGGTCAGGGGTCCGGTGGCGCGAGCGGCGGGCCGGAGTGTAGGGGGTTTGCTGGGTTTGGGCTTCATCTCTGGTTGTCAGTTGTTGGTTGTTGGTTATCAGTGGCCAGTCATTGGAGGATGGTTGTTGGGAGCCGGTTGAGGAGTGCCGTTGATGTTGGTACCGGTTACCAGCGACTGACAACAGCAACTGACAATGGGTTAGTTGGGCAGGGCGGTTGCGGGTTGATGCATTTGGGCGAGGACGGGCTGGTCGCCGGCGATGGGGCCTTCGGGGCGAACGACCTGGCCGGGGAGGGGGACGTCGAGGCCGAGCTGCTTGGCGATGCGGTCGATGCGGCCGGGATCGGAGAGCTGGGCTTCGTTGAGGCGGAGCTGGCGATTTTGTTCGCGGAGCTGCTCGACCTGGGTCTTCTGCGCTTCGACGCGATAGCCGACCTCGATGGCGGTGAAGTGCTGCCAGACATAGACCATGGTCAGGGCGAAGAAGAGGCTCATCACCACCGTGAACTGGCGGACTTCGCGGCGGCGGATGGGATCGTCCGCTTTGACGATGCGGCTGTTGTCGATGTGCTTGGTGAAAAACATCTCCGGTGTGGGGCCACGCTTCTGGGAGCGTTGCGCCTCATAGCGGTCGCGGTTGAGTGCGGGGATGGATGCCGGACGGCCGGTGCTCTCGCGCCGTGACGCGTACGGACGCGTCGCCCTGGGTTCGGTGAGATGCCCTGTTGGAAAAGCCGCTGCTGCCATCGTTCTGCCCCCCTAGAAAGATCGTGAGTTGCTTTCCAGGCCCTGTTTCTTTGCTGTATCGGCTTTCCTTCTGTGCAACTTCACAAGAGTGAGAGGAAAGCAGAGTATCTTTTGTGGTTCCTTCTGACCCGAAAGGGGAATTTACCGGCAACCAGCGACTCCGGTGCACCATCTCTTGGGCAGAGGTTGACAGTACGCAACTAGTTAATAACAACTTGCATGAGGATTTCAGGTCTTTTTGCCTGTTTTATAGGTTTTCTCCGCACCGCGTAACTTTGCGGAGCGGGATCTTGGGTTTCGGCGGCTTTCTTCTTCGCCGGCGATCAGAGGTTTCCTGGTCAGTACTGTCAGGGTTCCCGTTCGTTGCGCTTCCCGGAACGCATCTTTTACCAGCCGGTCTTCGAGAGAGTGGAAGCTGATGAGGGCCACGCGCCCGGCCGGTTTGAGGAGGGATTCCGCGCTTCCGAGCAGCGATTGAATCTCCCCGAGTTCGTTATTGGTACGAATGCGGAGGGCTTGAAAGGTGCGTGTCGCCGGATGAATTTTGTCGCCTTTCATTGCGTGGGCCGCGGCCGAAACCACCCTGGCCAATTCCGCCGTGGTGTGGATCGGCCGGGCCCTCACAATGGCTCTGGCGATTCTCCGCGACCTCCTTTCCTCTCCGAATTCGTAAATCAGGTTGGCGAGATCTTCTTCGTCGGCCTGATTTACCACTTGGTGGGCCGAAAGCTCGCTGCGCGGATCCATCCGCATGTCCAGCGGGCCTTCGGTCCGAAAACTGAATCCACGGTGCGGCCGGTCGAGCTGAAGGCTGCTGACGCCAAAATCGGCTAGCAGGCCGTCGAGCGAAGCCGGGGCGATTTCTTCGGGCATGGCCGAGAAAGGACGGGCGACATACCGAACCTGCGGCATTTCGGGTCCGAGCTCTTCGGCCAGCGTGGCGAAGCGGGTTTGCGCTTCGGCCATGGCTTCGGGGTCGCGGTCAAAGGCGATCAGGGTTCCCCCCCCGCCCAGGAGACGGGCGATAGCGAGGGAGTGACCACCGAGACCGAGTGTGGCGTCGGCGTAGGTTCCGCCGGGACGCACGTGGAGAAGGTCCAAACATTCTTCAAGAAGAACCGGAACATGTTGCGGTGGCTGCATACCCTTTCCGCCTCATGCGCTCCCTGGGGAGCTTTCTTACAAACCTTCGGGGCTGAAGCCCCTTCTCTTTGGGCTTCGATTACGGCATGGCTGAAGCCATGCCTTTTCGAGGCCTTGCCAATCCTAGATACCGAAGCTGGCGAGCGATGCCATATCGTCTGCCGTCATCGGGTTGGTTTCGAGGTTGACCTCGAACCGGTCGCGATTGACCACTTCAAGATGCCTGCCTTTGCCGATTACCACCACGTCTTCCTCGAGCCGGGCCCGGGTGCGGAGCAACTGCGGCATAAGAAGGCGGCCTTGATTGTCGTAGCCGACCACCCCGCCGTAGTAGTTGGTGATGTCCTCAAACTTCTTTCTTGCGGGAGTCATCGAGGGCACCGTAGCCATCCTGGCCTCGATCTCTTCCCAAACCTTGAGCGGGTAGATTTCGGCACGGTCGCCGTCGCGGCTCGTGATGAAGTACTCCGTCTCGCCAAACTCCTCGTCCAAACGGCGCTTGAAGTCGGTGGGGACCTTCAAGCGGCCTTTTTCGTCTACGCGGGTCGGGTTGTTGCCACGAACTGCCATTGCGCCGAACCCGTCCTGATACCTCAAATGCTTCGCAGGGGGCCTAAACTTGGCTGAAGAGCTTCGGTTTCAGTTCCGATTTTCCCTTTTTGACCACTTTCGACCACCGCTTGAACAAAGATCATTCACAGCCCTTCGGAAGTCCAGTCCTAATTTGGTGAAACGAAGGTTTTTTCCATTCGCAAATGTGGAAAATGCGCTTAATGGGGGCGAGGTGGATCGCTACCGCTACAGGTTGTGTTTACTGGCCAGATTCGTCTCAAACAGCGCACTTGTGCGAGTCACGCAAAAGTTGTAGCGAACAAGAGGCGAAACTACCCTAGTGGGGGATAGGTATTTTTGCCTCGCCGCTTCAGTACCCAGAGCAGGTAGAAGAGGATGACGAGGTTGATGACCAGAGCGCCAACCTTGAACCAGGTAAAGCGGCGGAGGATCTCGAAGATCTCGACGGGAAGGCCCATGAAGGTGAGCACGGTGGTGAAGTATTCGGCCCAGGTCTTTTGGAGGACGAGGCCGGTTCCCTCAACGAGGCAGAGGACGGCATAAATAAACGCGCCTGCGCCGATGCGGCGGAGGTCGTGCGCGTCGATGAGATCGGCCTTGTCCATGATCATGCTGACGACGCGGCCTTCGGGGTCGATGGGGAGCGAGTCGACCAGGCGCATGACAAGGACGCCGAGGTCGCGATGGATGAGGTGCAGGGCGCCGGCGCCGACGGAGACGAAGAAGACGGCCTTGGAGAGCTTGAAGAGGCCGACGAGGAAGAGGCCGCGTCGCTCAGCGGTGGTGCAGTCCTCCGTAGAGTTGACTTTGCTGCCGGCGGCACGCGCGTGTAGCTCGTTCCCGGGGCGGGGTTGGTCTGCAGCAGCCATCCGACTTCAGTTGACGGCGGCGGCGTGGGTTTGTCAACGCGACGAGAGAGGTACCCCAGCGTTGTTGGCCTAGCTACTTTGTTGCAGGAAATATCAGGAGGCGGACATCCGGCGGGATGGGGGGCTCGTTAGATGGATGGGCGCCAACATGACGGCGAGCCTGGCGCCCACGGATTCTCTTCCGGCTTGCCGCACGAAAGGTACGAGATGAAGAAAAATATTCTGGCGGTAGTGGCTAGCGGTTTGTTGGCGGTTGCATCCTTGGGCGCTGTGGCGCAGAAGACTGACCCCGCTGTGGGTGGCGCGCCGATGTATGCCAACAAGACAGTTGCGGCGAATGCTTCGGCGGCGCCGAACCTGTCGACACTGGTGACGGCGGTGAAGGCTGCGGGGCTTGTGGATACCTTGAATTCGGCCGGTCCGTTTACGGTGTTTGCGCCGACCAATGATGCCTTTGCAAAGCTGCCTGCTGGTACGGTAGACACGCTGGTGCAGCCGGATCACAAGGATGACTTGACGAAGATCCTGACCTACCACGTGGTGCCGGGGACCTATGACTCCAAGAAGCTGATGAAGGAGATCAAAAAGGCAGGCGGGTCGCTACAGTTGAAGACGGTACAGGGCGAGATGCTGACGTTCTCGGTAGACAACATGAAGATGATCAAGATCACCGATGCCAAGGGCGGGACGGCGATGGTGACGACAGCGGATGTGTACCAGTCGAACGGCGTGGTGCATGTGATCGATTCAGTGCTTATGCCCTAAGTGCAGTAAAAACGAAGCGCGAAGAGCGGTGACCTACGGGTTGCCGCTTTGCTTTTTGTGGGGAGGCATCTCAAGGGGGGATGAGACAGCGATTTGAGACGGAGCAGTGGCTTCCCTTCCCTTTAGGGGTGGTGTTTGGGTTTTTTGCGGACCCGCGGAATCTACCGCCGTTGATGCCGGCGTGGCAACGGGCGCGGATTGAGGAGGTGACGATGGTGCCGCCCGCGGGACGTCCGGCCGGGGAGCGCGGGGTCTTTGCGGGAGACGGGACGGAGTTGTTGATTACGGCGCGGGTGGGGCCGGGAGTGCCGGTGCGGGTGCCGTGGTTGGCGCGGATTGAGGATTTCCGGTGGGGTGAGGGGTTTTGCGATGTGCAGCTGAAAGGGCCCTTTGCTTACTGGCGGCATTGCCACTCGGTGCGGGAAGAGGAGTGCGACGGGGTAGCGGGGACGGTGGTGAAGGATGCAGTGGAGTATGAGTTGCCGGTGCCGGCGGTGAGCTGGATGGGGGCGTGGGTGGGGCCGCTGGCGATGCGAGCGATGTTTGGGTACCGGCAGCGGCAGGCGGAGGTGCTGGTCGGAAGGTTTGCGGCGGGTACCAAGGTCCCTTAGGCTTGGCGGTTAAGGCTTGCCGAGGATCGGTGTGCGGATCGCAAGTCTCCCCCTCATCTCTGAAGGGCCGCTTGCCCTCCTGGGATTATCGGGTGACTCCGATTTGCATCGGCCAATGAGCCGGCGATGAGGATGTCGACCAGGCGGCGGGCGCTGGCCTCCCAGCCTGGAAGGGCGGTGGTGTGAAAGATGCCGATGAGGGCACGGACGAGATCGTTGGGGTCAGTGTCGGGGTGTAGGTCGCCGTTGTCGATGGCGCGTTGGATTGAGGTGAGAAAGGCGGTGTGGATGAGATTGCGGGAGCCTTCGATGAGGCGCATGGAGCCGCCGGCGACGGTTTCCATGGCGGGGAGGATGAGCCTCTTGCTTTCGACGTAGTCGATAAATTGCAGCATCCAGGCACGGAGGGCTTCGACCGGGGGCAGGGTGGCGGCGAACTGCTGCTCGGAGGCGGCGAGTTTCTCGACTTCGCTGCGATGGACGGCTTCGATGAGGGCGTCGCGGGTTGGGAAGTGGCGGTAAAGGGTGCCGGCACCGATGCCGGCCCGGCGGGTGATGTCGTCGAGGCTGGCGTCGGCGCCGTCGCGGGTGAAGGCCTGTTTGGCTACTTTAAGGATGCGCTCACGGTTGCGCTGCGCGTCGGCACGGGGTTTTCGGGAGATCGACGGCGGTGAGGGTTGCTCTTGCGACATGGATGAATTTTGTGGAGAACTCTCTGCAACCGGAGAGTGTCTCCGGTTATCTTAGTATTCGGAGATTGCCTCCGTTGTAACGTTCGAGAAGTTGGATGTCAATCTGGCGCGACTCCGGTCTGCGCCGCTAACGGCAGGGAGAGATGACGATGCGTATTTTTGTCACGGGATCTACGGGATTCATTGGAACAGAACTTGTGAAGGAACTGATTGCGGCAGGACACCAGATACGCGGGCTTACGCGGAGTGATGAAGGTGTGGAGCAATTAAAGGCAGTGGGGGCGGAGGTGCACCGGGGAGATCTAACCGACCTGGACAGCCTGCGCAGCGGAGCGACTGGGGTGGATGCGGTGGTGCATCTGGCGTTCAACCATGACCTTTCGAAGTTTGCGCAGAGCTCGGAGGACGAGAGAAAGGCTATTGAGGCGCTGGGATCTGTGATGGAGCCTGGGACGCTGTTGGTGGTGACGTCGGGGGTCGCGGGAGGTACGCCGGGCCAGGTACGCAAGGAGACTGACCCTCCCGTCGACTTGCCGTCCATTCCGCGCAAGCCTGAACAGGCGGCACGTGCCGTGGCGGCGAAGGGTGTGCGCGTGGCGATTGTGCGGTTGCCGCAGGTGCACGACACGCGCAAGCAGGGATTAGTGACGTACCTGATTCAGATTGCGCGTGACAAGGGGCTCGCAGCGTATGTGGGAGATGGCGCTGCGCGTTGGGCGGCGGCTCCGCTCAAGGATGTGGCGCACCTGTACCGGCTGGCGGTGGAGAAGACGGGCGAGGGTGTGACAACGTACCACGCGGTGGAGGAAGAGGGTGTGCCGTTGCGGGAGATCGCGGAGGCGGTTGGGAAGGGGCTTAAGGTGCCAGTGAAATCGTTGACTCCGCAGGAGGCCGGCGAGCATTTTGGGATGTTCGGGCATTTTGCGATGCTGGATATCCCGGCCTCCAGCGCGTGGACGCGGGAGGCATTGGGATGGAAACCGAGTGGGCCTGGGTTGATTGAGGATTTGACCAATATGAAGTACTGATCGGAGTTGCGGCAGCCGTTCGCCACGGAAATGCACCGTGAGTGGCCCCTTGTTCTCTGGGGCCACTTCTCCCCTGCAGGCGCTCCACTTGAGCGGCGACTTCGTTTAGGTTCTTGTGCGCCGGAAGAAGGAACGCCGCGCAAGCAGGGCCGCCAAGCCCGTGCCTAAAAGGGCGAAGGTTCCCGGTTCCGGCGTAGGCGCTACGCCATTGCCGACGTAGTCCAGGGAGGCTGCGGGGTCGTCCACGGCCACACCGTAGTCAGCGGCGGAACTGCCGGGGAGGATGCCGTTGCTCCAGAGATCGACGACGTCGCCTCCGCTGATGTCGAAAAGGATTCCGTAAACGTCGAGAAAACCACCGGAGAACGGATAATCCGAGCCCGTGACAGGCGAACCTCCGGGCCAGTAGAGGTTATCGAACGTGATGGAAGTGTCCGGTGCAGGCAGCCCGGCGGCAACAGCGTACTTGCTGAAGTCGCTGGGCGCTGCCGTGTTCCCTGGCTCGGGCGTGGCGTAATTGATGGGTACGAGGCCGGTAATGAGCGCGTTGGAGATGCCGATATTGGAGTCGGAGAATGTGCCGCTGATGCCCGTGACCTCATAGGCCTGACCGGGGTACTTGGCGTCAGTTGCGGTGCCGTATTGGAGAGTGACCGTTCCGCTAACGCCGGGTCCGGCGAAGCTGAATGCATAGGAGTCGGCCATAGCCTTCGGGGAGAGTGCAATCGATAGCAGGGCAACTGCAGACAGGGACACTTTCTGGATCATTGGAGCTCCTTATCCTGAGGTGGGCATCTACTGGGACCCGGAGAGAAGTGGATGGGACCTGCTTTTGCCGGCATGGCACTCAAGCCCAGGTAAGGCAGGCACTGCCGAAGAGATCTGGCTATGACTGGTTGTACTACAAGGTCGGGGCTTTCCGGGACGATGTCGTCAATGAGCAGCAAGGCGTGTCTTAGCCCGGGCGAAGAAGATGCCGGTGAAGACCGTAAACGGTGGCTGCTGGTAGCGACGGAGGGGCTTAGGCGTGAACGGGGCGTTTGAGGAGGGGGCGGGCGCGGTCGAGGGCGGCTTCGGCGGTGAGGCCGTAGTGGCGGCGAAGGTCTTCGACCTTGCCATGTTCAATGAACTGGTCGGGCCAGCCGACGCGGAGGACGGGGGTGGCGAGTTCGTGCTCGTTGAGGCACTCGAGGACGGCGGAGCCGAAGCCGCCGGCGAGAACGTGGTCCTCCAGGGTGATGAGGAGTTCGCAGCGTTCGGCGTAGTGGGTGATGCAGGCGGCATCTACGGGTTTGGCGAAGCGGGCGTTGATGATGGCTACGCTGTGGCCTTCGGATTCGAGCTCCCCGGCGAGTTTTTCGGCTTCGGGGAGCATGTTGCCGAGGGAGAAGATGGCAATCCCGCGGCCGTCCTGAAGGACCTCGGCGCGGCCGATGGCGAGGGCCTGGGGACGGGTCTTGGGGATGGCGCCGGGGCCGTTGCCGCGGGGGTAGCGGATGGCGCTGGGGCCATCATGGAGGAGGGCGGTGTACATCATGTCCTGAAGCTCGTCCTCGTCCCTGGGGTCCATGTGGATGAGGTTGGGGACGCCGCGAAGATAGCTGATGTCGAAGAGCCCGTGGTGGGTGGGGCCGTCGTCGCCGGAGAGGCCGCCGCGGTCCATGCAGAAGACGACGGGGAGGTTTTGGAGGGCGACGTCGTGAACGATCTGGTCGAAGGCTCGCTGCAGAAAGGTGGAATAGATGGCGCAGAAGGGGCGGAAGCCCTTGGTGGCCATGCCGGCGGCGAAGAGGACGGCGTGCTCTTCGGCGATGCCCACGTCGAAGTAACGCTTGGGGTGGTGGGGGCGGAAGAGGTCGAGGGCGGTGCCGTTGGGCATCGCGGCGGTGATGGCTACGACTTTGTCGTCGGAGGTGGCTAGCTTGACCAGGCTTTCGGCGAAAACCTCAGAGTAGGTCTTTTTCGCGGCAAACTTGACACCATCGGGGGAGCCGCCGGTCAGCGGATCATAGGGCCCGAGACCGTGGAACTTCTTTTGCTGCTCCAGGGCGGGTTGAAAGCCCCGGCCCTTTTGCGTGAGGACATGAAGAACGACGGGCTGGTTCTGTGTTTTGAGGAACTTGAGAGTTTCGATGAGAAGGGGGAGGTTATGGCCGTCCACCGGGCCGTAGTAGTTTAGGCCAAACTCCTCGAAGATCATGCCGCGACCGATAACGCCCTTGGCGGCTTCTTCGGCTTTGCGGGCGATGTGCCGGGCGGCCTTGCCGCCGAACTTCTCTAGCAGACCGGTGACGCGGTCGTGGATGGAGACGTAGGTGGGATTGGTGGCAATTTTGTGAAAGTACTCGGCGATTGCGCCTACGTTTTTGTCTATAGACCACTCGTTGTCGTTGAGGATGACGATAAAACGCTTTGTCTGAGCGGCGATGTTGTTGAGGGCTTCGTAGCTTATGCCGTTGGTGAAGGCGGCGTCGCCGGCGAGGACGACGACGTTTTCGTTGCCCCCAGACATGTCGCGGGCTACCGCCATGCCCAGGGCTGCGCTTAGGGCGGTGCCGGCGTGGCCCGCGCCGAAGCTGTCGTGCTCGCTTTCAGTACGGAGCATAAAGCCGTTGAGGCCCTTGGGTTGACGGATCGTGTCGAAGCGGTGCTCGCGGCCGGTGAGGAGCTTGTGGACGTAGCTTTGGTGGGAGACGTCGAAGATGAAATGGTCTTTGGGAGTATCAAAGACGTAGTGCATGGCGAGCGTGAGCTCAACGACGCCGAGGTTGGGGCCGATGTGGCCTCCGGTCTTGGCGACACTGCGTATGAGGCGCTCGCGGATCTCTTCAGCGAGACGCTCCAGCTCGATGGGCCCGAGCCGTTTTACGTCGGCTGGCGACTTGATTTTGCTAAGGTACTCACTCATTCCCTAAGACCCGCTCCGAGACTGATACGGCTCCGGCGCGCGAGGAGTCTCAGCCATCCAGTGTATCAATCGGACGTAAACGGCTGTGGGAAGTTGCATGGAGCGGGGGCCGGGAGAGCTGGTGGTGGAAGAAAGCAACCGCCAAAAGCGAACGCAACGACGCAAAGATTGCAAAGATGCGCCAAGGAGTTGGCCGCGCATTTCAGTTACTCTTCGTTTTCACGCAGTTTGGCGATAACGCTGAAGTCCTCGAGGGTGGTGGTGTCCCCTTTGACTTCACCCGTGGTGGCGAGTTCGCGGAGGAGGCGGCGCATGATTTTGCCGGAGCGCGTTTTAGGAAGGGTGGGGGTGAAGCGGAGGTCGTCCGGTCGGGCGAGGCTGCCGATCTCCTTGGCGACCCATTGACGGAGCTCCTGTTTGAGGGCTTCGGAGGGTTCGTGGCCGTTTTCCAGGGAGACGAAGGCGGAGATGGCCTGACCTTTCGACTCGCAGGGGCGGGCGACGACAGCGGCTTCAGCGACTTTGGAGTGGGCTACGAGGGCAGATTCGATTTCTGCGGTGCCCAGGCGGTGGCCGCTTACATTGATAACGTCGTCAACGCGGCCCATGAGCCAGTAATAGCCGTCGGGGTCGCGGCGTGCGCCGTCTCCGGTGAAGTAGACGGGTGTGCCGTCAGGGAGTTTGACTTCGGAGAAGTAGGTTTCGACAAAACGCCCATGGTCGCCCCAGATGGTGCGGGCCATGCTGGGCCAGGGTTTGGTGATGACGAGAAGGCCGCCGTGGCCTGCCGGGACGGGGTTGCCGTCTTTTGAGACAACCTCAGGAACGATGCCGAAGAAGGGTTTGGTGGCGGAACCGGGTTTGGTAGCGATGGCGCCGGGGACGGGAGCAATCATGTGGGTGCCGGTTTCGGTCTGCCACCAGGTGTCGACGATAGGGCAGCGCTCGTGGCCGATTACGCGGTGGTACCACATCCAGGCTTCGGGGTTGATGGGTTCGCCGACGGTACCGAGGAGGCGGAGACTGGCGAGGGAGTTCTTGTGGACCCAGTCGGCGCCCCATTTCATAAAGGCGCGGATGGCGGTAGGGGCGGTGTAGAAGATAGTGGCTTTGTGGCGGTCGATCATCTCCCAGAAACGGTCTGGGTTGGGGTGATTGGGGGCACCTTCGTAGAGGAGGACGGTGGCGCCGTTGGCGAGGGGGCCGTAGACGACGTAGCTGTGGCCGGTGATCCAGCCAATGTCGGCGGTGCAGAAGTAGACGTCGTCGTCGTGCAGGTCAAAGTTGATCTTGGAGGTGAGATAGGTGCCTACGGCGTAGCCGGCGGTGGTGTGGACGAGGCCCTTGGGTTTGCCTGTGGTGCCGCTCGTATAGAGGATAAACAGGGGATCTTCGGCCTCCATGGGCTCGGGCGGGCAGTCCGCGGAGACTTCAGTGAGGGCTTCATGCCACCAGATATCGCGGCCGGGGGTCATGGGGGTGGATTTCGATGGATCTCGTTGATAGACGATCACTTTGCGGACGCCGGGGGTGCGCTGGAGGGCTTCGTCGACGATGTGCTTGAGCCTGATTTCGGCGCCGCGGCGGTAGCTTAGGTCCTGGGTGAGGACGACTTGGCAGTCGGAGTCGTTGACGCGGTCGGCGATAGCATGGGCAGCGAAACCGCCGAAGATCACCGAATGAACGGCGCCGATGCGGGCGCAGGCGAGCAGCGCAACCACCAACTCGGGGGTCATACCCATGTAGATGGCGACACGGTCGCCCTTATGAACGCCGTTTTGTTTCAGAACATTGGCGAAGCGGCTGACCTGTTCGTGCAATTGCGCGTAGGTTAAGGAGCGGACCTCACCGGGTTCGCCTTCCCAGAGGAGAGCAATTTTGTCTTGGCGGGGGCCGGCGGCGTGGCGATCGACGCAGTTAGCGGCGAGGTTAAGGCGGCCGCCCTCGAACCAGCGGGCGTCGGGGCCGGCACCGGTGCAGACAGTCTGCCAGGGAGTGATCCAGTCGAGCTCGCGGGCGGCTTCGGCCCAGAAGGTGTCCGGATCTTCGACACTCTGGCGATAGAGACGATCGTATTCAGCCTCGTTTGCAACCCAGGCGTGCTCCGTGAACGAGGGCGGAGGAGGAAAAAGACGTTCTTCGCGCATCAAAGAATGGAAGGTCGAAGAATTCGCTGCGTCGGGGGCGGGAAAGCCGAGATCTGCGGAGCTGGAGGCGGACATAGTTGAGGGCCAGAATGCTCTTGGGCCTGGCGTGGCAAGTGTAGCTGATCGGAGAGACGTGCCGGGGTCTTGTCGTGGTTACCTGGAACTTAAGTCACGTGACCTAAACGGTGTAGCCGTAGGGCGTCCGATCGGGTCAGGCCTCCTGCGGAAGTGCTATAGCGACTCTATCCGGGCTCCGCGACACTCAAAACACGCCGGGAAGTCGAGAGTGGACCCTGCCAGAGAAAAGCTCGTCTAAACCTGCAAGGTGCAAGTTTAGGTTGTGATTCGCGAAGCAGCGAAACACACCGCGAAAGGAATCCGAGGGCAAATTGATGTGCCATCCTACAACGAGTGACGTTCTCTTCCGCAGCGGCGATCGGGTTCTTTCTGGGCTTTGCCTTCGGGGTGGGATGCGCGCTGGCGGTGATGTATTCGATCTATATGGGCGGGTACCGGGCAGCCGTACACGACGCGAATCTACCCGTTGTTCCGGAGCGCTTGCGCAGTCTGCGTGCCAAACAGGCAACCTTACAGAAACGCTGATTTTTGAGCCAAGGACAAAGTTCCAGCAACAGAATGGTCCGTGCCGGGT
The DNA here is from genome assembly GCA_964249715.1 of uncultured Acidobacteriaceae bacterium. Taxonomy (GTDB): domain Bacteria; phylum Acidobacteriota; class Terriglobia; order Terriglobales; family Acidobacteriaceae; genus Granulicella. The sequence goes on from CAXUDN010000004.1 coordinate 43,398, forward strand.
TGGAGTCAGAGGGGCGACAGCTGCCCATTCCGGGAAGGTTTGCCGTGAGTCTGAGTGCGCGATGACAGAGGGAACTGACTTCCCGGTCCGGCACAGCGCTACTGCGCGGGCGGGTGGGAGTATTCGCGTTCGCCCATGCAGCGCCGGAGCAATTTCCAGGGCGCAGGGCAAATGCCCCTTGCTCCCGTCAGACTCCGGATTTCGTGTTGACGATCCAGATGCGCCGTCGTCTCACGGCCCCAAGTTTAACCAGAGTTTTCGTCGAATTTCGCAGAAGAGCGCGGTCGGCGGAGAGATTTTAACCAGTGGAAACCACACGGAAACCGGACGGCAGGTTGCCGGGACATCTAGAATCGTCCTAGTAACTTCCGCAGGTAACGTGGGGCTTGCCAACTGACACCCCGAGAGGTTGATTCGAGATGCCAAAGCCACTGCAAAGCACTGACCCGAACCCGCCCAGCGTGGCATTCCGTGATTTCGGTGTACTGAATGACGGAAAGCGCAGCAAGAGCTCCACGATCACAGCTATCACGATCAACGTGCTGGTTGCGCTGGCAGTTCTGTTCCTGGTCAAGGCCGCGGTCGTAAAGCCAAAACTTAAGCACGCGGAACTGATTGATCCGGTGACACTGGCGAAGCCGGAACCACCGCCACCCCCGCCGCCGAAAATCAAGCTGATTCCGCCGCCTCCCCCGCCGCCGCCGAAGGTGGTGACGCCGCCGCCACCGATCCCGGTGCCTGTACCGCCTCCGCCGGTGCCTCCGCCGCCTACCCCGGCCCCGTCGGTGCCGAAGCCTCAGCCCGCGCCCCCGGCGCCAAAGCTGATGCCGGCTCCTCCGGCTCCGAAGGCTGTGAACCTCATGGGCTCACCGGCACACGTGCCGAACAACGATGCCCATCCCAGCGCAGTGCGCCTGGGCTCGCCGGATAACCCGCTGAAGCCAATGAGCGGACCCGCGGTGGCTCGTGTGAATATGGGCGTCGCCGGTATGCCGGGGATGCCCGGCAGCAACACGGGCGGCGGACCGCGTGCGGTGAACGTGAGCATGGGCTCGGGCTCGCCTGGCAGCCAGAACCTGAACGCTACCGCGCCGAAGCAGGTGAATGGTCTGGCTACGGGATGCGTGGGCTGCACAGGTCCCTTGAATTCCAAGGCGACCGGGATCCAGCGTGTGGCTATGAATACAACGCCGGTTCAACCGATGCTTCAGCAGCCTACAGTGAAGACCAACACGGTGAAGTCGGCCCCGACGGTGGTGTACAAGCCGGAGCCGGTCTATAGCGAAGAAGCGAAGACCATGCACCTGGAGGGCAATGTGTCTGTGCGGATCCGCGTGACGACGGACGGTACGGTACAGGTTCTGGGTGTTGTGAGCGGACTCGGTCACGGGCTCGATCAGGCTGCGGAGAAAGCTGCCGGAACAACACGATTCAAACCCGCGCTTGATGCAACCGGTTCGCCGGTTCCGTGGGAAGGCGTAGTTCTGGTGAAGTTCCAGATGAGCTAAATGCCGGGAGGCTGTCGAAGTTCGTAGAGTATGCAGCCCATGGTTCTTCCCTATCCCAAGTTTTTCAACCGGCAGCCTCTGCCTAAATCGCATAGCCGTACCTCAAGGAGCCTCACTTCATGTTCAACCGGACGAAACTCACTGCTGCCGTGACACTCGCCCTTCTAGCCGCATCGGCGGTTCCTGCCGTGGCGTTCCCGCTCGGCAAGAAGAAGGCAGAACCCACCAGCGACTACCGCAAACCCACGGCGGCTCAGAACGCATTGATCGACAAAGCGATCGCCCGCGAGGCGGTTGTGGTGAAGACGCTGAAGGAGCGGACACCTATCGTTGAGACGTACATCCAGAATATGAAAACGGATGCCGTGATGGGTCAGACGCCCGAGTCGGATGTTCACTTTCTCGGTCGCGTGAACTTCGGCAAAGTCATCAACGACAATGCGTTTGCTGATGGTACGAAGCCGGATGAGAAAAACGGCAAGATGGGTGGCCTCTTCAAGCATTCGCTGGGCTACCTGACCGGTTTATCGACCAGCCTGCATATGACTTATAGTCAGGCCGGCTTTGTGCAGATGCTGCTGGTGGACAGCAACAGCTTCAACCGGACCATGTACCAGTTCAGCTTCGTCCGGAACGACTTTCTCGGGACGATCCCGACGGTAGTTTTCGATGTAAGCCCGAGCAAGGGCCAGACGAGCCGCTTCTTCGGCCGCATCTGGATTGAACGCAACAGCGGCAACATCGTCCGCTTCAATGGCGACTTCACCGGCTCCGAGAAGGACATCCGCGAGTTTTACCACTTTGATTCGTGGCGGACCAACGTGCAGGAGGGCTTGTGGCTGCCAACTTCGGTATACATCGAAGAGACCGACCCCAAGAGCCCGAGCCACACCCTGAAGTTCAAGGCTGTGAACTACATTTGGGGCTACTCGTTGAAGGTGCCGCCGAAGGAAGCTGACCAGGCGACTCTTGAGGTGCAGGGCGCGACCGATGCATCCGCGGATGCTCCGGATGTGAGCCCGCTCCAGGCGCAGCGCGAGTGGGTACAACAGGCGGAGGACAATGTCATTGACCGCCTGTACCAGGCCGGCCTTATCGATGCGCCCAGCGAGTTCGACCAGACGCTGGAGCTGCTGGCCAACAATATTCTTGCCTATAACAAGATTCCTATCGACCGTCCTTTGAAAGTACGTACGCTGCTGACGGAGCCACTGGAGACATTGTCGGTTGGCAACACCATCCTGATCTCAAAGAGCTTGCTGGATACGACGGCGGTTCCTTCTGCAGATGGCAAGCAGGCGGAGCAGCAGGGCGATCTCAACACGCTGCTGGCCTTTCAGGTGGCGCACATCCTGCTCGGTCACCACATTGACACCAAGTACGCCTTTAACGATCACCTGATGTTCCCGCAGGAGTCGGCGTTCACAAAGATCCCGATGCACCATACGGATCAGGAGAACGTCGATGCCGCGAAGAAGGCGATCGAGCTGATGAGCGTAGCGGACCTTTCGGACGGCCAGAAATACTTTGGCCTGTACCTGCAGCAATTGCAGGCCCGGGAGAAGGGTCTCCACGCCCTGACCGACGCGCAGATCGGCGATGGGCTTCTGAAGGATGACGGCAGTTTCTGGATGCAGGCGTTGGTTTCCAAGGCTCCCAAGCTGAACAACACGGACCTGCAGCAGCAGGCGGCGATGCCTTTAGCGCAACTTCTGCGATTTGATCCGTGGACGGACAAGGTGATTCAGCTACACTCAGCGTATGCACCCTTGCTCAGCTCGCGAGACAAGCTGCCGTTCGAGATCACGCCTGTGTATCTGAAGTTGGCGTATTGGCAGCCTCCCGCACCACCGGCGCCTCCGGCATCGGCGGCCCCGACCACGGGTGCAACAGCCACTCCTGCAGGAACGCAGCCCGCAGGTGCAGCCACAGCGACGACCGACACCGCCGCGCCGGCCGCACCCGCAACTCCTGCCGCCACTCCACCGCAACAGCGCTAGCAGCCTCCACCACAGGGCACCGGGCCCAACCTCAAGCGCGCTGGACCCAACGTCGACGCCCCCTGAAGCACGATTTCAAGGGGCGCCGACGTTTCAGGAGACCTTATGATGAAGCACTGCCTTTCTGCTTTGGCCTTTTCTTTCGCCGTAGGATTGGTAACACCTCTTCTTTCGGCACAGGCCATTGCGACGGCGACCGGTAAGACTCTGGCTGTAGGGATTGCCTACCAGAATATCGATCCTGATTACGGGCCCTCGCGATCGTCGGGTTTGCAGATTTTTGCGAATTACGACTTTTCGCGGTACCTGGGTGTCACGGCGGAAGCCAACCTGCAGACTGCCTTCAGCAGTGTGGTCTTTCTTGAACATACCTACATGTTCGGAGCGCGGGGCCTGTACCGTAAGGGTCGCTATGTTGCTTACGGGAAGGCGCTGATTGGCGACGCGACAGCGTCGAACAACACGTCGAATCCGGGGCTGCTGAATGCACCGGGATCCTACCCTGCAATCGGTCTGGGCGGCGGTCTGGACATTCGAATGCCCTATCACATCACGATCCGGGCAATCGATTACGAAGATCAGCACTGGTTCAGCTACAGTCCAAACGGACTGACACCCCATATGCTGAGCTTTGGCGCGGCTTACCGGTTTGGCGAACAGTGATTTGAAATAATTCAACGCAAAATGGCCTCATCCTAGGATGAGGCCATTTTGCGTTATCCCAGTCCTGGGGAGGAACCATCGAGCTCCCCACTGAAGCACTAAAAGTGGTAGGCGACGCCGATGGAAGGTGTTGAAATGACGTAGTACCGATTGGTGGTCAGGGCGGGCAGGCCGAAGTCAGGAACTTTGAGCACAAAGCCGCGATATTCTGCGCGGATATCAAAGCTGGGACTGATTTCGTAAGCGACACCGGCACCGAAAAGGCCGCCGATATGAGTATTCTGACGTGTACTCAGTTGGGTAGTCCCGTTGTCAAGAATTGGCGTGAAGATCATGCCGCCAACGCCTCCCTCGATGAAGGGATTGAAATTTTTGTAATTGCGGGAATAAACATAAGCGGTGGAGAGTTCCTGCTGGCGCTCATGTACACGAATGATGGGGAAACCAGCGGAAAAGGCGTTATAGACGAGAGAATTCTGCGCCCAGCCGTAATTGAGCTCCAGACCGCTGCGCGGCGTGAGGAGATAACGGTAGCTGGCGAGAATGCCCGTGGTGAGCGTGGTACGGAGGGGTGAAACGGCGTTTCCGGCGACCTGGGGTGAGATAGGCTCGATAGCACTAATGCTGGCGTCCTGCCGGCTTTCCTGCGCTTGCGCACCTACCGCCGCGCTCACGAGCAGAGCACCTAGCAATACAGTCTTCTTCATTCTTCAAACGATCCCTTCGCGATGCGATCTGCCGGTAGCGGCCGGAGGGTGCTCCGGATGCGATCTCAGGTTCAGACGGTCAACGATAATTGTACCCGCATCGCTTAGACGCAGCAGGTTGCCGCACAGCACAAAGACCGTTCGCGGGGAACGGTCTTTTTCGGCTCTTCCTGCAGCTTGATCGATGAGCGCGGCTTTTAACGCTCCCCTGGACCTGATGGCGGGGGCGGGGGCGGGTTGCTGCTATCCGGACGGCGCTGGCGCATGCGGGCTTCGATCGAGTCGTATTTGGTGGCCTGCTCGGTGGAGAGGAGCGCATGCATCTTGGTGGTGGTGTCACCGTGGATGGCGGTCATCTGCGAGTGACGGTCGTCCTGAGACAGAGCTGTGTTGGAGCGGAGCGCTTCCATTTTGGTGCGCTCAGTAACCAGGAGCGCCTTGACCTGCGTGGTTTGATCGGGGGTGAGGTTGAGCGCTTGCTGAAGCATTTCGACGCGGCGCTCGGGACCACCCCCGCGTGGGCCGCCGTAGGGTGGAGGCGTGTCTGTTTGCGCGGGTGGAACTGGTGTTGCCTGCGCTGTGGCGAGGGCGGCAGGGATCATCGTTGCGGAGGCAAGACAGATACCGGCGAATCTAAAAGCAAATCTCATTTGCAATCTCGTTTCCGGCGGTCTGCTGAACCGCCATGGTGCAAGGAACGGGCCCGCGATGCCCCAAAAGCATGCTGTTCAAGCACAGGTGGGCACCAGTGCGGTAGACGCTCCCTGAATCGTAGGTGTTTCAGTTCCCTGCACTGTTTTGGTTGACGGGACCGTTCAGCGGCGCTTCTCTTCTTCGAAGCAAAAGGGTGGGCCGTGGGTCCTGGCATAGGACTTGATGGTTTCGACGAGAGCCTGGCCGGCGTGGGAAAGAGTGGTGCGGCGGCGAGCGACGAGGCGAAGGCGGCGTTCCATGCCGAGTTCCGGGACCTGAATGGCGGCGAGAGTTCCGGAGGCGAGTTCAGAGGCGACGGTGAGGCTGGGGACGAGGGCGATACCGTTGCCGCGCTCGACGAATCGCTTGATGGCTTCGAGGCTGGGGAGTTCGACTTCCATCCTGAGCGGGGTACGGTGGCGATGAAAGGCGGAGATGACCTTTTCGCGCAGAGGCGAGGAGACGTTGTGGGCGATGAAGGTTTCGCGGCCGAGGCGGCTGATGGAAGCAGTGCCTTCAGCGGCGAGCGGGTGCTGGGGGCCGGCGATGCAGACCAGGTGGTCGCGGTAAACGACGATGGAGCTGAGCTGCGGATCGTTGGGGCGGAAGGTGAGAAGGCCGAGTTCGACGGAATGTTGCAGGACTTCGTCGGAGATGCGGCTGGCGAGGGAACGCTGGACGGCGATCTTGAGGCGGGGATGGCGGCGGCGGAACTCATCGAGGATGGGGAGGAGATAGAGACAGGTGTACTCGTTGGCGGCAAGGTCAAGGCGGCCGAGGTGGAGCGAGCGAAGATCGTGGAGGGCTGCCCCGGCTTCCTTGCGAAGGTTTAACATCTTCTGCGCGTAGTCGCGGAGGATTTCACCGGCGTCGGTGAGAGAGCCGTCGCGGAGGGAGCGATCCAGCAGCGTTTCGCCCAATTCGGTTTCAAGCTTGGCGACGACCTGGCTGATGGCGGGTTGGGTTCGGTTAAGGCGGGCGGCGGCGCGTGAAAAGCTCCGCTCTTCGGCGACGGCGAGAAAGGTTTCGAGTTGAAAGAGATCCACGGCGGGCTCCGGACGGGGCTAATAAGGGTATTAGAAGTACGAATAGGAACCATACGCAAAATAAGTTTGCGTTATGCTCAAAAGGAGTTTACGAGACCGGTATGAACGATCGAAACAGGATCATCTTTTTTGATACAACGCTGCGCGATGGGGAGCAGTCGCCCGGATGCACGATGCACCATGAAGAGAAGCTGCGGATGGCGCATCAGTTGGGAACGCTGGGCGTGGATGTGATTGAGGCTGGGTTTCCGATCGCGTCGGAGGGGGATTTCCGGTCGGTACAGGCCATAGCGCGGGAGGTACGCGGGGCGCGGATCGCCGGGCTGGCGCGGGCCAAGCGTGAGGACATTGAGACGGCGGCGCGTGCAGTGGAAGGGGCGGGACGGAACCGGATCCACACGTTTTTGTCGTCGTCGGACATTCATCTGGAGCACCAGATGAAGATGTCTCGCGACGAGGCGCTGGAGCTGGCGGGAGACTCAGTGCGGCTGGCTTGCTCGCTGGTGGAGGATGTGGAATTTTCGCCGATGGATGCGACGCGAAGTGATCATGGATTCCTTCGCGAGATGGTGCGCGTAGCGATCGAGGCAGGGGCGCGTACGATCAACATCCCGGACACGGTGGGGTATAGCACGCCGGAGGAATATGGGGCATTAATCGGCATGCTGGCTGCCTTGCCGAGGATGGAGGACGTGGTGTTATCGACGCATTGCCATGATGATTTGGGATTGGCGGTGGCGAACTCGCTGGCGGGGGTGCAGGCGGGGGCGCGGCAGGTGGAGGTGACCATCAATGGTATCGGAGAGCGGGCGGGCAATGCGGCGTTGGAGGAGATTGCCGCTGCGTTGCTGGTGCGGCCAGATCTGTTTCCCTTCAAGGCTGGCATCGACAACAAGCAGCTTTACCCGACGAGTGCTTTGCTCTCGGAGATTGTGGGGCGGACGGTATCACCGAACAAGGCGGTGGTGGGCAAGAATGCATTTGCGCATGAGTCGGGGATTCATCAGCATGGCGTGCTGTCGAATCCGTTGACGTACGAGATTATGACGCCGGCATCCGTAGGGGTCACGGCGAACACGATCGTGCTGGGGAAGCACTCGGGGCGGCGTGCGCTGCAGCACCGTTTGCGTGAGTTGGGTCATGAGATCGGCGGCGCGGACCTGGATATGGTCTATCACCGGTTTACCGAGCTTGCAGATCGTAAGAAAGCGATCTATGACGAGGACCTGATGGCCTTGCTGCAGGATGCTTCGGCGATTGCTTGATTCGGGCTCTCTTGAACTTGGGAAGGAATGCGATGAAGTTGCGACTTGCGGTGTTGGCGGGGGACGGGATTGGGCCGGAGGTGACGCGCCAGGCACTGCGCGTGCTGGAGGCGGTGGCTGAGCCGGGTGGACATGAGATTCAGCTGCGCGAGGGGCTGATCGGCGGTGTAGCGATCGCAGCAGAGGGGACGCCCTTGCCGCAGGCGACGATCGATCTCTGCCTGGCGAGCGATGCTGTCCTGCTTGGGGCTGTGGGGGATAACAGGTTCAATGCTTTGACGCCGGACAAGCGCCCTGAGGCGGGGCTGTTGCAGATCCGGCAGGTGTTGGGTGGGTTTGCGAACCTGCGGCCGGCGGTGGCGTACGTGGCGCTTGAGGAGAACTCGCCGCTGCGGCCTGGAGTGATTCGTGGGGCGGATATTTTGTTCGTGCGCGAGTTGCTGGGTGGATTGTATTTTGGCGCGCCGCGTTGGTGGGACAAGGCTACTGGCGAGGCCGTGAACACGATGCGCTACACGCGGGGTGAGGTGGAGCGTGTGGCGCGGATTGCGTTTGAGCTGGCGGGCAAGCGGCGCGGCAAGCTGACGCAGGTGGATAAAGCCAACGTGCTGGAGTGCTCTCAGCTTTGGCGGGCTACGGTGGACGAATTGAAGCGCGAGTTCCCTGCTGTGACCGTAGAACATCAGCTGGTTGACTCGATGGCGATGCACCTGATGAACCGGCCTCGCGATTTCGATGTAGTGCTGACAGAGAATTTGTTTGGGGATATTTTGTCAGATGAGTCCGGGGTGATCACGGGGTCGTTAGGCATGTTGCCTTCAGCGACGATTGGCGGCCGGGTCAATCTGTATGAGCCGGTGCATGGGTCGGCTCCGGATATTGCCGGGCAGGGCAAGGCGAATCCGTTGGGGGCGATTCTTACTGTGGCTATGGTGTTGCGGCATTCTGCGGGGCTTGAGTCGGAGGCCCATGCGGTGGAGAAGGCGGTGGGGTCGGTGTTGCAGGCTGGGCATCGAACCGCGGATATCGCCCGTGGAAGTGCTGCGGCTACGGTAACAACGGAGCGCATGGGCGCGCTGGTGCTTGAAGCCTTGACGGCAAGTCTGGACCGGAGACAGTCGCTGCATGCGGTGTAGGAACGCGATGGTGAAAAAGGTTGCGCAACTCGCGGCGGGGCTTGCCTTGGCGAGTGGGGTGAGCTATGGGTGGGCGCAGATTGCGAATCCGAACGATATGGTGACAGGGCCGCCGAAGCCACCGCCGGTACGCCAGCGATCGAAGGGGCCGAGCAGTGCGAGCTTGCAGTGGCTCTGGAAGTACACGGAGCCCGCGCCGAATGGCAATGCGGTGGCGTTGCGAGGAGATGAGCGGTTCGCGGCGTTGTTGGGTGCGAGCTTCAAGCAGTCACAGGCGATGTGGGGCAGAAATGTGCCGGTGTCTGAGGTGATTCCGCGGTTTCTAGCGCGGTATGGTGAGGTGAATGCGAAGGGCAATCGCTACATGAGCATAGATGGATGTGTGCCGAGCTTTTGTGCGGCGCATGGGATGTTGTGGGTGGATCTGGGGACGGTCGACCCGCTGATGATGTTCGTCGCGGTGGATTGGACAACCGAGGGACATACGACCGATGAGCCCAATGCGGACTATAACCTTTGGCTTTACCCGAACCATGAGGTATCGTCGGACGCTTTGCCGCTTGCGATGACGGAAGCGGTGTCGGACTGGGATGCACGCTTGGCGAGCGCGCATCGTGGTGTGCCGCACGTCGCGCATGCGGTATTGGTGGAGCCAAACGGGCAAACTTTTCCTTTAAGCCCAACGTTGGTGGGAGCGAATACGCTACCGCCGCAACCGGATACTGTGACGCCGAGAACGTCCGATGACAATTAAGTGATCAGGTGTTGAACGATGAATAGCTCTGTGCAAACGATGCGCCCGCGAACGATGTTTGAGAAGGTGTGGCAGCAGCACGTGGTGGCTGCGCCGGAAGGTGAGCCTACGCTGCTGTATGTGGACTTGCAGTTGGTCCATGAAGTGACGAGTCCGCAGGCGTTTGAGGGGCTGCGGCTGGCGGGAAGGAAGCTGCGGCGGCCTGACCGGCATATCGCGACGGTGGACCATAATGTGCCGACGACGAGTGCGCAGGATCGGCTGGTAATTGCGGATGGGATTTCGGCAGCGCAGGTGAATGCGCTGCGGAAGAACTGTGCGGAGTTTGGCGTGGAGTTTTTTGACGTGCAGGATCGCAGCCAAGGGATTGTGCACATGATTGGGCCGGAGCTGGGTGCGACGAAGCCGGGGATGACGATCGTGTGCGGGGACTCACATACGTCGACACACGGGGCATTTGGGGCCCTGGCTTTTGGGATTGGGACGAGCGAGGTGGAGCATGTCATGGCGACGCAAACGTTGCCGCAGGGAAGGGCGAAGACGTTCCGGATCAATGTAGAGGGTGAGCTGCCGTATGGGGTGACGGCAAAGGACATCATCCTGGAGATTATTGGGCGGATTGGGACGGATGGCGCGACGGGGTATGTGGTGGAATATGCCGGGCCTGCGATACGGGCATTGAGTATGGAAGGGCGTATGACCGTGTGCAACATGAGCATTGAAGCGGGGGCGCGGGCGGGGATGATTGCCCCGGATGAGACTACGTTTGCCTATCTGAAAGGAAGGCGGTTTGCGCCGCAGGGTGAGGCGTGGGAGCTGGCGTTGCAGAACTGGCGGGCGCTGGTGACGGATGCGGGGGCGGTCTTCGATCGCGAGATGACGATTGATGCGACGACGCTGGCGCCGCGGGTGACGTGGGGGACGTCGCCGGGGATGGTGACGAGTATTGAAGGGACGGTTCCCTCGCCTGAGGACGCACTGAGTGACGCGGACCGGAAGAGCTTTACGCGGGCGTTGGAGTATATGGATTTACGGCCTGGGACTCGCATGGAAGAGGTGAAGGTCGATGCGGTGTTCCTGGGGTCGTGCACAAATGCGCGCATTGAGGATCTGCGAGCGGCAGCGAAGGTGGTCAAGGGTCATCAGGTAGCGACGACGGTGAGGGCGATGGTCGTGCCGGGATCGCAGGGAGTGAAGCGGCAAGCGGAGGAAGAAGGCTTGGACGATGTGTTCAAGGCTGCGGGATTCGAGTGGAGGGAGCCTGGGTGCTCGATGTGTCTGGGGATGAATCCCGATATTTTGCGGCCGGGAGAGCGGTGTGCTTCGACGAGTAACAGGAATTTTGAAGGGCGGCAGGGGCGTGGCGGAAGGACGCACCTGTTATCGCCGGTGATGGCGGCGGCGGCGGCGATTACGGGACATTTGACCGACGTGCGCAAGTGGACCTTTGAGAGTGATGTGGGTGTCTCTGCAGAAGATATGTTGGTACCGGGAGGGTCGCGCTGATGGCTTTAGAGAGACCGCACATGGGGCATTTTGGCGGGCACGACGTGGTGCTGGTGCATGTGATGACGCCGCGTGCGGAAATTGGGTCGGCTATGCAAGCGGCGATCGAAGAGATTACTGCGGCATTGAAGGCGCAGGGTGTGAAGCCGGCGGGGGCGTGGTATGCGCACCATCACCGGCGGCCCGCGGAGACGTTTGATTTTGATGTGTGCTTCCCGGTGACGGAGGCCGTGGCGTTGTCAGGACGGATGGAGCATGCGGCCGTTCCGGACAAGGAGGTGGTGCGAACGGAATATCACGGGGGGTATGAGGGTCTGCCGTCGGCGTGGCCGGAGTTTCATGAATGGATCGAGGGGAAGGGGCACAAGGTGCGTGAAGAGTTCTATGAGGTGTATGCCGTGGGGCCGCGGGAAGAGCCTGCACCTGAGGGATGGCATACGGATTTGATTGTGCCGTTGGCAGAGCCGCTCGCGGGGAAGGAAGCGCTCGTATGACTCCGTTTATCAAGTTGACGAGTACGGCAGTGCCGTTGCCACTGCCGAACATCGATACCGACCAGATTATTCCGAAGCAGTTCCTGAAGCGCATTGAGCGCACGGGGTACCAGGACTTTCTGTTCTACGACTGGCGGTACGACCTGGATACGCCGGACCACGTTTCTGAGCGCAGGGATTTCGTGCTCAACAAGGCGGAATATAAGGGTTCGCAGATTTTGATTGCGGAAAAGAATTTCGGGTGTGGGTCTTCGCGGGAGCATGCGGCCTGGGCGATATTTCAATACGGGTTTCGGGCGGTGATTGCGCCCAGTTTTGCGGATATCTTCTTCTCGAATGCCGGTAAGAATGGAATTGTTCTGGTGCGGTTGAGTGACGAAGATGTGGAGACTTTACTGGGGCGGTGCACAGCGAATCCGGCGCATAGGATCACGATTGATTTAGAGGCGCAGAAGGTTACGGATGAGATGGGGTTTGTTGCGTCGTTTGAGGTGGATGCATTTCGTAAGGAGTGCCTGCTTTACGGGCTGGATGATATTGGGCTGACGCTGCGGCACGGGGACGAGTTGAGCCGGTTTGAGACGCAGCATGATGCGGAGTTCTGGCTTATGCCGAAGGGAGCGGCGTGATGGCCGTGCGCCGGAGAACGTGGCTTGTGGTGGGGATGTGTGCGGTGTGTGCGTGCGCGCAGGCGCAAGGGCCTGCTGGGTCTCCAAGTGTTCCGAATGCTCCAAGTGCTCCCCTGCCCTCTGCGTTGGCGACGGCGAAGACGTTGTTTCTTGGGAATGCGGGCGATCAGGAGAACGAGGATTGTTTACGCGCATATAGCAGCTTCTATAACGGCTTGAATGCCTTGGGGAAGTACAAGCTTGCCCTGGATCCAGGTACGGCTGATCTTGTGCTGGAGCTGCACTATGAGATTTCGTTGGGGCAGGCGGTTGCCAGTCACGACAGCAATAACTCGGTGCGGCAGTTTCGCGTTGTACTCCTTGATCCGAAGACGCATGTCGTGCTGTGGTCTTTGACGGAGCGCACGAACTATGCAATTCGGCAGGTGAACCGGGATAAGAATCTGGATGAGACGGTAGCGAAGCTGGTGGATGATGTCGGGCAGTTGCTTGCTTCTTCCCCGCCGAAGAACAAGTCGAAGGTTGTGCACGATCCCTTTTGAGGGTCAGTGTGATGGCGAGTGAGGAGCGGGACGATCCGCAAAGGAAAAGCGAGCGATGGTAAGCAGCGGTGGCAGCGGCAAGACGAATTCAACTGTGTTGACGGAAGGACCGTCTCGCGCTGCGGCGCGGGCGATGCTGCGCGGGGTCGGGTTTAGCAAGGAAGATCTGAAAAAGCCCATCATTGGGATTGCGAATACGTGGACGGAGATTGGGCCTTGCAACTTCCATTTGCGGCAGGTGGCCGAGGCCGTGAAGCAGGGTGTGCGCGAGGCTGGAGGGACGCCGATGGAGTTCAATACGGTGACGATCTCCGATGGCATCACGATGGGTACGGAGGGGATGAAGGCTTCGTTGATCTCGCGTGAGGTGATTGCGGATTCGATCGAGTTGGTGACGCGCGGGAACAGTTTTGATGGGCTGGTGTGCATTGCGGGCTGTGATAAGAACATGCCGGCGGCGATCATGGCGTTGGCCCGGCTGGATGTGCCGGGGATGATGCTGTATGGAGGGAGTATCATGCCGGGGCATCTGCCTTTGCCGGACGGAAGGACGAAAGACATCACGATTCTTCACGTGTTTGAGGCGATTGGATCGCATGCGGCGGGACGGCTGGACGATGCGGGGTTGGAGGCGGTGGAGGCTGCGGCTTGTCCGGGGCCGGGGGCGTGTGGCGGGCAGTTTACGGCGAACACGATGGCGATGGCGGGGGAGTTTTTGGGCATTTCGCCGATCCAGTTGACGGGCGTGCCGGCGATGTCGAAGGACAAGCATGAGGCTTCGCGGGAAGCTGGGCGATGCGTGATGGATCTGGTGCGGAAGGGTGTGAAGCCGAGCGAGATTCTGACGCGCGGGGCGCTGGAGAATGCGATCAAGGCGGTTTGCGCGTCGGGTGGGTCGACGAATGCGGTGCTGCATTTGATTGCGATTGCGCATGAGTTGGGGATTCCGTTGTCGATGGAAGACTTTGACCGGATTTCGGAGCGCACGCCGTTTATTTGCGATCTGTCGCCGGGTGGGAAGTATGCGGCGAAGAATTATCAGGAGGCGGGTGGGTCGCGGGTGTTGGCCAAGCGATTGATGGAGCGAGGGCAGCTGGAGGATGGGTTAACGGTGACAGGAAAGACGCTGCACGAAGAGGCGGCGCTGGCGGAGGAGACGCCGGGTCAGGATGTGATTCGGGAGTGGTCATCTCCGCTGAAGCAGACGGGGGGGTTGGTGATTTTGCGGGGGAATCTCGCGCCGGAGGGATGCGTGGTGAAGGTGGCGGGGCATGAGCGGATTCATCACACCGGGCCGGCGCGGGTGTTTGATTCCGAGGATGCGTGCTTTCATGCGGTGGAGGCTGGCGAGATCCAGCCGGATGATGTTTTGGTGATTCGGTATGAGGGGCCCAAGGGCGGCCCGGGCATGCGCGAGATGCTGGCGGTGACGGCGGCGATCAAGGGCATACCGGAGTTGAGTGAGACGGTGGCGCTGTTGACCGATGGGCGGTTCAGCGGGGCGACGCGCGGGTTGATGGCGGGGCATGTGGCACCGGAGGCGCAGATGGGTGGGCCGATTGCGGCGGTGCGGGAGGGGGATCTGGTTACGTTTGATATTCCGGGGAGGACGTTGACCATGGAGGTGAGTGCGGAGGAGATTGCGGCGCGGTTGAAGGAGTTTCGGGCGCCGGAGGCGCGGTATAAGCGTGGGGTGTTTGCGAAGTATGCGAATGCGGTGGGTAGTGCGAGTGAAGGTGCGGTGACGGCATAGTTGCCGGCCTCTTCTAGGGAGCATGATCCCTAGGGAATCATGTGTCAGCAACAGCTATAGTCGTTAATCCCGTGCAGAGTGGGTCGATCTCTCCCTGAGGTGCTGAGATGTCAAAGCAGAAGTGGATCCCGAAGGACATGGAATGGTTTCTAGCTGACGTGATTCAGGAGCTGAAGGTCGGCAACAGCGAGGAGTCTACCGTCTGGATCAACACACACCTCATCAGTGCCTCTTCACCGGAGCAGGCGCATGAGAAAGCGCTGATTCACGGGAAGCTCTACGAAGATACTTGGACCAACCCTGATGGTGAGCAGGTCGTTTCTAGATTCAGGGGTCTCCGTGATTTGCTCTTGATCTACGAGAAGCTCGAAGACGGCGCGGAGATCATGTGGGAAGAGCAAGAGGATGTTAAAGAAGCAGACATACAAGAGATGATCAAGCCAAAAGCACAACTAGGTGCAATTGAGAAGCACGGAACCAAACGAACACACGCACGCAACGGGAATACAAAACATGTCAACTAACGATACACATCCCATACTGAGCGGAGCCGAGATCCTTTGGGCCACGCTTGCTGGTGAAGACACGACGATAATCTTTGGGTATCCGGGCGGGGCGATTTTGCCGATCTATGATGCGCTGCGGAAGTTTCCTTCCATCCATCATGTGCTTGTAAGGCATGAGCAGGGCGCGGCGCATATGGCGGATGGGTATGCGCGGGCTTCGGGGCGGGTGGGGGTATGTATGGCTACGTCGGGGCCGGGAGCGACAAACCTTGTGACGGGATTGGCTACGGCGATGCTGGACTCGGTACCGGTGGTGGCGATTACGGGGCAGGTGAGCTCGAAGGTGCTGGGCACGGATGCGTTCCAGGAGATCGACATCACGGGCATCACGCTGCCGATTACGAAACATAACTTCTTGGTAACGCGCGCCGAGGAGATTGCGCCGACGGTGCGGCTGGCGTTTCAGATTGCGCGCTCGGGGCGGCCGGGGCCGGTGCTGGTGGATATCACGAAGGACGCACAGCAGGCGGCGGCGGTGTTTGACTTCGATATGTGTAAGCCGCGGGCGGTGAGGCCGCACCCGATGTTGCGGGCGGATCACGCTTCGTTCACTGAGGCGGCGGGGTTGATTCGGGAGTCGAAGCGGCCGGTTATTTTAGCTGGGCATGGGGTGGTGGAGTCGGGGGCGGCGGCGGAGGTGTTAGGGTTTGCGGAGGCGAGGGGGATTCCGATTGCTTCGACGCTGCTGGGGTTAGGGGCGATTCCGGCGGGGCATCCGTTGTCGTTGGGAATGATGGGGATGCACGGCGAGAGTTGGGTAAATGAGGCCATTCAGAAAGCTGATTTGTTGCTGGCGTTCGGTATGAGATTTGATGACCGGGTGACGGGGAACCTGGCGCACTATGCGCAGGGGGCGAAGAAGATTCATGTGGAGATTGATCCGAGTGAGATCAATAAAAACGTGCGTGTGGACGTGGCGTTGATCGGTGATTTGAAGTCGGTGTTGGGGGAGTTGGAAAATGGTGCGGCTGAGCAGAACGCAGGTCTCTCCACTGTGCTGCGCTCCGGTCGAGATGACAATGCTTTAGGGAAGACTAGCGAGTGGCTGGGGGAGATTGAGCGGAGCAAGGGCGAGGTTGCGGTACGGGACATCATCAATCTGCCGGATAACGGGCACCTCTATGCGGCGCATGTGATCCATGACATCTGGCGGGAGGCGCGGGCTGCGGGGCGGTTGGAGCAGACGATCGTGGTGACGGATGTGGGGCAGCACCAGATGTGGGAGGCGCAGTATTTCAAGCATGAGGCGCCTCGGTCGTTGGTGACTTCGGGTGGATTGGGAACGATGGGATTTGCGCTGCCGGCGGC